>CAZDIU010000097.1:0-15877 GCA_964505535.1 uncultured Desulfobacterales bacterium | reverse complement strand
TTCATGAGATTCGTGGGAGCGTTGCGAATATGAAAAGGAACCGGCAGGGAACCGGTGTTCCGGATGACCTCCCTCACTTCTCCGTAAGCAGCATAAATGCTGTTGCTTTTGGGAGCAGTTGCCAGGTAGATCGCTGCCTGGGCCAGAGCCAGTTCCCCTTCGGGGCTGCCCAGAAAGCGGTAAGACTCATTGGCATCCAGAGCCACGCGCAGTGCATAGGGATCCGCGTTTCCCACATCCTCGGAAGCAAAGCGCACCATTCGCCGGGCAATATAAAAAGGATCTTCCCCTGCTTCCAGCATCCGGATCAGCCAGTAAAGAGCTGCATCCGGATCACTGCCCCGCATGCTTTTATGAAAAGCTGACATCAGGCTGTAATGCTCCTCGCCGGATTTGTCATAACGCAGAGAAGTTTTTTGCAAAGCTTTTTCAGCATGTTCCAGATTGATTTCCGCAATCCCGGCGGCCTGTGCAAAGCGAAGTGAAATCTCCAGACTGTTCAGGAGAGAACGGGCATCGCCATCGGCAATGCGGATCAGATGGGAGGCTGCTTCCGGTTTCAGGGAAATGCCGGATGTTCCCATACTTTTTTCCAATGCTCTGCGGAGGATATTTCCCAAAGCATCTTCTGAAAGGGGCTTGAGGGAAACAACCCGGCACCGTGACAGAAGCGGGGCAATGACTTCAAAGGACGGATTTTCCGTGGTCGCACCAATCAGGGTAATCAGTCCGCTTTCCACATGGTGGAGAAAGGCATCCTGCTGATTTTTGCTGAAACGGTGAATCTCATCCACAAACACAATGGTTTTCTTCCGGAATATCTGCCTCTGTCGCCGGGCTTCCTCAATGACAGCACGAATTTCTTTGACACCGGAAAGAATCGCGGAAAAAGGGATGAAATGGGATCGCGTCTGTTCAGCAATAATCCCGGCCAGGGTGGTCTTGCCGCACCCCGGAGGCCCCCAGAGGATCATGGAAAAGATATGATCCGACTCCACCGCATGACGGATCAGGGAATTTGGTCCGGCAACCGCTTCCTGTCCCATGAAATCGTCCAGACTTCGGGGCCGCATTCTTTCGGCCAGGGGTTTTTCAGACACAAAATCTTTTTCAGACTGATATTCAAAGAGTTCCATACAGATTCCGGATGCTGTGGCAGAAATTCATACTGCTCAAAATCATCAGAAGACAAAAACTCACCTTGCGCACTGTTGTGATACCGGTGTGATACTGATTCCCCATTGAGTTTATACAGTTCAGTCATTTTTTTCCCAATTCCGCTGAACTGACACCCCTCCCCTGACCCCTCCCGGAGCGAGGGGAACCGCGGGTGCACCCGGCGCTGAAAAAGGGGCGGTATTGTATCAAATCAATGGAAAATCGGTGTGATACCGATTCGTCATTGCCTTGATACAGTATTTTCAGTTTTCCCTCACGATCCCGCATCCGGTCAAGACATGTTTCCGGGGGCAGGGGGTCACAACGGCCATGCTCCGGGTTCATCCGGAAAAAGGCCTGTGTGCAGGCACAGACTCTGCGCCGCTCTGCGGCTGAAAAAGTCTGCCCTGACCAGATGCTCAGATGCTCTTTTGCACTGCATATTGCAGAAAACCGGCAGCAATGTTCAGGCAAACAGATGAGAAATCCCGGTCAGAATTAAATTCACTCAGCAGCACTGTGTCCCCAGCATTTCTGACACTGTGCTGAGAAAACGCTTTTTGTCTATTTTCACCTCATATCTGTCAAAACCGCATTCTTTGGCTTTCTGCCGGGTCTGTTCCGAATCCAGCGCTGTCAGTGCAACGGCAGGAATATCCTTCTGTGTGCCTGAATTCCGTACCTGCCGCAGAAAGTTCCATCCATCCATCACCGGCATTTCAATATCGGATACAATAAGATCAAATCGGCTGTTTTCCAGTTTCTCCAGACCCATCTGCCCGTTTTCCGCAGTTTCCACTTCATATCCTTCAGATTCCAGATAATTTTTCACCAGTTGCCGGAAAAAGGGAGTGTCCTCCGCGAGCAGAATTTTTTTGCTCTTTTTTTCTGATGAGGTTTCTTTGTCCGGAATCTCAGCCCACATGGAAGTGAATTTTTCAATCACGCGGTACAGGTCAATAAACAGGGTCATGCGGCTGCGAATCAGGGCTGTGCCGAGAAGACCGTCTTCCCTGTACGTCCTGATATTCAGCTCCGTTCCTGTTCGTTCCGTATCAATGATCTCTGAGATCAGCAAACCCACAGGGCGATGCACATGTTTGGGAACAATGAGAAACATTTCCTCTTGCTCCACGCAGGGAGAAACGCGCAGCACTTTGTCCAGCCGGAGAATCTGCACAGAAATTCCATTGAGGGAAATGAATTCATTTTCACCAATTTTTTCCCTGTCTGAAAATTTTATTTTTTCAATCCGCCGAATCAGGGACAGGGAAAGGGCAAACTGCTCATCTTTGCCGTTTCTGAACAAAAGGATGTCCTCAGACCAATCGCTTTTCCGGTTTTTCACGGACACATCCTGGAATTTGCTTTGAAAATGGGCAATTCGCGTGTGCTCAGCAATTCCTCCGCCATCCAGAATCAGGGCCACTCTGCCGTCCCCCATAACCGTGGCTCCGGCATAGATTCCCAGCCCTGAGAGGCTTCCGTGCATGGGTTTGACCACAATTTCCTCGGTTCCGACAATGTCATCCACAATCAGCCCGAAGCGTCCGGATCCGGTTTTGAGAACCGCAAAACAGATGGCCTTTGCTGAGGATTTTTCTTCATTTTTGGGCACATTCCTCCCATATCTTTCTGCAATCTCAGCCCGAATTTTCTCTGTAAAGGGTTCAGGCCGGTTCAGCACTTCCGAAAGGCGAATCATGGGCAGCAGTGTTTCCCGCATCCGGTACACCTCCTGATCCCCAGCACATTCAATGTGCATACCGTGATCCTCATACAGGCAGGCCAGTTCCTCAATGCAGATCTGGGGAATGGCACAGGGATTTCCTCCGGACAGGACAATCAGACAGGGAATAATGGCAAGGGTAAGGGGCAGAGTGATGTGAATCCGGGTTCCCTTACCGGGAACAGAATCTATGTCAAGACTTCCTCCCGCACTTTCAATGCCTGTTTTCACCACATCCATCCCCACCCCGCGTCCGGAAACTTCCGTAATGGCGTCTGCGGTGGAAAAACCGGGAATCAGAATCAGGGAAAGGATTTCCCGCTCACTCATCTGCCTGAGATCAGCTTCTGTTTTGAGTCCTTTCTGCAAAATTTTCTTACGAATGAAATCCGGAGACATGCCCCGTCCGTCATCCCGAATTTCCACATGAATCTGGCCTGCATCATGCCAGGCCCCCAGCGTTATGATTCCCTTTTCCGGTTTTCCCGCCTGTATGCGTTCTGCCGGAGACTCAATGCCGTGATCACAGGCATTGCGGATTAAGTGGGTCAGGGGATCCATAAGGGATTCCAGTATGGTCCTGTCCAAATCCACCTCTGCACCGCTGACGGAAATCTGTATTTTTTTGCCCAGTCTCTGCCCCAGATCCCGGACAATGCGCGGAAATCTGCCAAACACACTGTCCAACGGCTGCATCCGGATGCGCATGATTCGCTCCTGCAGATCCGCAGTAACGGTATTAAGGCGTTTGGCAAGGGCAAGAGACTGAAATTCCGCTCTGTCTGCTGTCAGAAGTTTCTGATTGCGGATCAGCACCAGTTCGCCGACCAGCATCATGAGTCTGTCCAGAATGTCCACATGGATGCGCACAGTGTCAGCGTGTTCCCCACCGGAGATCAGGGAGACAAGTCGTTGAATTTCCGCGTCCTCTTGTGTACCGGTTTCAGCAGATTGTGGGGCAGATGGCAGATCAGTCTGATTTTTTTCATTCATCTTCCGGACAGGGATCAGAAATTCATCCCGAACACCAAGTCCTGATCCAATTTCTTCCGCGTTCATTTCTGTGGCGTAGAGGACATCATACAGCAGCGGCTCATCCGGAAGCCCCGGACGCAAGTCATCGGAATGCAGGCTGATTTTGGCGTCAATGATATGTCCGGCTTCCAGCAGTTCCTGAATCAGCTTCACCGGTCTTCTGCCGGACTGATCCAGTTGGGTGAGATTGTACTTCAGTATCCAGAGATTCTCACCTGCCGGAATATTTTTCAGGGTGAAGGCACTGATGTCAAAACCGGTATCTTCGCCTGCCGTGTCAGACAGTTTCAGGGATTGGGCCATTTCAGCCTTTACTTCCGGAGACAGTTCCTGCGCCAGAATCGTGGAAAGGCGGTTGTGAATATCCGCAATATTGATTTCATTGCTGTGGTCCGCATCATCCAGCAGAATGCCCAGATGATCAGCCCCGGCCAGAAGCGCATCAACAAAACGGGATTCCGCGCGGATTTCCCCCGTGCGGATCAGGGAAAGCAGGGTTTCCATGACATGGGCCAGTTCACTGATATTGGTCAGTCCGAAAAAGCCGGCCGCACCCTTGACAGAATGAACCGCGCGAAACACCCGATCCACAATTTCCCGATCCGGGCTGTCTTTCTGCTTTTCCAACGCCAGCAGATCCTCTTCCACCGTATCCAGATGCTCTTTGGCATCTGCCACAAATTCTTCCAGAAGTTCCCGGTTCTCATCCATAACAAATCCTGTTCCTGGGGGATGCGGGGTTTTAAGGGGACAGGGATTGGGGGGACAGAGTTCCCCTGCGCGGATTGTCAAAAAAATTCTTTCACATTCAAAAAAACAGCACCGGAGTGCCAAACGTTCGGCTGAACGTTCGACTGAGCTCACGCCGAAGTCTCACGTCGAAGCCTGAAAGTCTGGCAAAATTCGCAGCATCCAAACTTTTCAGTTTGTACTCCTCAAAATATGAAGAAACTTTTGGTTCTTCAAGGATTTTTGCGGGAAATTTTTCCGAATGCCTGCTTTCGCAGGCATGACGTCATTCCCGCGAAAGCCGGAATCCGGTGTTCCCGCAAAACAGATTGAAGAACCAAACTTTTTTGACAGAGCACTGAGCATACGGTTTACCCTCTAATCCCTACCCCCCAATCCCCAACCCCTGTTCCCCACTGACAACCCTGTATATCCGGTCAATGCGGGTCATGCGCAGAAGATTTTCCAGACTTTTGCGGGGATTGAGGATTTCAAGCCTTTTTTCTTCCCCTTTTTTGTCAAGCATTTTGGAGAAAATAATCAGCAGACTCAGCCCCACCGAATCCACATCCTCCACCCTGCTCAAATCAAACCGGAATTTCCGATGCCCCTGATCCGCGAGTTCCACCAGGATTTTGCGGCATTCTTCGGCATTGGACGCGGTGATGTCACCTGTGGGTGTGACAACCTGCCAGTCTCTGTCTGCTGAGACATGAAAATGGGTTTTCTGCACAACCGTGATGTAGACCGTAATCCAGTTGCCTTTTTCATTGAATTCCAGCCGATCTGCAAAGCTGCGGATCAGGGCATAGCCCCGTCTCCGAATCTGACGGGGATCATCTGACAGTTCGGCAGCAAGGGATTTGTAATCAAAACCTTCCCCCTCATCCCCCACAATAATCCGGAAACGGGTTCCGTCCAGATGATCAATGCAGCAGTTGACTGTTTTCTGACAGTCATTTCTGTTTCCGTGCTCAATGGCATTGATCAGCAGCTCCCGCAGAACCAGTCTGAATTCCGAAAAATTGGACACAGAAAGATCTTCCATGAAATTTCTGGCAATACGCACAACCCGGTCGGCAAGCTGCATTTCCGAGGAAAAAATAAAGCTCACAGAACCGGTATCCTCAGTCATATTGAACATACTGTTTTCCTCATGATACGGACAGGACAGTCATTTTCAGTGGCAGTCTCACTTCGGATCCAAATCACCGAATTTTGAAATCCGCACAGAACCGTCCGGAAAATTGGCGATTATGTCAGGAGCAGTGTTCAGGGAATTTCCAGACCCAGAATCAGCATGTCATCATTTAATTTGTAACCGGAAATGCCTGTGAAAATGTCTTCAATCCTGCTGATCATCTCATCTATAGGCAGTGCGCTGAACTTTTTCACAAGCAGACCAAGCCCGGTTTCTGTCAGTCTGTGCCGGTTTCCGCTTTCCCCGTCCACTGTGCATGCATTGATCAGTCCGTCCGTGTAAAGAAAAAACCGGTCCATGGAATTGAGAGAAAATGATTTGGTTCCAAATTCGGAATCTTCTTTCATTCCCAGAACATCCCCTTCCAAAAACATAAATTCCGCTTCTCCGGTCAGGGGGCTGAGGCGCATAAGCGGCGGATGACCTGCGGATATGACTTCCCCCTGCATTTTTTCCAGACTGAGACGCAGAAAAAGCGCAGTCACCATGCGTTCATTTTTTCCCTCATCCGTCAGTTGCCGGTTCAGGATGCGGAAAAAAGTGTGTCCGTCATTTCCGGTGCGGCAGTTTTCCTCAAAAAAGGCTTTAAGCAGTATGGTATGATAGGAGGCTCCCATATCATGGCCTGCCACATCCGCGATGAGAATGTCGCATCCTTCGGCAGTGGGGCGCATATCCAGAAAATCTCCGCCCAGTTCCCGGAACGGTCTGTGACGGTAAACCGCTCTGACCCTGTCCCGTATGTCACCGGTCTGAATCAGGGTTTTGTAACTTTCCACCGCCAAATCCACCTGAGATCGCAGGGTTTCAAAATGCATGCGGTAGGACTGGGCTTCACGGCTGAGTTCGGATTTTTCCTGTGCAATCTCTTTTTCCCTTTCTGCATGTGCCTTTTCCTGCATTTCCAGCACTCTTCTGATCCGCTCACTCATTTCATCCGGCCCAAAGGGTTTGTCAATATATTCAGAACAGCCTTTTCTCATCAGTTCAATGACAGTTTCCTTGTCTCCGTATCCGGTCATTACCAGAACAGGAACCCGGATATTGCTCTCACGAAGTCTGTCAATCAGTTCCATACCTGTAATCTCAGGCATCTGAATGTCTGTGATCAAAAGATCCGGAAGACGTCCCTGTTTCTGCATTTCTTCCAGTTTCTTCAGTGCGATCAGGCCATTTTCCGCCTCTGTCACCTCATATCCCGACATTTTGAGTATCAGGGAAAGGGTCATGCGGTTGTGATATTCATCCTCAGCGATCAGTATGTGTTTTTTGTCCATCAGTTCCTCCCAAAAGTGAGAGGGAACAGGGGGTTAGGGATTGGGGATTGGGGGACAGGGTTTCGAGGTCAAATTAACATCCCGCACCTTCCCACTCCCCAGTCCCCAATCCCCAGCCCCTAGCACAGTTTCCACCATATTCAGAAGTTCCCGGATATGAGATGTTTTTTCATAAATATGGACAAATCCCATTCCAGCAAGCTCTTTCACTTCCGGAGAATCCGGAAATCCGGTGGAAATGATTATCTTCATATCTGTCAACGTATGGTCTGAACGAATTTTCCGGCACAGTTCCAGTCCGCTCATTTTTGGCATCTGAATATCCAGAATCAGAAGATCCGGTTTTTCTCTTCCGAGCATGATGCAGGTTTCCACACCGTCTGCTGCTTCCTGAACCAGATAAGCAGTCTCAGCGCATAACGCCTGCACCAAAAGTTCTCTGAACAGTTTTTCATCATCAGCCACCAGAATTTTTACAGTTTTTTTTCTCCCTTTTATCGGCAGGAACACCCTGAAGACCGTGCCTTCCCCTTCCCTGCTTTGCACATCGATTTCCCCGCCATGTTCCTGAACAATGGTGGCTGATACGGACAGACCAAGTCCGGTTCCGCCTTTGTCCCGGCGTGTTGTGAAAAAAGGGTCCAGTATGCGGGGAATGTCTTTTTCCGCAACACCGATTCCCTCATCCGCAACCCTTACCTCAATCTTCTGCCTGTCTTCATGAAAGGATGTGGAAATCCGGATGGCATTCTCATGGGTTTGAAGGGACTGACATGCGTTCTGGATCAGACTGACTGCCACCTGCTCCAGTTTCTGAAAATTTCCCCTGATTTCCGGCAGATTTTCAGCAAGATCCATGCTGAAACAACTGGTGGATTTTCGGATCAGACTGCCTGCAAGCGTGACAGCACTGCTGACCACCCGGTTTATGTCCACCGCTTCCTTTCTGTTTTCCGTATCCATCCGTGCAAATTCCCGCAGATCCCGGACAATGCGCTGAATTCTCAGGGAACCTTCAGAAATTCCTGAAAACAGAGCAGGAACATTTTCCCGCATCTGAGACCAGGGTATACCGCCCGCATCAAAATCCCCTTTTTCCGCGGCATCTCTGTCCAGAACCGGAACAATGCTCTGCCATGCCCTTGCCAGAATCGGCGTATTCATCGTGATGAAATTGTTTGGATTATTGATTTCATGGGCAATGCCGGACACCAGAATCCCCAAAGACGCCATTTTTTCAGCCTGAATCAGTTGCTGCCGGTGCAAATCCCGTTCTTTTTCCGCCTGTATCCGTTCTGCCATCTCTTTGCGGAGCTGTTCATTGCTCCTTTCCAGTTGTTCCTGTTTCTGCCGGACTTCCCGAATCAGACGAACTCTTTCCATGCCCTGCGAAACAGACATGTCCACTTCCTCAATCTGAAAAGGCTTCTGGAGATAATTGAATGGGCCGTATTTCATTGCGGCAATGGCAGTTTTGATGTCCCCGTAAGCGGAGACGATCATTATCTGCAGATCAGGATCCAGAGAACGGGCGCGTTTCATGAGTTCAATGCCGTCCATGCCGGGCATCTGAATATCTGTAATCAGAATATCGGCAGATTCCTTTTCAAGAATCTTGAGCCCTTCCTCTCCGGAACCTGCCGACTGCACACAATAGGAAAGTTTTTCAAGCAGACTGGTCAGCATTCTGAGAATCTGGGGTTCATCATCAACGACAAGCAGTTTTCCTTTTTTGTCCATATCCACCTTTCAGAACTGATCGGGGTATGCAATACTTTCCCTGCAAACCCGCAGGATGTGCTGCGCAAACCATCAGAATTCCTCTCCGCAACTCTGAAAAGCGGAACTTGGGGCAGGCAGGGATTTCCCGGCAAATATTTTTTTCTGTCTGTGCACACAGAAAATATAGAATCTCAGAAGATATTACAATAAAAAAATTCACCTGTGAGGATTCTCCAGTCTCAGGGTGTCCGGACTTGCCAGAATATGAATCATTGTTATGTTTTGTGACAGATTTCTGCTCTCCGGTGAATGCCGGGGTGCAGATCAGAACCCTGCAGTGTCCGGCTGCCCGGACAGGAAAGGATGATATGAAAATGAAACATGCCGTTGTGATTACACTTATGGGCCTCTGCCTGTTCCCCGCTCTTTTGTCCGCGGAGGCAGGCCGAAATGCCCTGGAGGGCAAAGACATGACTCAGCAAAGCACAAATATGCAGACAGCCACGTTTGCCGGAGGATGTTTCTGGTGCGTGGAATCGGATTTTGAAAAAGTGGAAGGGGTGATCCGGGTGGTTTCCGGATACACGGGCGGAGAGGAAAAAAATCCCACGTATGAAGAGGTTTGCTCCGGAGAAACCGGCCATGTCGAAGCCGTGCAGGTGCATTTTGATCCGGCCCGTGTATCTTATGAACAACTGCTGGATGTTTTTTGGAAACACATTGATCCCACAGACAGCGGAGGCCAGTTTGCGGACAGGGGAAAGCAGTACAGGACTGCGATTTTTTACCACAGTGAGAATCAAAGGACTGCGGCAGAGAAATCCAAAGAAAAGCTGGCCGCATCAGGCCGTTTTGACAAACCCGTTGCCACCCAAATCATCGGGGTCAGGGAGTTCTGGCCCGCAGAGGAATATCATCAGGGGTATTGCAGAAAAAATCCGCTGCGGTATAATACCTACCGTTACCATTCCGGACGGGATCAGTTTCTCAAAAAAGTCTGGAGCGATGAATCCGGGACTCCGGAAAAAGGGAACTGTGCAAAACCCGAAGATGACGTGCTCCGGGAAAAACTGAGTCCCCTCCAGTACAAAGTGACACAGGAGGAGGGAACCGAGCCGCCTTTTCAGAATGCTTTCTGGGACAGCAAAAAAGAAGGCATTTATGTGGATGCGGTATCGGGCGAACCTCTGTTCAGTTCGATTGACAAATTTGATTCCGGCACAGGCTGGCCCAGTTTCACCAGGCCTCTGGAAAGCAGGCATATTGTGGAAAAGCAGGACACAAGTCTGTTCACGACCCGCACCGAAGTGAGAAGCCGGTATGGGGATTCCCATCTGGGGCATGTGTTTCCGGACGGGCCCAAACCTGCCGGACTGCGCTACTGCATCAATTCAGCGGCTTTGCGATTTGTTCCCAAAGAGGATCTGAAAAAAGAGGGTTACGGGCAGTATGTCCCTTTATTCAAAGATAAATAAAATTTTCACCCATCCTGTGCCAGCGCTGCTTTTCCGTCTGTACATTGCCTGGATTTTTGTGGATGCAGGCATGTACAAGATCAATTACAGCGCGGAATTTGCCGAAAGCATTGCCAGTTACCGCATGGTTCCCCACTGGGGCGTGAACCTGATGGCTGTGACCCTTCCCTGGATGGAACTGATCTGCGGCATCTGTCTGGCTCTGGGCATACGGGTGAAGTCCATGTCTGTGATAACTGCTTTTCTCATGCTGATCTTCACCGTTGGGGTGGCTGTCAATCTGCTTCGGGATTCTCCCATAAGCTGCGGATGTTTCAGCACAGTGGGAGATACCATCAGTTGGAAAACCCTTGCAAGAGATTTGATATGGCTGGCCATGTGCCTTCATATTTATTCTTTTGACCGACTGTTTCATCTGGAAAAAATATCTTTTGGATTAAAGGAAATGGAATCATGAGACTTGGATTTCTCAGCAGTCTGAAAATGCTGGCTGCAATTGTCTGCTGTGTGCTGATGACAGGGTGCGGAAAATCCGGGGACCCGGAACTGGCCGGAACCTATGAGGCGGTGATTGGCAGTGCAAAAGGGGGAAAAAAAACGGTAAACGTAAATCTGGAACTCAAACCGGATCACAAGGGAAATTGGACAGTGGAAGACAACACAACGGAATTCCGATGGGAAATCCGGGAAGGAAAAATCTGGATTCATACGGTTTCCGGAGGCGTGATTGTCGGTGACAGGGAAAAAACCGGTTTCCGCATCCGGCTTCCGGGCGCAGAAACCGGCTTTTTTGCAAGGGTGAAAGAGTAATGGAAAAAACAGTGAATTTTCTCAATGAATACCGCGAAAAACTGGCAGGAACCCTGCATGTGCCGGAATCTCCCACAGACCGGGCCGTTCTCTGGGGGCATTGCTTCACCTGTTCCCGGCACACCTCGATTTTGCGGGATATTTCCAAAAAACTGGAAGAGAAAGGCATTGCATCCCTGCGCTTTGATTTTTCCGGCAACGGCCAGAGTGAGGGGGATTTTTCCCATACCTCCTACACCCGGCATATTGCAGAAATGAAACAGGCCATGAATTTCCTTTCAGATCAGGGATTTTTCCGTTTTGCCGCAGGCGGACACAGCATGGGCGCGGCCATTGCCGTTCTTGCGGCAGATCGCATGGCTGCCAAATCTCTGAACATCAAAGCTGTGTGCGCTTTGGCAGGAAGGCTGGGAAAGGGCAGAATTTCCCATCTTTTCAGCGATGAACAGATGGAGGAACTCCGGCAGACCGGAAAAGTGTCTTTTGTCAGCCGGGGCAGACAACTGGAACTGGGGGAAGATTTTTTCACAGATATGCAGAAATATGATCTTGCAGAAACCGTTGCCGGGTTCAAAATTCCCCTGATGGTGATACACGGGGACAAAGATGAGGTGATACCGGTGAAAAATGCGCTGGAGGCAAAAGAACGGAATCCGGGCATAGAACTGGAAATCATTCCGGATGCGGATCATATGTTCCTGAATCCCGCGCACCGGGCCAAGATTGCGGAACGCGCGGCCGCGTGGTTTTCAGGCATTCTTCCCTGAAGGGCATTGCTGCCGTCAGGTTAAGCATATCGGAGTCTGAACTGAAAGTTCGGAAGACTGAAATTATTCATAAAAACAGCTTGATATTATTTGAAAAAAAATATCACTGTATTTAACGCAGGAGTTACGCAGTTGAATTTTAACATGCTGATTTTTATGGAAGCTAATGTTGCACTGCACAAAGCCGGTTCTTTAAAAATCAGATACTTGAAAAACCAACTGCGTAACTCCTATAACGGTTTCCTTTCTGTGAAAATCTGTTATCCCCTGTTTTTTCCTGACAGTTTTTAAGATAAAGATTGCTGCCTGAAAACCCTGAGGGTTTTGGAAACCCTCAGGGTTTTTCGGACAAACATTTTCCGGCCGTGTCCTCTGGGAAATATTTTCTGTCAGTTTCCAAAACAGATCACTTACTTTTTTTTCTGCCTTTTTTCTTTATTTTCAGGAGATAAGCCTCGATCTCCTCCTCTGTGAGCCCCCGCAGACGCTCTTCAGGGCCGAGTCCCCGCAGACGCTCTTCAGGGCCGAGTCCCCGCAGACGTTCCTCAGGTTTGTATCTGGACAGAATATCATCGGGGCTGTATCTGGACAGCACATCATCCGGTGACATGCCGGACAGAATCAGATCAGCCCACATTTTTCCCAGTTCCGTGACCTTTTCAGGGGTCAGTTCCATTGTCTCCATACGTCCTCCTTTTTCTGAAAGAAACATAAGACCCTGCACAATCCACTGAACCTGTGCGCGCAGGGTTCTGAATCCCAGCAGCCTGAGTGCGCTGAAAGCCGCAGTCTTCTCTTTTTTCCGGCTGGCAAAGCATTTGACAAACGCATTGTGCGGTTCGTCTGTCAGTTCATTGAGACAAATCAGGGGGATTTCCTCCAGCATCCAGAAATCATGGCGATGCACGCCCTTTTTCCCGGACGGGAAATATCCGATGTCCCCCAGAACTGCCCCTTCAGGTGTTTTTGCAGTGATGACAAAGGACTGCACATCGCTCTCTGTCAGGTTGTGGGACTGTGTGTAAAAAGTTTCATACCCCAGTATCTGCCGGAAGGTTTTTCTGCTGACAGATTCCGTGTATTTGAACTCAAGGAGAATATGCTCCGCGCTGCTGTCCCTGATGCCGTCAGGCAGAAAGCGAAGCTGTTCCTCAGTCCATTTCCTCCGCTTCTTCCGGATCAGAAGAATGTCCGCTCTGGGTGCAGCCGCCATTACGGAAAACTCTGTGTAAACCGTGATGCCCAGAGGCTCCAGAAGTTCCTGCAGAAGTTTCCCCAGCAGAATGTGCCACCGGGTTTTGCCGGATTTGGATGTTTTTTTCATGTTTTTCTTTCTTTCATGGGAAAATTTCTTCTCCATATATGCAAACAATACATCCGGACACAGCGGAATGCAACGCTTATCATTGCCAAATTTCCCGTTTGACAGTCCGGGAAATATTCTGCTGTTATTTTTGAAAACTCTCTTTGTATCCCGCGATCCGCGTTTGACTTTTATCGTATGAAAAGATAATATACTGTAATGATCCAATGTTTCAAAGAAAAAGAACACAGCAGGTTATTGCCCCTGATGAAACTGTATGCACAGAATCTATGCCCGAACTCCGTGAAAACCTGACTGAAGCACCTTCTGATCCGGGCGTCTATCTGATGAAGGATGAACGCGGAAAGGTGATTTATGTGGGCAAGGCCGGGAATCTGAAAAAACGGCTTTCCTCCTATTTCACCCGGCCTGATCATCCGGATTTGAAAACCGGAATCCTGGTCAGCAAAATTGCGGATTTTGAAACCATTGTCACCGGTACGGAAAATGACGCGCTGGTGCTGGAATCCAACCTGATCAAGCGCCACAACCCCCGCTACAATGTCATCCTCAAAGACGGCAAACGCTATCCCTCCCTGCGCCTTGATCCCAAAGCTGCCTATCCCGCTCTGACACTGGTGCGGAAAACGAACAAAGACGGAGCGCTGTATTTCGGCCCTTTCACGGCTCAGGGCGCTGTCGCGCGGACACTGAAGATTATCAACAAAACCTTTAAACTGCGCAAATGCAAAGACAGTGTTTTCAAAACCCGCACCCGTCCCTGCCTGAATTATCAGATGGGCGGCTGTCTCGGCCCCTGCTGCCTGGATGTTACGCAGGAGGAGTACGGGGAAATCGTCAAAGAGGTGATTCTTTTTCTCAAAGGCCGTGCGCCCGATCTGTTGCAGAAAATCAGAAAAGAGATGGCCAAAGCCGCGGAAAAACAGGAATTTGAAAAAGCCGCGCAACTGCGGGACAGAATGTTTGCCATTGAAAGAACGCTGGAAAAACAGGTGATTGTATCTGCGGATTTCATGGACAGGGATGTGCTGGGACTTGCTGCCGGGCCATCCCGCTGCGTGATTACCTGCCTGTCTGTGCGCGGGGGATACCTGATTGACTCCCGGCATTTTGATCTTCCCGAAACCCTTGCATCAGATCAGGAAATCATGGAAGCCTTTATCCGGCAGCATTATGAATCCTCCGGTTTTGTTCCCAAAGAAATACTGGTTCCGGTTCTCCCGGAAAATTCCGCTCTGCTGGAAAATCTGCTGGGGGAACTCAAAGGAGAAAAAGTCAGCATTCTGCATCCGCAGCGGGGAGAAAAAGCCCGGCTTGCGGAAATGGCCGCACGCAATGCGGAAGAGGAACTGCACCGCCTGACTTCTCTGGCCGAAGCCGGAGAAGATCTGCTGCTGCGGCTGCAGAAACGTCTCCGGATTTTCCTGGTCCCGGAACGGATTGAATGTTTCGACAATTCCCATCTTTCCGGAACCAATCCGGTCAGCGCGATGGTGGTGTTTGAAAAAGGAAAAGCCCTGAAAGCCGCGTATCGGAAATACAAAATCCGGACAGTGACCCAGCCCGATGATTACGCATACATGGCCGAGGTTCTGAAAAGAAGATACGGAAAAGGGGAGGACTCACAGCCATACCCGGATCTGCTCATGGTGGACGGCGGCAAAGGCCAGTTGCACATTGCTGTGGCAGTTCTGAAAGAGTTGGGAATACTGGGACAGTTTGAGATTATCGGCATTGCCAAAAAAGATGAATCCGCAGGAGAAACCGAAGACAAAATTTATCTTCCGGGCAGGGCCAATCCAATCAATTTTTCACGGGATGCGGATCTGCTTTTTTTTCTCCAGCGCATCCGGGATGAGGCGCACCGCTTTGTCATCACCTTTCAGCGCAAACGCCGGGGCAAAACAGCGGTCATTTCCGCACTGGACAGCATTCCGGGGGTGGGAAAGGAGCGGAAAAAGGCTTTGCTGAAGCATTTCGGAAGCATAAAAAAAATCCGGGCCGCATCTCCCGAAGAACTGGGAAATGCGCCCGGAATCAGTCAGCACACTGCCGAGGCCATATACAGAGCGTTCCGGCAGAATCCGGTGGGCTCCCCTCCATTGAGGGAGGGGCAGGGGGAGGGTGAAAACATTATTTTATAAAGGTGTTGTTTCCCCTCCCTCAATGGAGGGGAATTTTCAGCAGATTTAACCCGCTTCCGCAGAATTTTAAACCCCTGGGGTTTAATTGATTTGAAACCTCTGAGTTATTTCAGCTTTGCCAGCACGTTCTTGAGTTCCTGAACGGCCGCGGCGGATTTGTCCAGTTTGGCTTTTTCCTCAGCAGTCAGCTTGATCTGAATGATTTCCTCCACACCGCCCTTGCCCAGTTTCACGGGCACACCGATGAACAGATCGTTGTAGCCGTATTCTCCCTGCAGATAGGCTGCACAGGGAAGAATCTGTTTTTTGTCATACAGAATGGATTTTGCCATTTCCACTGCAGAGGAGGCCGGTGCATAGAACGCACTGCCGGTTTTGAGCAGACTTACGATTTCGGCTCCGCCGTTGGCAGTTCTTTTCACCAGTGCATCAATGCGATCCTGGGGCAGCAGTTCCGTGATGGGAATGCCTGCCACCGTGGAGAAACGGGGCAGGGGAACCATGGT
>CAZDIU010000096.1:0-15932 GCA_964505535.1 uncultured Desulfobacterales bacterium | reverse complement strand
GAGTTAGGGATTGTCCAAAAAACAATCTGCCCACTGCAGGGGCGACCGGCCGGTCGCCCCTGCGGATTCCCTAAAAAAAGCAGGTAGTTCATTACTGATGTTACGCACTGTCGTCATACCGGCGAAAGCCGGTATCCGGAATCAGTTCAACTTACTGGATTCCGGCTTTCGCCACAATGACGGATGGATACAGCAGTTCGCCGCTTTTTGGAAAGTCTGCACAAGGTGAGTCACTGAATATCCTGCTCCAGTATGGTTCCGGGTTTGGGCGTTCCCAAAGGTCTTGCGGCCAGGGATTTGACCCGCTTTTCCAAATCTGCCATCTGTTTCTGGAGGGCCCGGATGGTTTTGTCTTTTTCATCCAAACTTTTGGTCAGGATATCCATCTCTTTCTGAGTCTGTCTTTGCTGAACGGCAAGGGCAGTGTTCAGGGATTTCCGGTCAATGGTTTCAGACAGCATGTCCACAATATCCGTTTTCAGACGGCTCATGTCCTGAGTCAATGCTTTGAGATCGCTGTCCGGATTTTTCAGGGCAGCCTTCAGTTTTTCCATCTCCGCATTCACC
This sequence comes from uncultured Desulfobacterales bacterium, assembly GCA_964505535.1. Taxonomy (GTDB): domain Bacteria; phylum Desulfobacterota; class Desulfobacteria; order Desulfobacterales; family Desulfococcaceae; genus JAABRU01. Next base: position 15,365 of record CAZDIU010000096.1, on the reverse strand, counting down.
GCTGTGAGTCCTTCCCCCATTTTCTTCAAATCCTGCGCAAGCGGTGCAAAGTTTTTTGCAATTTCCGATACTTTGTCCGTCATGCCCTTCATCTGTCCCCCGGTTTCCTTTTTCAGGTTTTCCAGAGATTCTTTGGATGCTTTGGAATCATTGAATTTGTGCAGGTTTTCTTCCACTTTTTTCAGTTTTTCCACAAGGGATGCGGAAGTTTTTTCAAACACCAGAAACGCCTCTTTCAAAGGCTCTTCCTTTTCGGTCAGACTTTTCTGAATCTGCTCATACTGTGCCGTCAGTTCCGCTGATTTGGCATCCAGTGCCTGGGAAACAGCCTGAACTTCAGCCTGCGTTCTGGTTTGCTCTGACCGCACAATCTGTCTGCCGATGTCTGCATAAACATAATACAGGGCTCCGGCAAACAGACAGGGAAGCACAATGGCCAGCAGGATGAGACGCCTGTTGATTTTTCCCATTCGGAGGGTATCTGCTGCTGTTCCTGCCCGAGTCCGGGGCTGAATGCTGTCTTTTGCGGTCCGGACAAAAGGAGGCGGAATTTCCTCTTCCTCATCATCCAGCCCGATCCTGAAACCTGTTTTTTTTTCCATAATCTATTCCCATTCAATGGTGGCAGGCGGTTTGGAACTGATGTCATACACCACCCGGTTCACCCCTTTGACTTCATTGATAATCCGGTTCGAGATGCTGGCCAGCAGCTCATGGGGCAGTCTTGCCCAGTCCGCAGTCATGGCATCCCTGCTGGTTACAGCCCGCACAGCCAGAATATTTTCATAGGTCCGGTGATCCCCCATCACACCCACACTTTTGATGGGCAGCAGTACGGCAAAGGACTGCCAGAGTTTGCGATAATAACCGTTTTTTCGGATTTCATCAAGCAAAACTGCATCAGCCTCCCGGAGGATGGCAAGACGGTCAGCGGTCACCTCGCCCAGCACCCGGATGGCCAGTCCCGGGCCGGGAAAAGGCTGTCTCCATACCATTTCCTCATCCAGTCCCAGTTCTGTTCCCAACTCCCGCACCTCGTCCTTGAAAAGATATTTCAGGGGTTCCACCAGACTCAGCTTCATCTTTTCCGGCAGTCCGCCCACATTATGGTGGGATTTGATCACTGCGGTCGGGCCGCCAAAAGCCGAAACCGATTCGATAATATCCGGATAAAGGGTTCCCTGGGCAAGAAACTGAGCATTTCCGATTTTTTGGGCTTCGACCTCGAACACCTCCATGAACACCCTGCCGATGATTTTGCGCTTTTGTTCCGGGTCTGTGACGCCTTTGAGTTCATGCAGAAATTTTTCGGACGCGTCCACAAAGCGGATGCTGATATCCAGATGCTGGGTAAGCCTTTGTTTCAACTGGACAGCCTCGTCTTTGCGCAGCAGGCCGTTGTCCACAAAAATGCAGGTCAGGCTGTGGCCGATGGCCTTATGGATAAGCAGGGCTGCAACCGAGGAATCCACGCCGCCGCTGAGTCCGAGAATCACCCTGCCGTCCCCCACACTTTCCCGCACCTGGGCAACAGCCTCTTTGGCAAAGGATTTCATGGTCCAGGAAGGAACGCATCCGCAGATATGGAACAGGAAGTTCCGAATCATTTCCCGGCCCCTGGGAGTATGCTCCACTTCCGGGTGGAACTGCAGCCCGTGATATTGTCCGGATGTATGGGCAATGGCCGCTATTTTCGTGTTTTCAGTGGATGCGGTGATTTCAAACCCTTCTGGCAGGCCTTCCGCGGAATCGCCGTGACTCATCCAGCACTGTACCGAATTTTCTTCAATGCCGTGAAAAAGTCCTTCTTTTTTCGTGATATGCAACTGCGCAAATCCGTATTCCCGTTTCCCCGCGCCTTTTATGTTTCCGCCCAGGGTGTGAATCATAAACTGCATTCCGTAACAGATTCCCAGTACCGGAATGCCCATTTTCAGAATTTCTGCATTCGCCCTGGGGCTGTCTTTTTCATAAATGCTGGAAGGCCCGCCCGAAAGGATAATGCCTTCGGGACTGAGTTTCCGGATTTCATCCAGCCCGACTGTGGGGGGCACGATTCGGCAGTACACATGGTTTTCCCTTACCCGCCGCGCAATCAGTTGGTTGTACTGTGATCCAAAGTCAATAATCAGTATCATAAATAGGGTATCTCCTGTCAGATGGCAGTCTCTGTCTCCGATCTTTCGGATCGGGGGGATCCGCTGTTTCACATCCGGCTTTTCTCAGGAATCATCCGGAAAACGGGGGGCCTTTCCTGACAGAATGCAGAAAAAGTTTCTGTCTGTTTCCGAATCCTGTCCGGATTCCCGCGAAAAACAGAGGAATGAGAAAAACGGAAAAAATATTTTTGTGCTGCATCTGTCTTGTATTATGACAAACATCATCTGTCAATCCCAATGAAAGGTATCCGTCCATGACCTCAGGTTTTGAAAAAAATTTTTCTCAGAAATTTTTATCTCCTTGACAATACAGCACTGATTTTATACTAAACCGTGGAATATTTTTTTGGAAAAAGCCGGTCTCCGGGAGGAAACCGGTATATCATTATGAAAATCAGAATATTGTATATCCTGATTCTTTTTTGTTTGTGACCTTCGGGTCATTGGTGTAAGGGGAATGTCAGACAGGAATCATTCACTTTTTTTACTTCAGAGAGGAAAAACATGAACATTTTGATTTTCGGGCCCAACGGCAGCGGCAAGGGAACACAGGGAACTTTGATTAAAGACAAATACAAGATCGCGCACATCGAATCCGGTGCGATTTTCCGTGAAAACATCAAGGGCGGCACGGAGCTGGGAAAGAAAGCCAAAGCCTATATTGACAAAGGCGATCTGGTTCCCGACGAGATCACCATTCCCATGATTCTGGATCGTCTGCAGAAAGATGACTGCAAAGGCGGCTGGCTGCTGGACGGCTTCCCCCGCAACAAAGTGCAGGCGCAGAAACTGGATGAGGCTCTGAAAAAAGCAGGCATCAAGCTGAATTTTGTGGTGGAAATCCTTTTGGACAGAAAGATTGCCAAAGACAGAATCATGGGTCGCAGACTCTGCGCCAATGACAACAACCATCCCAACAACATTTTTATTGACGCGATCAAACCCAATGGGGACAAATGCCGGGTTTGCGGCGGCGCACTGTCCACCCGTGCCGATGATCAGGATGAGGCTGCCATTGACAAACGGCATTCCATTTATTATGACACCAATACCGGCACACTGGCTTCGGCCTATTATTTCAGGGATCTTGCCAAAACCGACAAATCCATGAAATATGTGACAGTTGACGGGAGCAAACCCATCAATCAGGTAAAAGACGAACTGCTTTCCCAACTGTAGTTCTGATACCGGATTCCGCTGCCTGTTTCTCTGTGAGCAGCGGAATCTTTTGTATATGTTTGGAAAAAAAACCCGCTGCCTGACCTTTCATCCGGTCGGAAGGCGGGTTTTTTTATGCAGAATCAAAAAATCTCTTGCAAACCCGGACAGTTTGCTGTATAAAATTATGTTTATGTTTAAAGATGAAAATAACCACCGGAAAATATATAGTTATTCTTGGACAGGTGGAAAGAAAGGGGCGAAGAAGTTTGAAAGCTATCGAAGTCAGAGTTATTGACAACGACCTGGAAAAGGCCATGCGCATTCTCAAGAAAAAGATTCAGAATGACGGTCTTTTCAAACGGCTGAAGCTGAAAAAAAGCTATGAAAAGCCGAGCGAATACCGGCGTCGGAAAGAGCGCGAGGCTGTGAGACGGCAGAGAATTGCGGCTTCCAGACGCAGATACAGCAGCACCAGATAGTGGCAGAATGTATTTACGCGGCCCGGCAGGACAGTTTCTGTTCTGACCGGGTTTTTTTGCACAAAACGTATTTCTGATGCATCCGTGCCGGAGTGCGGAAAGCGTTTTCTGACTATTATCTGTTTTCTCCAATCCGGATGACAGGATCAGCCATGACAGAAAAAAGCGAATATACCCAATGTCTGGAGGCAATGTATGGTCTCCAGCGTTTTGGCATCATACTGGGACTGGATACCATTTCCGGTATTCTCAGTTACCTGGGGAATCCGCAGAACAGCTTCAGAACCGTTCATGTCGCGGGAACCAACGGCAAGGGATCTGTGGCATCCACCCTGGCCTTTATCCTGCATCTGGCAGGATTCCGCACCGGGCTTTACACCTCTCCCCATCTGGTGCGTTTTAACGAAAGAATCTGCATCAATAACCGGCCGGTTTCAGACAAGGCTGTGCTGGAATCATACCGGGCTGTGAAAAATGCGCCGCGCAGAGAAAGGGAACTGACCTTTTTTGAATTTTCCACAGCAATGGCCTTTGACATCTTCGCGAAGGAAAAAACAGACTGGGCCGTGATTGAAACCGGTATGGGCGGACGGCTGGACGCGACCAATCTGCTGACTCCGGAACTCTCTGTGATCACCAATATTTCTCTGGAACACCGGGAATATCTGGGAAACAGCATTGAGGAAATCACAGGCGAAAAGGGCGGCATCATCAAGCCCAACCGTCCGGTTGTCACAGGTGTTAAACAGGACAGCGCGGCTGGGGTTCTTCGCAGGATTGCCGCGGAAAAATCCGCTTCCCTTTACCGTCTGGGGGAGGCATTCCGGGTAAGTGCACAAGAAGGAGGCGCTTTCACCTATCACGGCATCCAAAATACATGGACAGACATGTGCACCGGACTTTCCGGCAGGTATCAGATTGACAACGCGGCCCTTGTACTTGCGGCATGTGAGATTCTGATCCAAAACGGTGTGAGCATCTCGGCCGATCATATCCGTGAAGGTCTTATCCGCAACCGGTGGCCCGGACGGCTGGAAAAGGTTTGCCAATCCCCGCTGGTCATCCTGGACGGTGCTCACAATCTGGAAGCCGCACAGGTGCTTGCCGAGTACCTGTCAGAGGAAATGGGAAAGCGGAAGATCATTATGGTCATGGGCATTCTGGATGACAAACCTTACAGAGAAATGATGCGCCACCTTCTGCCTTTGTGCAGAAAAGTCATTATCTGCCAGCCAAAAACCGGAAGGGCAATTCCTTCAGACAAACTTGCTTCTGCCGCAAAAGAGATCATTGCAGATACAGAAATCATTCCGGATGTGGGGCAGGCCCTGGCATATGCCATGAGGATGGCATCTCCGGAAGATGCGGTCTGTGTGGCCGGTTCCCTTTATGTCGTCGGAGAAGCCAAAGAGCATCTGGAAAAACAGGGAATTCCCTCTTTTCAGCGGGAAGCGGCCTGACAGATTATCCGCTGTCTTTTTTATCCTCCCGAAAAATTTCCCTTGCCCCGAATCAAAAGCCGGTCATCCCAGTTTGGGAAGCAAATTCCCTGAAAAATCCAAGTCTTTTCTTCATATAATACCGATTCTCCATTGATTTGATGCAGTGCTTTCTGCACATCCCAAAGTTTTCTGGTATTCAAAAAAACCGGATTTTTTCGGAAAAATCCGGTTTTTCTGAGGAACCGGCAGAAAATATTGCATAACTTCAACAGCGATTTGGCATAATACCAATTCTCCATTGATTTGATACTGTCACGGGATGATCCGGAGGAGTGCAAAAATTAAGCGGAGCGGTTTTTTGCACAGACGGAACCGCAATATTGGATCAAACCAATGGCGAATCGGTATAATATAACCCAGGCTGCCACTGCTTCATTTCATCCAAAATTGCAGCGGTCAGGGAAAGAGGCGCTTTTGTCATGGAAAATGCGGAGAAAACATTGTCACCGGAGACGGCAATACGGTTTTGTGATCGGATTTATGAAAACTTACACGGCAGACGGCATCTGCAACTGTAAAAGATGCCGCATCAGCAGCGGATCATCTGTAAACACCCCGTCAGCGCCCATTTCCAGGAGATTTTCGATTTTTTTCCTCTGATTGACCGTGTAGGTCAACACCCTGCACCCGGCCTGATGCATCCGGCTTATCTCCTGCCTGTTCAGACATTGCCAATCCGGATTCCAGGAAAAAGCCCTGATCCTGCGGCACAGGGGAAGGATCGCTTCTGCACCCGCATTTTCTGTCAGCACACCCAGTGCAGGCGCGTCCGGAAACAGACTGATCCGTTCCAGAACCCGGTGCTCAAAACTGGAAATCAGCACTGCCTTTTCCGCACTGCGTTCCCAAACCAGTTGCATGATCTGATTCTCAATGGCATCCGGGGGAGCCGAGGGTTCAAAGGCTTCGGGTTTGATCTCGATATTCACCGTCACATGGGGCAGGGCCATATCCAGCACCTCTGCCAGAGTCGGAAGCCGCTCACCGGCAAAACCGGGATTAAACCATGATCCTGCATCCAGTTGCCTGAGTTCCGCGAGGGTAAAATCGCACACCTTTCCGCGGCCGTCTGTGGTGCGGTTCAGGGTATCATCATGAATCACCACCACTTTCCGATCTTTTGTCAGGGTTGTATCCAGTTCGATCATCTGAACCCCGGCATTGACAGCCGCGCGAAACGAAGTCAGGGTGTTTTCCGGACAGATGGCCCGAAAGCCCCTGTGTGCGATCACAAGCGGATATGTGAGATTATCAATGGAAATCATAAGATATTCCTCTGCAGTTGTTTTTGTCAGTTCTGATGCTGAGTTCACCGGAAAGGCCAATGCATTATGCCGATTTCATCTTGTTCACAAATTTATACAAATTTATGCTTGACATCCATCCGAATCAGGTTTATATTGGTGAAGTTAATGCGGGGTGGAGCAGTCTGGTAGCTCGTCGGGCTCATAACCCGAAGGTCACAGGTTCGAATCCTGTCTCCGCTACCAAAAAAAATTCAGGGGGAATTCGGATGAAAATCTGAATTCCCTTTTGTTTTTCTGATTTTTCCTCAAAGTGCCAGTCCCTGTTCTCGCAAAGCTGCAATGCTTTCTCTCATGCGGGGATGAAATCCGTCAAGAATTTTCTGTGCGCGTTCTTTTCCGATCCCCTTCACCCCTGCGAGAAGTTCCGGATCAGCATTCATAATTTTTTCCGCAGAATCAAATCCTGCCGCAGTCAGGGCCCGGACATTTGCTTTTCCCAGTCCCGGAATCCCCAGCGCGGTCAGAACGGTTTCAAAAGGCTTTTTCCTGCTTTGGGCAAGACTGGCAAAAAAGGTGCGGATCCTGGCCTGGCTGAATCCCGGTGTCTCCTTCAAATCCCTTTCTCCAAGGGCATAAATATCTTCCGGATATTTCAGAAGATTGCGGGCACTGAGGCTTTCTGCCGCAGCTTTTCCCAAATGATTTATGCCCATTTTTTGGGCAAAATGGACAAGTCCCCCGCTTATCCGGGCCGGACATTCCGGATTCGGGCAGAGATGATAAGGGCCTTCCTGTTTCAGTTTTGTCCGGCAGACCGGGCATTGTTCCGGCATCTGCCAGAAAAGAATTTCCGGATTCTTTTTTTCCGCCACTTCCGCAATGGCCGGAATGACATCTCCTTTTCTGGCAACCCGGATCGTGTCTCCTGGGGCCAGTCCCAGTTTGCGGATATGTTCCTGCGTATGCAGGGTGGCCTGGCGAATCACTGCCCCGCGAATCCGCACCGGCTGAAATACGGCCACAGGTGTGGCCCGTCCCAGCCGTCCAATCTGCACCTCTATCTTCTCCAACACCGTAATCGCATCATCAGGACTGAATTTGTATGCAATGGCCCATCGGGGAGCCCGCTCTGTGTGTCCGAGGAGTTGTCTGATTCTCAGTTCATCTGTCTTCAGCACCACTCCGTCAATTTCATAAGCCAGAGAATCCCGGCGGGACTGGACTTCCCGGATATATTTTTCTGCGTCCTCAAAACGTTCTGCCATGCGGTTTTGGGGATTCACGGGAAATCCGAGTTCTTTTAACCAGTCCAGCACCTCCCTGTGCGTTTTCAGCGTATCGGGAATCCCTGTGACAGCCTCGAAAATAAAAATATCCAGCGGGATTTCCGCTGTTTCCCGGATGTCTTTTTTCCACAGTGCACCTGCCGCAAGATTGCGGGGGCTGTTATATTCTGAATGCCCCTTTTTCCGGAGATTTTCAAAATCCGCCTTTTTCACAAACACCTCACCCCGGACCGTCAGGGAAAGAGGAACAGGCAGTTTCTGCGGGAGTGAGCGAATGGTTCTGGCTTTGTCTGTCATATCAAACCCTTCTCTGCCATCCCCCCGGGTCCCTGCCTGTGTCAGATTTCCCTTTTCATAGATCAGTTCAATGGCTGTGCCGTCAATTTTTTCCTCAGCCGCAAATCGGAGCTTTTTTCCTGCCGCTTTTTCCGTTTTCCGAATCCAGATTTTCAGATCCGTGAGGGAATGGCATTTGTCCAGACTGAGCATGGGAAGCGGATGCAGAACCTTTGGAAAATCCGGATCCAAAGCCGGATCCACCTGAAATCCGGGGCTGTGCGGAAGTGCCAGTTCCGGAAATCTCTCTTCCAGATGAAGCAGTTCCTCCTGCAGACGGTCATACTCCGCATCTGAAATTTCCGGTTTTCCCATTTGATACAGGTGATTGTGACGGATGATTTCCGTGCTGAGTTCCCGGATTCTTTTCCGGGCCGCATCAGGGTCCGGAATGCTGTCCGCGGACAGAGCGGGAAGGGCAACCAGTGCTGATATGAAAAGGATGGAAAAGAATCGCATGATTTCTTGACAGTTCCCTTCTTTTTTTATAACTTTCCCCAGGCAGAAGAAACGGATGCTGCCATATGCGTATCTGTGCATACATTTCACCGCATTTCCGCAGGCCAGGGTTCCCGTTCACTGTCAGCCCTGAACCCTGTACCGGGTTTTCTGTATTGAAAATGCTGCCAAATGATGGAACAGGTACAGAAGTCCGCTGTTCAAATTTATTTCTCAAAGGAGGATGACAAATGGATTTTAAAACACATCTTGAAAAGGCATGGACACTGACACTGAAGTACATTGTACCCATGATCCTGATGACACTTGTTTTGGCCATTGCCGGAGCACTGAGTCTCGGAATTCTCATTCCGGTAATGACAGCAGGATACATGCAGTCTGTCCTGATGATGGTCAGAAGCGGCCGTGAGCCCCGGATTCAGGATCTGTTCTCGGAAATGGGGCTGTTTCTGCCCCTGCTGGGATTCGGTCTTTCGGTCTGTGTTCTGGTGATGATCGGAATCTCTCTTTTTGTGCTGCCCGGCATTGTTATCATCTGCGGTGTTTCCTATGTATGCCTGTATATGCTGCCGCTGATGACAGACCGGAAATTCAGCGTCATTGACGCGATCAAAGAAAGTTTCAGAATGGTGACGTCAGCAGATGATTTCATGGATCATATCATCACAGCCATCCTGTTTCTGGGCATCAGCACCATTGGCGGTTCCGTGTTCATCGGTTTTCTCTTTACCCAGCCGCTGGCAACGATTTTTCTCATGACTGTGTATGAAGAAAAGATCAGCAGAAATCCGCCCCGGCCTCCCGCAGCAGAACCTTCCCCGGAACCTGTTCAGCCGGAGCAGGAGGATGACGGCATTACCCTGAAATACAAGCCCTGAAATTTCCTGCCGCAGAATTCCGCCCCGTTTACATGCTGATTTGGCATAAACAGCGGTTTTCCCCAACGCGGTTTTTTCAGCACCGGATGAACCAGCGGTTCCTCTCCCCCCGGTGCGAGGGGTCAGGGGAGGGGGGATAAAAGATGTTTAACATCAAACAGTTTTTCCCCCTCCCCCTGCCCCTCCCTCAGGGGAGGGGAGCCTTAAGTCAGCAGCATTGGAGCTCAGGGGGAGGGGCATCAGTTCAGCGGCATTGGGAAAAAAATGACTGAACTGTATAAAGTCAATAGGGAATTGGTATGATTTCACAGAGTAAATTTTTATGCCGAGCGTCTGGTGCGGAAATGGAATTCCGGATGCCGGCCGCAGAATCCCGATCCCTTATCAGGAAACTGTGAAAATCGTATCCAGCTTCAGTACCCGGAACAGATCCCGTATGGCATCGGAAGCATGAATGATCCGTATCTCCCCCCCGGAAACCGCCAGTTCTTTGTAAAAAAGAAGCAGTTTGCCGATACCCGCGCTGCCGATATGGGTGACCTCCTTAAAATCGAAAACCACTTGTTTCAAAGCCGTTCTGTTCAGCCCAAGAAACCGGGCTTTGAGCTCTTCGGCTCCGCCTTCATCAATTTTCCCGTTGAGTGTAAAACGGGCACTGCTTCCTTCCTGTGTCACATGCACTTCCATTTATCCTTCCTTTGCATAAATATTGAATGGTTAAAGACCGGAATGGAAAAGGAACCGGTCATCTGCCGGATTATTTCGTATAAAATTGAAAAATTATATAATTATTACGATCCGGATTCCGGCTTTTGCAGGAATGACGTAAGGGAAGAGGAAGTTCTTAAAATACCGGACTGTCCGGATGCCGGGTGTCAGGTTTCAGGTGTCAGGAAACAGACACTGAAACCTGAACACTGAAACCTCGGAACGCAAAACCGGCACATCAGCAGTTTCCAAATCCCTAAAAACCAAAATTGGATCCGTAATATAACAGATTCATGTCAAAATTTCTGTAACGATCTGCAGATTCATTTGAAAACCATGCCCCATTGATCAGTGAAATTTCATCCGCGTTCCCATAGTTTCATAAATTTTTCAGCCCGCTGCATCTGCTCATCGGCTATGGGATCCGGACATTTTTTGAAACAGGTGATCATTTCTCTTCCGCCCTTTTCCCATCGGACATGCGTGCTGAAATACCGGATCATGAAAAGCCCCCTTCCCGATGGTTTGACAATATTTTCCGTCAGCGTGGGATCAGAAATGCTTTCCGGATCAAATCCGTCCCCCTCATCGCTGATCAGCAGGTGGAAATCGTTTCCGTACCGCCAGCGCACAGCAATGCTTTTGTCCGGGTTCTGCTGATTGCCGTGTTTCCAGGCATTCAGAATCCCTTCCTCCATGACTGACCATACACGGGTATCCGGATCCCTGAATCCCATCATTTCCAGATTTGTTCCAATATCCCGGTACAGTTCACTGATCAGCCGGAGTGCGTCATGGGTGTTCTCCGGTTTCAGCAACACCTCACTGTATGCATGTCCATCTTCAATTTCAAGACAGATCAGGGTAATATCATCGCCGGAGGTGTTGACTGAAAGCGGCTTCACTGATTCTCCGCTCAACTCTGCCACGCGGCGCAGCAGTTCACGCATCAGATCAGAGGCATGAATACCCGGACTGTCCCGGAGGATGCTGTTTGCCATATCTGTCAGTTCCTGCATGGTGAGACTGCGATCCAGATTGTTTTCAGGCATTTCTGTCAGTCCGTCCGTATAAAGGACGATACGGTCTCCGGGCAGAAGCTGTATTTCTCCGGCAGTGTATTTTTCATCTTTCAGAATGCCGATGGGAATGTTGGTTCCGGGAAATCCGGGCGCGGGCAGCAGCATGACCTGGGTTCCCCGGATCAGCAGAAAGGGCGGATGACCTGCGGAAACATATTTCATGACCATAGTATCATGCGTGATTTCCGCACTGATGCAGGTGAAAAAATCATCCTGACTGAAGGTTCCGGATCGGCAGATTTCACTGTTGAGACGGGAAATGACCTCCTCAAATGAAAGAGATTGATAATTGGTCAGAATTGCATGGTGTATCAGATCCGTGATAATGCTTCTCAGCACACAGCTTACCTGATGACCGGACTGGTCTTTGAGGGTGACAACGGTTTTGCCGGCCAGATTCCGCATGAAATAATGGTCTCCCCCCTGCTTGTGGCAGGGGACGGAAAGATCATCGAAAAAGAGCAGATGTCTGTCTCGGAGCTGGGTATAGCGCGGGGATACCCGGTTGACCAGATTGAGGACATTCCGGGAAAGGTCAATATTGATATCCTGGCGTCTGAGCAGATCAATAATATCTGAAATGTCAAGGAAACTCTGGATCAGATAGTCCCGGTTTTTGAGCCGTGCCTGCGCGTAGGAGCGCCGGACATGGATATGCTCCCCCTTCACTGTCAGGAGCACGCAGTCGCAGTTTTCCCCTCTGCGGCAGGATTCGGAATCTGAAAAAATCTTTTGGCACTCCCCGTCTCCGCAGGAGCAGCGGACATAAGAGGCATAATCCCTGCCGATCAGGGATTCCGGTGTGGAGCCGATCATTCTGGCAGCGCAGGGATTGGCATCAAATATCATGCGGGTTTCCGGATCAACAATCAGCACACCGGTCTGAATGGTGGATAAAATGGTGCGCAGATAGGCCTCATTTTCCTTGATGGCCATTTCCGAGCGTTTGCGATCCGTGATATCTATCCACGAGACAATGGTTCTGCGGGTTTCGGGAATGATATCGGCTTTCACAAAAACATCCCGGACATTTCCGTATGCATCCCGAATCCGGCATTCATATTCGGAAGGAACATCCTGAGCACCTGACATTCTGCGTGCGTGAAAGGATTTTATCTTTTCCAGATCTTCCGGCACAATGAATTCCATCCATTTCTTTTTGCCCTGAATTTGGGTTTTTGCATATCCGGTGAGCTTTTCGCATTCCGCGTTGATCATGGACAGGGTGCTGTTCTCATCCACAATGAGCATGGCAGAACCTGTGTTTTCAAACACACTGCGGTATTTTTCCTCGCTTTTTCTCACCTGTTCCTCGGCCTGGCGCCGCTCCAGAATTTCTTTTTCCAGCCGGGCATTCGCGGTCTGCAGTTCCGCAGTCCGCTGTGCCACGAGCTCTTCCAGATGATCCTGGTATTCCTTCAGATCAGCCTCGGCCTGGCGCCGGACAGCAATTTCAGCCTGCAACTGTTCATTGGCGGTTTCCAGATCGCGTGTGCGCTCCCGTACCAGTTTTTCCAGATAATCCCGGTACAGTTTGAGTTCCAGATGGTTTTTCACTCTGGCTTTTATGATGCTGGTGCTGAAGGGTTTGCGGATATGATCCACCGCTCCGAGACGGAAGCCCCTGCTTTCATTTCCCGTGCCTGTGATAAAAATGACCGGGATGCTGCGGGTGTGCTCATCCTGTTTTAAAATTCTGCACACCTCATGGCCGTCCATGCCCGGCATGGTGACATCCAGCAGGATCAGATCCGGCATTTTTTCCGATGCGAGTTTCAGACCTTCGGGCCCGTTATCCGCGGAATACACACCGTAACCGGACATGGAAAGCAGCTTTGTCAGCAGCGTGATATTGGCCGGATCATCATCAATGATCAGCACATGCTGCCGCCCCGGCATCTCATTCATCCTTCCTCCGGTTTCTGTTGCGGTCTGCGATTACAGTCATCAGTTCTTCCACAAAATGCTTCATTTCCTCAGCCTGGGCAGAAAGCTGCTCGGATGCTGCTGCGGTTTCCTGGGAATGTGCGGCCATCTGCTGAGTCACCTGTTCCAGGTCCCCGGCCGCGCGGCTCATCTGCTCTATGCCTGCTGTCTGTTCTTTGGTTGCAGCGGTGATGGCGGCAGTCTTTTCCCCCATTACCGTGGCTGATTCGATAATATCCACAAAATCATCATTGATTCTCTTGATGGCATGCGCGGCCTGACTGACCTGGGCAATGGTGGCTGCCAGCAGATTCTGCGTGGTTGCAGCAGCTTCCGTGGAACGCCGGGCCAGGTTCCTGACCTCATTCGCGACCACGGCAAATCCGCTCCCGGCTTCCCCCGCGCGGGCCGCCTCTATGGCTGCGTTCAGGGCCAGCAGGTTGGTCTGAAAGGCAATTTCGTCAATGGTGTTGATGATTCCCCGGACTTTGTCACTTTCTGATTCAATCCGGTGCATCTCCCGTGTCAGTTCCACAAGGGATCGGAGAGAATATCCGGATTTTTCAATATTCCGGTTCATCAGTTCCCGGCCTCCCTCGGTCAGTTTCGAGGTTTCCCGGCTCATGGCAGCAATCTCCACCATGGTGGCCGAACTTTCCTCCAGCGCTGCGGCCTGCTCGGACGCATTCTGGGCCAGCGACTGACTGGCTGCCGCGATTTCATGGGCAGCAGCGGAAACCTGATTCGCACCCATATCCAGTCCCCGGACCACTTTCCAGAGGGAATGGTGGATGCGCCGGGCAAACATCAGCACCATCCAAATGCCCCCTGTCAGAAAAATCAGGGAGAATGCAGTCATAAATTTGCGGACATGGTAAATTTCCGCCATGAACTCTTTTTCGGGCTGGGTTACGCCCACTGTCCATCCATTCCGTCCCACAGGTGCGTATCCTGCAATTTTATGAATGCCTTCAAAGAAATACCGTTCCACTCCGGTATTCTGATCCAGCATTTTGGGTACAATGGTCTGCATGCCCCGGAGAGTGGTAATATCCAGTTTGAGCACAAAATCATTTTTGGCATGAATGAGAATGATACCCTTTCCGTCAGCCACAAAAGCGTATCCGGTATGCCCCACCCGGACAGACAGAAGCTGTTCGGAAACCGGTTTCAGACGGACAAAGGCCGTGACAGTTCCGGCGAAACCGCCCTGTTCGGAAAAAACCGGAACACAGATCGGAATCAGGGGCTGCCCGTCCTTTTCATCGCGGATCACTTCTCCATCCGCTGCTTTGCCTTTTCCGGCCTGTATGAAATATCCCTGCTGAGCAATATCCCTGCCTTTGTGCTTTCCGCCGGATCCGTCTGCAAAAACGGTTCCTTTTGCATCGCTTGCGAAAAGTTCCTGAAAAACATCTCCGGACTGCTTCATGATTTGGGCAAGTTCCGCATTCAGATCACGAATTTCCATTTCGATTTTTTCTGTGCCTTCCGCAGCCTTTGCGAGTGTGGCCCGGATGGTTCCGGTCATGGAAATCTGCCGGACGGACTGCTCCTGATCCGCCATGAATATCCGGATCATGCCTGCCATATCTTTGGCAATGTTGACAACATGCTCTCTGGATATCCGATCCAGCGCGCCGGATGCGCTCATATCCGAAAAAAATCCCACGACCAGAATGGGAATCACTGCCAGAACAAGCCCTCCGAACACCAGTCTGAATCTGAGTGTCATTGTTTTCATGATATTTCGCTGCCTTTTTTGAGTGTATTCCCGAAAATTTCGGAAATGAAAACCTCAGCCCGATGGGAAAAATATCAGAAATGCTGAAAAATTCAACAGATTTTCAAAAAAATGTTTGGAATGTCCTTTTTTCCCGCAGCAGACGGAACTGCATAACTCCAGTCCGGTTCCCATGTTTCTGGAGGGTGTCTGAAAAATAAGGCCCCAAAGAGGCAGCCCAAAGAGGCAGATTGATAAAGCACGGGACAAATCTTATACCGATTCTCCATTGATTTGATGCAGTGCTTTCTGTACATCCGAAAATTTTCCGGTGTTCAAAAAAAACGGATTTTTTTTGGAAAAATCCGGTTTTTTCGGAGAATCGGCAGAAAATATTGTATAATTTCAATGGCGATTTG
>CAZDIU010000095.1:0-16149 GCA_964505535.1 uncultured Desulfobacterales bacterium | reverse complement strand
GGAATATTTCCGGATGTGAACAAAGCATTCCATTAAATCAATGGAGAATCGGTATAAAGGGCAAAAGTTGAGGAAAACACTATATAATCTGCTGGCTGAAAGACAGTTTCCGCTGGTTCAGAAATTCCCCTCCCCCGGCGGGAGGGGTCAGGGGAGGGGGAACTGCAGGATATCAATGATGTTTTCACCCTCCCCCGGCCCCTCCCTCAAGGGAGGGGAGACAGTTGTTTCTGCTTAATCAACGGATTTGACCCACTATCAGACAGTTTATGCCCCGGATCGGATCACTGCGGAAAATGCTTCGGGAATTTTCTCAATGAGGTCTGTCACGCAGGAGGCCGGTGTGGGACAGGCCAGAGAACCTGCCACACGGTTGATCCGCGCTGCTGTGACGGCTGCCTTCGCAATATCCATGCCGGATGCAATCAGGGCTGAAACAATGCCGGTAAGGGTGTCACCCGTGCCGCCAATGGCCTCCAAAGCCTCTGTCTGAGGCGAATCAATGATTTCAATCGTCCTGCCTGCCTGCACCACATAATCTTTCTGACCTTTTACCAGCAGATATTTTGCTGCATTGTCATGGCGGTACGCACGGGCAATGAGTTCCGGAGCCTGATTTTCCTCATGCAGAATAAAACCTCTTGTATAAAAAGGATGGGGAGCGGCCTCATCGGCAAGAAAAGCCAGTTCCCCCACATCCGGCGTGAAAAGATCATATTCCGGAGCCTGACCGCTCATCTTGGCTGCATACATGAAACCCGCATCCGCAATCAGCACCGGTTTTTCCGGCATGTCCTGAATGGCAAACAACACCCGGTTATGCCAGTCTGCATCCGGCTGCAGATAATGGAAAACAAGGGTGTGCAGTCTGCAGGAGCAGATATTTTTTTCCAGATACGCGTAAAGTTCCCGGCTTCCCTGTCCCAGACCTGTATCTCCGACCAGAAAGGCAAAAGGCAGTTCCATCCGAAGCATTTCACAGATTTTCACAGCCGCAGCCGCGAGAGCGGAAGTTCCGCGGTTTATCGGGACCGTATGAGATCCGATACAGAGCCGCGTGTGTTCCACGGATACAGAACCGCAGACCAGGGGGAAGGCTTTGTCCGGAACTGTTCCTGCAATGCCTAACATTGGCGTTTCATCTCCTCATACGCCAGTTGCAGCGCATATCCGCAAAGGGTGTGTCCGATATCCGCAGGCGCGGGCGCTTCGGACAGTTTCTTTCCCACCATCTGCCAGGCCAGATACGGCACATCCGGACATCCGCCTCCGGATATGTTGACAATGATGCCTGTCTGCTTTTCAACCGTGAGTTTCATGTTCGCGGCCCGGACCATGAGCCAGTCTCCAAAATCTTTGATCTGAAAAATGTTCACCGGTTCCAGAAGCGGACTGGAAACCGGAACCACATGCAGAGGCCGGTTTCCGGAATCTTCCAGTTTTTTGAGGATATGCAGGGATTCAATAAGAGGAATCTCTATGACCAGATCACAGCCGGTGCGGATTTCCGGGGGCGGCCCCATCACCCGGACAGGCCATCCCTGTTCTTTGAGAAGTTTTTCCGCGCGGATGACCTCCGTGGTATTCTCAAAAATCAGAAAGGCCCTGCCCTGCTGCGCAGGGGCCGGAGAAGGGGGTTTTCGTCTGAACAAAGTAAAAAAAGACAATCTCAACTCCTTGTGAGTGTCAGATGATATTCCTGATTCTGCTCCCGCACTTTGCTGACCGTCCAGCCTTTGCTTTCCGCTGCCCGGCTGACATTTTCTCTGGATGCCTGCGTATCCGTCATCACCAGAATTTCCCCTTTTTCCATTTTTTTGAACATATCCATGACCATCAGCACAGGCTGGGGGCAGGAAAGCCCTCTTGCATCCACTGTTTCTTTCATCGTGTCTCTCCTTTCCGCATGAAAAAACCGATAAACAGACAGACCGCAAATCCCACAATGACAGCGGCCATGCCATAGGGGCCAATGCCCTTGGGGGAACTTGCCAGACCGAAATTGTGGGAAAATGCGGCTCCCGCAAGCATTCCCAGAACAAAAAGCGCAGCATCCCCGTCCCCTTCTCCGGCCATGAACAACTGGCGCCCCGGACATCCGCCAGCCAAAGCAAAGGCCAGACCGGCAACAGCCATGCCTGCAAAATTCCACACAAACTGGGTATGGGCCACAGGCTGTCCCTCAAACCCGGGTTTGAACTGTCCCAGAATCAGATTGGTGATCAAAGCTGCTGCCACCAGGGCAATTACGCCCATGAAAAGATGCGTCTGTCTGAACAGAATCAAATCCCGGATTGCGCCCATGGTGCAGAAACGGCTGCGCTGGGCTGCAAAACCGATCAGCATTCCGATAATCAGGGAAAGGAAAAGCGGCGCGTGCCCGGCTCCTGGGCCGCTGACACTGTAAAACAGAATGCCGGATTTCGGCTGCCCGGATTCCTGCGGGAAGATAAGCATGAGGATCAGAAATCCCAGCATCATCAATGGCAGAAGAAAGCCTGATGCCGTATGGGAAGTGGCCGTGCGTCCCAGATTGTAACCGTTTCTGAAAAACAGGGTGCCAATCCAGATGCCGCAGACCAGCCCCAGAATTCCGGCAATGGCATTGAAATCCCCGCCGCTCAGACGCAGCATGGCGCGCCAGGGACATCCCAGAAACACCAGAGCTCCAATCATGGCAAACATGCCCAGCACAAACCGGACAATGGGAGCGGAACCGCCTCTGGCACGGAATTCTTTAAATAAAAGAGCGGCAATCAGGGAACCGAAAACAAAACCGATGATTTCCGGCCGCATGTACTGCACCACTTCAGCCCGATGCAGCCCCACTGATCCCGCGATATCCCGTTCAAAGCAGGCTACACAGATGCCCATGTTGCCGGGATTGCCCAGTTTCTGCAGCAGCGCAGCCAGCACTCCGATGCCTCCGCCCACAGCAAGAATTCCCCATTTTGTTGCAAAAAAGTTTTTCATCCTGAATGCAAAGCTCCTTTGGATTTATGAAAATTTGGGCAGTCTTATAGATTGAGACCGGAAATCTGTCAAATTGATATAATCTATAAAAAAAGGGATGGATATTGAAAAAATCTGCGGATGGAGAGCAGGCATTTTATGCGGATCAGGCGGTCAGTTCATTTGATTCTGACAATTGCTGAGGGACAGACATGCCAAAATCTTTGTGCTGAGTTGATTTAAGTCAATGCCTGTTTCAGAAATTTAGTGTTTACTCTTGAACAAAACAAAACGATCACTGATAACTGAACCGGGAGGAAAAACATGAAAGTGATGAGAAAGATAATAGAAATTGATGAAACCCTGTGTGACGGCTGCGGACAGTGCGTTACCGGATGCGCGGAAGGTGCTTTGGAGATTGCTGACGGAAAAGCAAAGGTTGTGGCAGAAAGATTCTGTGACGGACTGGGCGCCTGCATTGGGGAATGTCCCACAGGCGCACTGAAAATTGTGGAAAGGGAAGCCGAGGAATTTGACGAGACTGCTGTGGAAAAACATCTGGAGGAAAGAGAAAAAAAGGAAGCACCGAAGAAAATGGCCTGCGGATGCCCCTCCTCCCAGATACAGGTGTTTGCCCCGCGGGATGCGACAGCAGAAACAGGCAAAGACGAGGTTCCCTCCCTTCTGTCCCACTGGCCGGTAAAAATCCGCCTGATTCCGCCGGATGCACCCTTTCTGAAACATGCGGACATTCTGGTGCTGGCCGACTGCTGCGCAGCAGCCTGTGCGTCACTGCACCGGGATCTGATCAAAGGAAAAATCGTGATGATGGGCTGCCCCAAATTTGACGATGTGCAGATGTATGTCCAAAGATTTGCTGAAATCTTCACGCTCGCTGACATCCGCAGCATTACCAGTGTATACATGGAAGTGCCCTGCTGCAGTGCGCTGCCCTCAATTGTCAGCAAAGGAATGGAAAAAGCCGGAAAGAAAATCCCTCATACGGAACTGGTCATCAGCAGAAAAGGAGAACGGAAAAAAGCCCGGTAATTTCAGGCTGAAGGTTCTTTGCTGCGTTTGGCGGATAAAATGGGGGTGTTTACCACAAGTGCGGACAGTTCATCTGATCTCCGGATGTCGAGCTTGAACGCGTCCTGATCAATTTCAAAATAACGGGAGATCACCTCAACAATATCCCGGTGCAAATTTTTGATAATATCATCAGATACCTCAAGCTTGTCATAGATCAGGGCAAATTTGAGCCGTTTTTTTGCAATCTCTTTGCTGTCTTTGTTTTTGCCGGAAAATTTTCGGAACAGTCCGTTGAACATAAGATGCCTCCTCTTATCCGCCAAGTCCGAGTCTGCTGCGGATTTTTTTGAAAAAACTCTTCTGGGACTGGGGAACCTGTATGGGAACATCCGTGTTTCCGTTTATACGCATGGCAATGCGCCGAAAAGCCTCTCCTGCTTTGGAATCTTTCTGCAAAACCAGTGGATTGCCTGTATTGGTGGAGATGACCACATTGTCGTCCATCTCCACCAGACCGATCAGTTCAATGGACAGCACATCCACCATGTCCGTGTGACTGAGCATATCCCCCCTTTCCACCATCTGGGGAATAATCCGGTTCACAATCAGTTTGGGCGTGATGGATTTGGCCAGGAGCAGGCCGATGACCCGGTCCGCATCCCGCACAGCCGAAACCTCCGGTGTGCAGATCACCAAAGCCTCATCTGCCGCTGCCACCGAGTTTTCAAAACCTTTTTCAATTCCCGCGGGACAGTCTATGAGGATGTACTCAAAATGCCTGCGCAGCATTTTCCCGAAGTTTATCATTTCTTCCGGGGAAAGCACATCCTTGTTGTCGCTCTGGGACGCGGGAATCAGAAAAAGGTTTTCCATCCGCCGATCCTTGATGGCCGCCTGTTTCAGTTTGCACTTTCCCTTTACGGCATCCACCACGTTGAAGACAATGCGGTTTTCCAGACCCATCACCACATCCAGGTTTCTGAGCCCGATATCCATATCCACGACCACCACTTTTTTCCCCTCCAGTGCCAGGGCAGCGCCCAGGGAAGCGGTGGCAGTGGTTTTGCCCACACCGCCCTTGCCCGAAGTGACGACTATGATTTTTCCTTCCAAAGCTGACCTCTTTTTTTGTTGATCTTATGGTCTGTCCCATTGAACACGGGTGAAACCCGCAGACTTGTCACGGCTTCTGTGAATCCGAACCTCTGACACTCTGAATTGTCATCTGACCACAGGCCAGGGCAGGCGGCCAAAGGGATTGGCTTCCAGATACTTTTCCACCACAATGCGCCCTTTTTCCACATGCGCGAATTCAATCATCTTGCCGGGTGAGGAAGGAGTACCTGCTGCGACATAACTGCCAATCTGCACCTGTGTGGGCCGGAAATCCAGGGCAAGCACAATCGCCTCCTCATTGTCCGGCTGTCCGGCAATGGCCGTGCCCAGAAGACTTCCCAGAATCAGAATATCCCCGCCAGCCAGCACCTCAGCGCCAGGGTTGACATCTCCGAGTATAACCAGATGATTCCGGGCATTGACCTTCTGCCCTGAACGTACCCGGCCGCTCATAAGGAGCACGTCTGTCTGCTGATGATCCCAGGAATAATCCATATCCCGTTTCCAAGTTCTTTTTTCCGCTGTCCTTGACTGTGAACCTTTGTCCGGAGGCCGTGAAACCTCTGCCACCCCGCAGTTTTCTGTTAAATGTGCCGACAGTTCCGAAATCAAATCATCGCAGTCTTCTGCTTCCCCGGTATCAATGACCACACGGGGATTGACGGAAGGCTGATGCAGTGCTCTGAACAGTCTGTCCAATTCCCCGCGCAGAGATTCACGCGGCTCGTCCGGGTCTACCGTGACCCACAGACTGCTGCCCACTCCTTTGATCCGTACCGCTGCCTTTTCCGATATGCCGGGTTCTTCCGGGTTTGTTTTTTCCATAAATATCCATAACCGGATCGTGACAACAAGGCATAAACCCCGGAGTGCGGAAAACAGGTTTCGCACTCCGGGGTTTTCCGTTCTCACGGCAGCCCGCGGGAACGATGACAAATCATATGGTCTGCCTCAGGACACTATTTCATGATTGTGATGGAAATGGCCCGACGGTTCTGAGCCCGGCCGGCCGCTGTTTTGTTTGTGGCCTCGGGCCGGGATTCACCGAAGCCCTGAATGGAGATGCGGGCAGGGTCAATTCCGAAATGCTCGGTCAGATACCGTTTCACGCTTTGGGCTCTTTTTTCAGACAGACCGAGATTGTAACGTTCCGAACCGATACTGTCCGTATGACCCTCGATCAGGGCACGGGTATCCGGATACTGCTGCATAAAGGCTGCAAACTCCTCCAGTCTGGCGCGATATTCGGATTTGATGGCTGTGCGGTCAAAATCAAACCACACAGTGACACGCATCATTTCCGGAGCCGGTGCAGGGGCCGGTGCAGGAGCGGGTTCGTCGCTCTTTTCCATGACCCGGCCTGTTCCCTCTGTTTTTTCCATTTTCACATAAGGTTCTGCCTTGGTGCAGCCTGCGCTGTCCACCTCAGCACCCGCGGGCGTATCCGGGCAGCGATCGACATCGTCACAGACGCCGTCATTGTCACTGTCCGCGCAGGGTTCCTCTGTTTTCCGCTTCCCGCCCATCTGGAAAACCAGACCCGCGGTAAGGGCATATTCATTGCTTGAATTCTCAAATCCGTGAAAATAGCGTGCATCCGCACGCAGGGCAATGTTTTCCGTGACAAAAAATTTCGCGCCGAGTCCTGCATTGGCCTGCACTGTGTCATCAATCTCCAGAGGTGAGATATTGTCATCATCATAGAACATATAAGCGATGCCTGCGGCCAGATAGGGAACAAATCTGCTCTCCGGCATGATATGGTAGATCAGATCCAGACGGGGCTGATATCCGTATACCTCAAAGTCCCTGTCCTCACAGCAGCAGAGATCCGCTTCCTCATAAATGAAGGTGAAGCCCAGTTCTGCTGCCAAATTGGAAGTGAAACTGTACCCCAGACTCAGACCGCCGGACAGCCCTTTGTCCAGTATATCAGCCTCATCATCAAAGTAATATCTTCCGACCATGGGACTCAGGGAAAAAGCACCCTGCCGGACTTCCGAAAACGCGGAACCGGCAAAAATTCCTGAAAACATCAGTACGGCGCAGCAAAGCGACACACAAAACATCATTTTCCTCATTTTCATTTTTCCTCCTTGAATTAGTTGATAACAGATTCTTATCCCCGGACTTTCGGAAAGAATACCCTGAAAATCCGCAAATGCCGTTTTGCAATACATCCTGTCCGGCATTATGAAACCACTATAGCAGAATCCCGGCAAACAGGAAACATTATCTGAAAAATTCATGTTATTCATACCGGTTTTGCAACAAAAATCAATACATTTATTGCAAAAATCAGGAAATTTTTCTGCCTTCCGGATTTATCATTTTGGATTTTAAGGGGAAACAGGTCTGGAGATCGGAAATCCCGGTGTCATCTGATACCAATTCTCCATTGATCTGAAACACAGTTTTTTCGGAAAAACCGGATTTTTCAAAAAAATCCGGTTTTCTGAACACACGGAAACTTCTTTTTGCCTGCCTGCAGGTTTCTTTTCTGCGGGGAATCGGTATGACATCTGAAACCCTGAACACTCTGTTATGCAACAACGTGTCGGTGGTGGGTCAAATCCGTTGAGCTGAAATCCCCTCTCCCGGCCTCTCCCTCAGGGGAGGGGAGTGTTTTTTTCTGCCTCATCAACCGATTTGACCCACTATCCAACATGTCCTTTGAGAAATTTTGATTAACCGTGACAAGTCTCCGATTTTGCAACCCTGTGCCTGTGGTCAGGGGCAAGAATTGGCTGCCGGTTGAAATGGACAGGTTGATTCATATCCGGTCCGTTTGCCGCTCCGCAGCACAGAGCGGTTATTCAAGCCTTGAGGCAAACCTTTCTGCTACGGAGAAGAACCCGGTGACAGAAAGGTTTGCCAATTTGACAAAATAACACTGTACCGGACACAAAAAGATTTTGCATGGTGCAGTGTGGGACATGGATCGGGTCTACTGAGCGGCTCCTGAGACTGCCTCGGTTTTGCGCACCCTCAGGGACAGTTCCTGCAACTGGACTTTGGACACTTCAGAAGGCGCATTGGTCAGCAGACAGGTGGCTTTCTGGGTTTTGGGGAATGCGATCACCTCCCGGATGGAGGATTCCCGGCAGAGCAGCATGACCAGCCGATCCATGCCAAAAGCCAAACCGCCGTGGGGCGGTGCGCCGGATTCCAGGGCAGAGAGAAGAAAACCGAATTTTTCCTCATATTCCGCACGTTCCATGCCCAGGATTTTGAAGATTCTTCTTTGCAGTTCCATCTGATGAATGCGGATGCTGCCTCCGCCGATTTCAAATCCGTTGAGAACCAGGTCATAGGCCCTTGATTTGACAGTTCCCGGATCGGTTTCCAGTTTGTCATAATCACTCTCAAAGGGAGCGGTAAAGGGATGGTGCAGCGCCTGCCAGCGCTTTTCTGTGTCATCGTATTCAAACATGGGGAAACGCGTGACCCAGGTGAACGCGAAAGCCTGCTCATCAATGAGTCCCAGCCGTTTTCCCAGATGATTGCGAAGATTTCCCAGACTTTCATTCACCACTTTGGGCGTATCCGCACCGAAAAGAATCAGATCGCCCGGCTCCATTTTCAGGCGCGCCGCCATAGCGGACTTTTCTTCGTCTGAAAAGAATTTGGCAATGGGGGACTGCCACCCGTCGTCTTTGACCTTGATCCAGGCCATGCCTTTGGCACGGTAAATGGCGACAAACGCGGTGAGATCATCCAGTTCTTTGCGGGAGAAGTTCACGCACCCTTTGGCATTGATGGCCTTGACAATTCCGCCTTTTTTCACCACATCGGAAAAAACCTTGAAACCGGAACCGCCCACAATGTCGGAAATGTCAACCAGTTCCAGACCGAAACGGATGTCCGGTTTGTCCAGACCAAAACGGGCAATGGCTTCGTCATAAGTGAGCCGGGGAAAAGGGGGCTGCAGATCCATATTCAGCACGGTTTTGAACACATGCCGGATCATTCCCTCGGACACGGCCATGATGTCCTCTTCGCCGATAAAGGACATTTCCATATCAATCTGGGTGAATTCCGGCTGCCGATCCGCCCGCAGATCCTCATCGCGAAAACAGCGCACAATCTGGTAATATTTGTCAAAGCCCGCAACCATGAACAACTGCTTGAACAACTGGGGTGACTGGGGCAGCGCGTAAAAGCTGCCCGGATTGACACGGGAGGGAACCAGATAATCCCGCGCTCCTTCGGGTGTGCTTTTGGTCAGAAACGGGGTTTCCATATCCAGAAAGCCCTGTGCATTGAGATATTCCCGGACTGCCGCGCCTGCTCTGTGCCGAAGAATGAGGTTTTTCTGAATGCCGGGCCGCCGCAGATCCAGATGCCGGTGTTTCAGACGGAGATTTTCGGAAATCTCCACCCGATCCTCAATCATAAAGGGCGGAGTTTCGGCTGTGTTGAGGATTTTGAGTTCCGTGACCATGATCTCAATCTCACCGGTTCTGAGATTGGGGTTGATCATGCCTTCGGGACGCAGTTCCACAATGCCTCTCACAGCAATGACATACTCGCTGCGGATGACATGGGCTTTTTCATGAACCGCCTGATTTTTTTCCGGATTGAACACCACCTGGGTAATGCCGTCCCGGTCTCTGAGATCAATGAAAATCACTCCGCCATGATCTCTTCTTCTCTGGGCCCAGCCCATGAGAACCACTTCTTTGCCTTTATCTTCTGCGCCAAGTTCATTGCAATGATGAGTCCGGCGCATATTGCCAAGTATATCTGACAAGGTATAATTCCTTTCAACTGATGATTTCTTTGGGAATGGATCAAATCGGTTGACTCTGAAACTCCCCTCCCCTGGCGGGAGGGGATAATTTTTTCTGCATCATCAACCGATTTGATTCACTGCGATTTCTTTTATTTTTTCCGTCAGATTCCCGATGGGTATGGAAATCTGCTCTTTGGTTTTCATGTTCCGCACCAAAGCCAGCCCTGAAGACAGTTCCTCCTCTCCCAGAATCAGCACCTGGGAAACGCCCAGACGATCCGCCCGTTTCATCTGACTTTTCAGGCTTTTGCCTTCCATGTCCATTTCTGCGCGGATGCCCTGTTTTCCCAGAGCGCAGATCCATTCAAAGGCTTTTTCCTGACAGATTCCGCCTATGGCAGCAATATAAATGGCAGGGCGTTTCTGCATATCCTCCGCATTCATCGCGCAGATTTCCGCGAGACGGTCAAATCCGATGGCAAAACCGATGCCCGGAGTTTCGGGGCCGCCGAGCATCTGGACCATGCCGTCATAACGCCCGCCTCCGGCCACCGCACTCTGCGCGCCCAGAGAACCGGTCAGGATTTCAAAGGTGGTCCGGGTGTAATAATCCAGTCCCCGCACCATGCGCTTGTCAATTTCAAAGGGAACGCCCAGCAGATTCAGGGATTTCTGAACGGTTTCAAAATGTGCGCGGCATTCTCCGCAAAGCCAGTCTGTGATGGCCGGGGCATCGGTCATTTTTTCCCTGCATTTCGGAACTTTGCAATCCAGCACCCGCAGCGGGTTGCTCTGGCTGCGTCTGCGGCAGTCCTCGCAGAGATCATCGCGGCATCCGTCCAGAAAAGCGATCAGCGCGTTCCGGAAATCCGGACGGCATTGGGGACAGCCCAGGGAATTGATATGTGCGCTGAGATCACTGAGGGAAAGCCGGGAAAAAAGCAGATGCAGCATATACATGAGCTGGGCATCCGCATAGGGAGAGGCCACACCCAGAATTTCCGCGTTGATCTGGTAAAACTGGCGGTATCTTCCCTTCTGGGGTCTTTCCCTCCGGAACATGGGGCCGATGGTGTAAAATTTCCGAACCGGCTCCTGCGCGTACATTTTGTGCTGAATATAGGATCGCACAATGGAGGCCGTGGCTTCAGGGCGCAGGGTGATCATGTCACCGCCCCGATCCGCAAAGGTATACATCTCTTTTTCCACAATATCGGTCTGTTCACCGATGGTGCGGGCAAAAAGCTCGGTTTTTTCCATCACCGGGATGCGGATTTCCTGAAACCCGAAATCCTCAAACAGTTCTGTTGCCATCCGCTCGATTTTCTGCCACAGTTCTGTTTCTCCCGGAAGAATGTCTTTGAATCCTCTGATTAACTGTATCATCTCACAAAATTTATCCTCTGACTTGTTTTCTTTGCAGATTTCCGCAGGTCTGTATTTGTCAAACTGTTAATATTATCTGTTGATTATTTTATAGTCAAGAACAATGTTTTTTTGGCAGAATGCGGAAACAGGAAAAGGATTGCGGCATTGTCTGATCAGCATAAAAGAAAATGACTTTTCTGCACGATTCTGTTATAGGTTCACTCTGCATGAACAAAGGACAGCATCAATGCCATTGCGTTAAAAGTCGGACATCCTGAACTGAAAGTCTGACAATCTGAAAATTGCCCGATATAATGACAGATTGGATTGTGACTGATCGTGTTTTGGATGCAAACCGGAAGATTTTTCTGTGAAACATCTTTGTTCTCTGTGGAAAATTTTCCGGAATGCTGACTGACAGACAAAGAAAATTCGGTGCAAAATGCCAGGCAGTGCAAAGCAGAACCAGTGTATCTATCATATATATGACGGACTCCGTGAGGGACTTTCCCATTTTTCCCAACCGAGCCGGGTAGCCCTGATTTATGCCATAGATTCAGATTCGCCCATCCGCATCTACGATCCTCAGTTTCTGCTCCAGGGACATGAACCCAAACTCAAAGAACTCTATCTGGATTCAGATCAGTGGCGGAAAAAAGATGCCTGTTCACAGAAAATGAAACCCCATGAGGTGGAGCATGAAAAAAATCTCCAACTGACCGGTCTCATTTCCTTTGGCGGCCGGTCCGGTTCTCTTGCCTATCAGATGTGGTTTACCGAACATCATCCGGACATGTGTTCCACCGGTCCAACGGAAAGATGGCTGGAACATGCGGTCTGGCTGCTTTCCCAGGATATGGCCAACGCGGATGTGCCCTGCATCGGCACATCCGGATATGTTCTCCGGGAATATGCCACCCACGCTGTCCGGGATTATATTGTGGACGAGCGGAGCGCAACCATCGGATGGGATACCCATATCCGGGTGTATCCCACCCTGGATGCCATACTGGGCATTTCCGAGACCTTTGAGGAAGGTGTATGGCCCAGGGGAGAACTGGTTTTTGCCGAACCGTCCGCTGTCAGTGAAATCACGTTCATGGCCCGTTTTCCCTGCATGGAACAGCCAAGCCTGCGCAATTACAAGCATGTGCGGAAGATGCTGCTGGCTGTGGAAAATTCGGAGAGAAAGCTGATTTCTGACGGAAAAACCATTATAGGGATTGCGGTTGGAAAAATGCCGGAAGCCTGCATATTTGCCGATTTTCGGGGCGGACACGGATACCTGCATCTGAACGGGAACCTGATATGCAGTTTTTTTGACGGAAAATTCCATTCTTCCACCCGCAGGGCAAAACTGGTGCAGGTGGAAGAGGCCCTGCTTGAATCCGTCACGGATTCGGCTTTCCATACCTCCCTGTTCAAAGTCACCTCGGCCATTGTTCACAGCGCTCAGGAACAGCGGCGCGGATGCACACTTGTTCTGGATCTGAATGAGGAACCCCTCCGTATCGCAGGGCAGCACCTGGAAATTCCCCTTGATCTTTGCAGAGAGGATATGCTTGATCTGGCCAAATCTTTTTCAAAGGTGGATGGCGCTCTTCATATCGGAAGGGATCTGCACCTTCACGGCTTCGCGTGTCTGCTGGACGGGCATGCAGTTGCAGGTGAGGACAGAGCCAGAGGAGCCCGCTACAATTCTGCACTCCGTTTCACTGCCTTTCATGAAAACATTCTTGCTGTGGTGGTCTCGTCCGACCGGCCTGTTTCCGTGATTCAGGGGGGTGTGGAACTCACAGCCCAGTGTGAGTGGCGTCCCCTGCACGGTTATATGTCAACTCCTCCCAGACTGGAGGATTATATTCGATGAGCAGCAGCGAAAATGCAGAGACTGTTCCTGAATCTGCCCCCCGAATTCCGGAAAAAAACAGAAAGCCCTTTATTCTGCTTGTGGACGACAATCCCGAAAATCTGAGTCTGCTGGCCGGTCTGCTGCAGATTCACCACTATCAGGTGGCCATTGTCAAAAACGGAACAAAGGCACTGAAATTTCTCACTCTCCATAAACCGGAGCTGATCCTGCTGGATATCATGATGCCGGATATGGACGGTTTTGAGGTATGCTGCCGTCTGAAGTCAGATGCGTCCACCCGTGACATTCCTGTCATTTTTCTCAGTGCGATTGCAGAACCGTCTGTCATAACAAAAGGATTTGAAGCCGGAGGCGTAGACTACATCACCAAGCCTTTTCACAGGGAAGAGGTGCTTTCCCGTGTCAGACTGCATCTGAAACTCAGGCAGATGCACGAAGCCCTCCTGAAATCACGGGATGAACTGGAACAGAAAGTGGAGGAAAGAACTGCCGAACTTCTGAAAATGTGCAGAGATCTGGAAAGCAGGGACAGGGAACTGGCGGCAAAAACAAAAAACCTGGAAGAAATGAACACCGCATTGCAGGTGCTCCTGAGAAACAGGGAGGAATACAGAAAGGAATTGGAAAGAACGCTTGTATTCAATGTGAACAGTTTTGTGTTTCCGCTTCTGGACAGACTGAAGGGAAGCCGCATGAATTCCGCACAGAAAAGCTATGTTAATGATATTATTTCAAATTTAAAGGAAATCTGTTCCCCGTTCATGCGCAGGATGAGCGCTGAATTTCAGCAGCTCAGTCCAGCGGAAATCAGAATAGCCAATCTGATCCTGCAGGGGAAATCCACAAAGGAAATTGCCCGGATGATGAATCTGTCCGCAAGAACGGTTGAAAATCACCGGAACAGCATCCGGAAAAAAATTGGCATACAGAACAAAAAGATTAATCTCAAAACATGTCTGGCCTCTTTTGGAGAAAAAGAAGAGGATGCATTCACAATGCATCCTTGATTCAGAAGCGGAAAACTCCCCATATTTTATGCGTATTCTATAAGTATTAATTGAGTGTTGTTTTTTTTTGCAGTTGATCTTAATTAACACTTTCTCTTCCGGTCGTCTGAAGTCTGCCGGGCCTGTTTCCGAAGAAAGAAGAATTTTTCAATTTGGAATGTTATTCAGAAATATTTGCTGAATGGGAATAAAATCTTGATTTATCATATAAGCAATGTTATGTAGCTATTTTTGAAAGATTTGCCTGCATGGTTTCCGCCTGTTTTCCATGCACGGATGTTTCACTTTTGGGCAGTCCGGGCAGTGTAAAAAATCCGTTAGGGTTTGTAAAAAAATAACCTGTGCAGATTTTCTGCACTGAAACCCTTAAGGTTTTGAAAAACCTTAAGGATTGTAACAGGTTATTTTGATACAGCCCCTTATTCGTAACAGCACTGAAAAAAAGTGCTGTGCACTGACTCAGAACAATGCCCGGATGCGGCATGAATGATATTCAGAAATGGCAGAGCTTTCTGCCGGATTTTACGGAATATACCATGAAAAATTGCACTCTTTTCATGTGGGTATGGGTGACAGTCATCTGCTGTGGGATATGGATTCCGCCGGAAAGAGCGATTGCAGATCCAGGTCCGGGTCTCAGCAGTTCCGATTCGGACGGAGACGGTCTGCCGGACTGGTGGGAGAACCGTTATGGCGGAAATTTGGCGCCGGCAATGGATTCTGACGGAGACGGTGTTTCCAATCTCAATGAATACAAAAACGGAACCCATCCTCTGGAAGCGGATACAGACGGGGACGGGATAACTGATTATGACGAAATTTACCGTTACCAAACCGACCCGCTTCTGGCTGACACAGACAGGGGCGGGCGTCCGGACGGATATGAAATCGCAAACAGCGGATCGCCTCTGAATCCGGATGATGACGATGCGCCGGGAAAGGTTTTCTCCATCTCTTTGCAGCCGGGATGGAATCTGTTCAGTGTTCCTGTGACTCCGGCAAATACCGCTTTGGAATCTGTACTGTCACCCATAGCGGGAAAGTATGTCTCGGTATGGAGTTATAAGGAGGGAAGCTGGAAATTCAATAAACCGGGATTTCCTGCTGTCACACTCTCAACTGTTGAATCTGGCCGGGGTTACTGGATTGACATGAAAGAAACTGCAACACTCAGTGTTTCCGGTTCCCCACCGGGCAAAAGCATTCCCCTTTCTGCCGGATGGAATCTGGTGGGTTACAATTCTGCCACACCCCAGAAAATTGAAACCGCATTTTCCTCCATTGCAGGAAAAATCATAACGGTCTGGGCATTTGTGGATAACCGCTGGCTGGTCTGTAATCCGGAAAAGCCCATTTTTACAAGCCTTTTTACCGCACAGCCCGGATATGGATACTGGGTGAATGTCAAAGAGAACTGCACATGGACGCTTCCCTGATGTATGGAAAAAACGTCTCCGGGATTGGATTTGCTGTCTCATATTCTGCAAAGGGATTCATACGGTCTGTTTTTTCTGACACAGGGGGATTATTTTTGTGCAAGTTCGCAGGATATTGACGGGCAGCATAAAAAAAATCTTGAATATCACACACAGATCGTTATAAAGCCTGTATGTGTGTTTTTTTTGCAGGTTTGCACGGAAATGAAATAATTCTGATAAATACAGAAAGGTCTATGCCATGCTCAAAAGATATGCTGTTGTTCTTCTCCTGTTTCTTTTTGCCATTGTTTCATCCAAAGTTTCAGCACAGATCCCCATTGCCTCCATCATCGGCGGCACCCTTACCGTCAACGGAACCCTGATTACGCACCAGACAGGCAGTTCTTATACCTTTGAAGTCACCCAGCCGAACGGGACTTCCTTTTCACCGCAGGCAGCGACAGCGGGAATAGAGGCAAGCGGGGCATATATCATTGAAATTCCCATGTACCATTCCACAACCCAGCCAGGGGGAGCACATGCCGGGGCCCCGGCAGTCATTCATGTGTATCGCAACGGACAGGAACTGAGTGTTTTGTCTCCTCCGCCGGGACAGATTACCATCGGACAGGAAGGAACCGTTTGGGA
>CAZDIU010000094.1:4658-16222 GCA_964505535.1 uncultured Desulfobacterales bacterium | reverse complement strand
CTGTACGTTCAGTATGCACTGTAACATGAAAATGTTTCAAGTAATGGTATATGCTGCAGATTCTCCCGGAAATCCGGACAGATTTCGAAGCCCTTCTGAAAGAGAAAATCACAGAGGAACGGTACCGTCCGCATTATAAGATCAGGCTTTCAAATCCCTGCTGTTTTTCTTCCGGCATGTTCTGAAAAAAGAACCGGGTGACATAACATCTGTGCGGGCAAAGCGCAGACCTTACATTCCGGTGGTTCTGTCAAGATTTCTGCTGACAGGTCAAATCCGTTGATCTGAAATCCCCTCCCCCGGCGGGAGGGGAGTGTTTTTTTCTGCATCATCAACCGATTTGACCCACTATCTCCTGTTCATTCCCGCGAATCCGGATGCATCATCCTGCCAAGAAAGAGAATGCTGCCGGAAGCCTTGTCATGGATGAGGAAAATGAAAGGATGATCCGCACGGAAAACCGGGATGGACGGAACAGCCGCGGATCTTGCCATCACCACAGCGGTTGCAGCGGCAGCCTCTGTTCCCTCCTCATTGACATCCGCAAAAGCCTTGTGAATCACGGCTGAAACAAACAGATCCTTTTTCCCGGTCATCCCTGAAAAATCCGCTGAAGCGGAGAACGCGTCTGTCATGCCCAAAGACCTCAGCACATCGGCCAGCATGAACTGCGAGGTCAGTCTGAATTTCGGAACCCATACCAGCACTTCTCTTTTCCATTTCGGAAGCCACTGCTCCAGATTTTGTGCTGTAAGCGATGCTTCCAGATTTTTCAGCCCATCCTTTTCCTTTGGCAGAAAAATGAGCATGGAAATATCATCCCCTTCATAAGGCATTTCAAGCACCTGCAAATCCTTTGTTTCCAGATAGCCGAAATTTCCTTTCTGATGCATCATGGACACCTGGCCGGTTTTCCCGTCCGGCAGGGTGAAGGGAGCAGGCTGTGTCTGCTCTTTTTTAAACTGACTGGCCCACATGCCTTTGAAATAAACCGCATTGGTGAGAACAAGCCGGGTCAGAGCGTTCAGCACTCCGGGGGCTATCAGTTCTGTGATTTTGTCACGGGTTTTTTCTTCCACCCATGCGTTTATCTGTTTCCGGGATTCTTCCGCAGCACCGGCAAAATCGCACTGTCTCAGCCCGGCAGCATACTGTTCATCAAGCAGATCCGTGAATTCCCTTTTGAGCGGATATCCCTGCTGCACCCACAGGGCATTGGCAATATGCAGTTCATAATCGCGTTTTTTCCCTCCGGCATCCAATCCTTTCTGAAGATTTGAAAAACCCGTATGGATATAAGCGGGTTCCGAAGCAAAATGAAGAACCGAGGCCATCTGCTCTGCTGTCTGTCCCCCGGCTCCGGCCCAGGTCATGGCAAGTGCGGAAGAAATGCTGTACGGAGAGAAAAAAAGATTGCCTTCCCCGTTTTTGAGTGCGGCATACAGATCAATCGCAAATTCTGTATTTGCTTTTGCCACAGCCTGCACATCTCTGTTTTCCGATGCTCCGGCCGGAACCTGGCACAGAACAATCCCCAATGCCGCTAAGAAAATCATTGTCTTCATCATCCGTTTCCTCCTGTGTTTGGGCAAAATAAACAGCCAGGCGCAGCGGATCACGGTGACAGATAAAAAAAGCCGTGATTCCTGACACCTTCTCGTACAAACAGTTCCGCAGATCAGAACTGTTTTCATTATAAATCATTGTTCAGGGAAAACACAACCGCAAGTTTGGGAATATGCACTTGGGACTGAGATTTTTCCCGGAATCTGCTGGCCTTCTGCTGCGGCCGGACTGTTAAGTTCTCTTCAGGATTTCCCCCATTTGTAAAGATGTATTAAATAAGATTTTCAGTCAGTTAAAGAAAATCCCCCCTGCCCCCCTTTACAAAGGTGGGATGATGATTTCAGTCAGTTGTCGCAGAACTTAACATCTCTGCATTTTTAAAGGGGGATTAAGGCGGATTTTCGGTCAGTCAAAGAAAAATCCCCTCTGCCCCCTTTGCAAAAGGGAGGATAAGGATTTCAGTGAGTTGTGACTGAATTTAACAACCCTGCCCTGTTGCGGGAGTCTGATCCATAAAGAAATGGGATAAAAAAACAGTTTCTTTCATTTCCTGCATAAAAATTGCATTCCTTATGGACATTCCTTTGCTTTCGTCATAAAATATGGTTATAGTAACGTAAGTTCGAAACAAGTCCACAGTTTCCCCCTTTTTGCAAAAGGAGAAGGCGGATTTTCAGGCGGTCAAAGAACACTCCCCGGCCTCCTTCAGAAACCGGATGGATGACAGCTTTCTCTGATGAAGATTCGGACAGAGTTCCCCTGATTCTCTGAAAGCATAATTTTTTTGGGAAAACAGCGCGGTTTTCCGGCAATTTGAAAAAGGAACCTTGCATATAATGATTCTTGATTTTCTGACAAAGGTGTTTGGAAGCAAAAATGAGCGTGAAATAAGACGGATGCAGCCTCTTGTGGAACAGGTGAACCAACTGGAGGCCGGTATTCGTGCCATGAGTGATGCAGAACTGAAAAATCAGACCGTCCGCTTCCGGGAACGGCTGGAAAAAGGAGAGGAACTGGATGCCCTTCTTCCGGAAGCCTTTGCCACGGTGCGGGAGGCATCGGTGCGCACCCTGGGGCTGCGCCATTATGATGTGCAGCTCATCGGCGGCATTGTTCTGCATCAGGGAAAAATCTCGGAAATGAAAACCGGTGAGGGAAAAACCCTGGTATCCACCCTTGCGGCCTATCTCAATGCCCTGGACGGACGCGGGGTGCATATCGTAACCGTAAATGATTATCTGGCCCGCCGTGACTCGGAATGGATGGGGCAGATATACCGGTTTCTCGGCCTGAGCGTGGGCGTGATTGTGCACGGGCTGGACGATGAGGAGCGCAAGGCTGCCTATGGCTCGGATATTACCTATGGAACCAACAACGAGTTCGGCTTTGACTATCTCCGGGACAATATGAAATTTTACCGGGAATCTTTGGTGCAGCGGGAACTCAACTACGCGATTGTGGATGAGGTGGACAGCATTCTCATTGATGAGGCCAGAACTCCGCTGATTATTTCCGGCCCTGCGGAAAAATCCACCAGTCTTTACTATCAGGTCAACACCATCATTCCCCGGCTGAGAAAGGATGAGGATTACACCATTGATGAAAAAGCCCGATCCGTGGTGCTGACAGAGGAGGGGGTCGCGAAGGCGGAGAAACTTCTGGAGGTGGAAAACATTTATGATCCCAGAAACATAGAACTCCTGCACCACGTCAATCAGGCCCTGAAGGCCCATACCCTGTTCAAGCGGGATGTGGATTATATTGTGAAAAACGGCGAAGTGCTGATTGTGGATGAGTTCACAGGCCGTCTCATGCCGGGACGGCGCTACAGTGAAGGGCTTCATCAGGCGCTGGAGGCGAAAGAGAATGTCAAAATCGAAAATGAAAACCAGACCCTGGCCACCATCACCTTTCAGAATTATTTCCGCATGTACAACAAACTCGCGGGCATGACCGGCACGGCAGACACTGAGGCGGCTGAGTTCAAAAAAATATACAATCTGGATGTCATGGTCATTCCCACCAACAAACCCATGATCCGAAAGGATTATGCGGATATGATCTACAAAACCCGCAGGGAAAAGTTTGAGGCTGTCATAGACGAGATTGCAGACTGCCACAGACGCGGCCAGCCTGTTCTGGTGGGAACCATCTCCATTGATGTGTCTGAAGACCTGAGCCGGAAACTGGGCAAAAAAGGGATAAAGCACACAGTTCTCAATGCCAAGCATCATGAGCAGGAAGCCGAGATTGTTGCCCAGGCAGGCCGTCCCGGTGCTGTGACCATTGCCACCAACATGGCCGGACGCGGAACCGACATCATTCTGGGCGGCAACTGGGAGGCAGAGGCTGCGCAGCGCAATGAGCCGCCCGGACCCGAGGAGATTGAGAAATTCAAAGCCGAGTGGAAGAAACGGCACGATGCTGTGCTCGAAGCCGGAGGGCTGCACATTCTTGGCACAGAGCGGCATGAAAGCCGCCGCATTGACAACCAGTTGCGGGGGCGTTCCGGCCGTCAGGGGGATCCGGGTTCCTCGCGTTTCTATCTGGCTTTGGAAGATGATCTCATGCGCATATTCGGCGGTGAACGCATCCAGAGCATTATGGAAAAACTGGGCATGGAAGAGGGCGAGCCCATTGAGCACGGCCTTATTTCCCGTGCCATAGAAAATGCGCAGTCCAAGGTGGAGGCCCACAACTTTGACATCCGCAAGCACCTGCTGGAATATGATGATGTCATGAACCAGCAGCGGGAGGTTATCTACGAGCAGCGCCGGGAAGCCCTTACCGGAGAGAATCTGAAACCGGCCATCGAAGACATGATCTTTGAAAAGGCCGAGGAAATTGCTCTGGATTTTGCGGATGAAAAAATTCTGCCCGAAGACTGGGACATCAAAGGGCTCAATGATGCCATCTTTCAGCAGTTCAATTTCCGCATGGAACTTGACGAGGCTTCGCTGGAAGGTCTGGATGCGGAAAAACTCGCGGATCTGATTTACACGTCCGCCATCCGGATTTATGATGAGAAAGAGCAGGAGTTCGGCCAGGAGGATCTCAGAAATCTGGAACGCTATGTCATGCTGCAGACTGTGGATACGCTCTGGAAGGATCATCTCCTCAACATGGATCATCTCAAGGAGGGCATCGGTCTGCGGGGATATGCCCAGCAGAATCCGCTGATTGTATACAAAAAAGAAGGCTTTGAGATGTTCAACAGCATGATTGCCCGTGTCAAGGAGGAAACCGTTTCCACCCTGTTCCGCATTCACAGGGTCCAGTCCGGCACAATCAATGATCTGAAAAAGCCCCGGGAGGAAAACCTGGTTTTTTCCGGCAGCGGGGACGCGGAACCGGTGAAAAAGAAACCCGTGAGACGCTCAGAAAAAAAGGTGGGCAGAAATGATCCCTGCCCCTGCGGCAGCGGTCAGAAATACAAAAAATGCTGCGGGAAATAGGCATATAATATGCAATATATTGAAAGATATATATTATACTGTTCGGAGGGTGAAATATGAGTTCCCAGGATTCTGAGGTTCAGGAAATTGTCGAATCCGACACCCTGGAAGACATTCACGAACCGTCCATGTACAAGGTGCTTCTCCACAACGACAATTACACACCAATGGATTTTGTTGTGGAAATCCTCATGTTCGTATTCAACAAAGCCGAGGAGGAGGCCACGCGGATCATGCTCAGTGTTCACAGAAAAGGCATTGGCGTCTGCGGGGTTTATACCTGCGAAGTGGCTGAAACAAAAGTGGAAACCGTAACCAAACTGGCCAGTGAAAACGGTTATCCTCTCAAATGCTCCATGGAGGAGGAATAAATGATCAGCAAAGAACTGAATGCCACCCTGGGTTTTGCTGTAAGGGAGGCAAAAAAAAGACGCCATGAGCATATCTGCATAGAGCATGTTCTGTATGCCATTCTGCACGATGAAACCGGCATCGGGATTATTGAGGGGTGCGGGGGAAATGTCAGCAGTCTGAAGAACCGGCTCCAGACATTTTTTAATGAACGTATGCAAAGCATTCCTGAGGGCCGTGACTATGTTTTTCAGCAGACAGTGGGATTCCGGAGAGTGATACAGCGGGCTGTGAATCAGGCGCGTTCTTCTGAAAAAGCGGAAGTGGATGTGGGAGACATTCTGGCATCCATGTTTCTGGAAGAGGCATCTTACGCGGTTTACTATATGATGCAGGAAGGCATTACCCGTCTGGATGTGCTCAATTACATCTCCCATGAAATGCCCAAAGAGGCCTTCAGCGCGGCAGCACCGGAGACAGAACAGCCGGAAAAAACAGAGGGCGGCACCGAGGACCCGGCCAAAGCCCCCAAAAAGGCGGTCGATCCCCTCAAAGTGTTTACCACAGATCTGGTGAGCAAAGCGGCAAAGGGAAAGATCGATCCGCTCATCGGCAGGGAATCGGAACTGGAACGCACCGTTCAGGTGCTCTGCCGCCGCCGCAAGAACAATCCTGTGTTTGTGGGAGAGCCGGGTGTGGGAAAAACAGCCATGGCCGAAGGCCTGGCCCTGAAAATTCATATGGGTGATGTGCCGGATGTGCTCAGGGATGTCCGCATTTATTCCCTGGATCTGGGCGCTCTTCTGGCCGGAACCAAATTCCGGGGAGATTTTGAGAAACGGCTTAAAGGGGTCATTGCAGCTCTGAAACAGAAGAAGGACGCAATTCTCTTTATTGATGAAATCCATACCATTGTGGGAGCAGGGGCATCCAGCAGCGGAACCATGGATGCCTCCAACATCATGAAACCCTTTCTGGCCAGCGGGGAAATGCGCTGCATCGGTTCCACGACCTATGAGGAATATCAGAATCACCTGGAAAAAGATCGGGCTTTGTCCCGGCGCTTTGAAAAGATTGAAATCTCTGAACCCACAGTGGAGGAAAGTTATAAAATTCTTAAAGGACTCAAAGATTGCTATGAGAAACATCACAATATTGTCTATACAGACTCGGCACTGAAATCCGCTGCGGAACTTTCCGCCAAGTATATCAATGACCGGTATCTGCCAGACAAAGCCATTGATGTCATTGATGAAACCGGAGCCTTTCTGCGTCTGAGCGGCGGAGGATTCCGGAAAAAGGCTCATCCCGCGGATATTGAAAAAACTGTCGCGAAAATGGCAAAAATTCCCACCCAGAGTGTATCCTCCTCTGACAAGGCCCGGCTGGAAAATCTGGGGGAAAACCTGAAAAAAGCGGTTTTCGGTCAGGATGATGCCATCTTCTCGCTGGTCAGATCCATACACCGATCCCGTTCCGGGCTGGGAACTCCGGGGCATCCTGTGGGTTCCTTTCTGTTCACAGGCCCCACAGGCGTGGGAAAAACCGAGGTGGCCCGTCAAATTGCCTCTGCTCTGGGCATCAGTTTTCTGCGCTTTGACATGAGTGAATACATGGAAAAACATGCGGTGGCCCGTCTGATCGGAGCGCCTCCCGGATATATCGGCTTTGATCAGGGCGGACTGCTCACGGACGGCATCCGCAAGCATCCCCACAGCGTGCTGCTGCTGGATGAGATTGAAAAGGCGCATCCGGATATTTTCAATATTCTGCTGCAGGTGCTGGATTACGCCACTCTCACGGACAACAACGGGAAAAAGGCTGATTTCCGCAATGTGATCGTGATTATGACATCCAACGCTGGAGCGAGGGAAATGAGCAGTCACACCATTGGCTTCAGTGATCCGAAAAAAGATGTGAAAAGCAAAAGCGAAAAGGCCATTGAAAAATTCTTCACACCCGAGTTCCGAAACCGGCTGGACGCCATCATCACCTTTGAAGCCCTGTCTGTGGAAATCATGGAAAAAGTGGTGGACAAATTCATTGCGGAACTCAACGGACAACTCGCTGCCAAAAAGGTAATTCTGAGCCTTTCAGACAAAGTGCGCACAAGTCTGGCAGAAAGAGGATATGATCCCCGTTACGGTGCAAGACCGCTGAGCCGTCTGATCCAGACAGAAATCAAGGACAGACTGGCTGATGAGATTCTGTTCGGAAAGCTGGAAAAAGGCGGAAGTGTTTATCTGGATATGAAAGAGGATGAGATTGTTTTTGTTTATCATGAGATCCTGCAGGAAAAGAAGTAATGCCCGTATTTCAGCTTGGTGAAAAAATCGGATTCCCTCCGCCCCACCTGGCTGAAAAAGAAGGAGTGCTGGCCGTGGGCGGGGATCTGAGCCCCAAACGCCTCCTTCTGGCCTATAAAATGGGAATATTTCCCTGGTATTCCGAAGATGAGCCCATCATCTGGTGGTCCCCGGATCCGCGTCTGATACTGTATCCTTCGGAACTGATGGTTTCCGCAAGCCTGAAAAAGACCATCCGGAGGGGAATCTTTCATATCACCGCGGACAGGGCTTTTGATCAGGTGATCTGCGAATGCGCATCCGTGCGTACGGAAACCGGACAGGGGACGTGGATTGTGGATGAAATGATTGAGGCCTACTGCCGTATGCACGAACAGGGATATGCGCATTCAGTGGAAACATGGCTGGACGGCCGTCTGGTGGGCGGGCTGTACGGGCTTTCGCTGGGCGGATCTTTTTTTGGCGAATCCATGTTCATGCGGGTAAGCAATGCCTCCAAGGTGGCCTTTGTGAGACTGGTGCGGCAGTTGGAAAAGTGGAATTTTGATTTGATTGACTGTCAGGTGCACACCCGTCACCTGAGCAGTTTGGGGGCCAGAGAGATTCCCCGGAAGACTTTTCTCCAGCAACTGGAGAAATCCCTGAAGAAACCGACACGCAGAGGGAAGTGGCAGTTTGAGGAATAATGTTCACTGCGCACTGTCTGCGTATGCCTCTGATCTTCCATATTGCACAGTTCCGTCATTCTGTCCAGCGTCATTTTTCATTTTCAGCACGGTCTCTTTGTCCGGTTTCAGAAGCGCATCCAGGCAGCGGAGCACAGTCATGGGAAAAATCACATCCCGGCATCTCCCCCGGACATGCACATCCCCCAGCACATCATCCGCAATATTCCAGACAAAACTGACAATTGCATTCTGAATTCCATAATCCGTATTGCCAGGCTGTCCTTGTCCAGAGCAGTATTCGTTATACCGATTCGTCATTGGTTTTCTCCAATGTCGGACACAGAGAGTCCGTACCGCGTTCCTCTGCAGAAAGCCAATGCCATTAAGGGAACTCACAAGAAATAAAATACCCGTTTTTTATGGGGAATCTGCAGGGGCGACCGGCCGGTCGCCCCTGCAATGGGCAGATTATTTTTTGGAAAATCCCTAAGTTAAAAAAAGGCATTTCAGGAAAGCCCTGAAAGGGCGGATTGATGCAGCCCGGTGCAGCGCACCGGGAAAAGGGTGAAAAACAAATCCGGGCCCTGAAGGGGCGCATTGAAAAATGTTTCCGGAATGCTGCTGTTATATAATCCGCCCTTTCAGGGCCTGTTGCATTTTTTGTCCTGTATCCCCGGGCCGCCGGCCCGGGCTGTATTAATCAGCCCTTTCAGGGCGTTCCCTGACTTAATGGCATTGCTGCAGAAAGCCGGAATGACTGACAGCATCGGATCAGAGCAATGGCGAATTGGTATAAATTTTTCAGGCATAAAGTTTTTCAGAAAAACCGGATTTTTCAAAAAAAATCCGGTTTTTTGAACACACGAAAACTTCTTTTTGCCTGCCTGCAGGTATATTTTCAATGGGGAATCACCATTATTCATATTCTCAACAAGAAAATTATGAAATAAATATCATAACAAAGGGGGGAAGTCAATATCCGCCTGTATTCAGAATCAGAAAACATCAATCAATAAAAACCATCCGCAATAGGCTGAAAAAAAAGACTTCTTCACGACCATCTCTATGATCGGGCGGGAGCGGGGATTGCCCTGAGGAATTCGATCATCCTGGTGAATTTCATTGAACTGCGCATTTTTTTTCTTAAAAACTGTAGCATATCTGATCATATTTTTGTTGAATTTTTTTGCAAAATCGAAATATACTGATTCAATTCCGGTTTTTGGGGCATGGTTTTTTGCTTAACAGATTTCAAAAACAACCTGCTGCGAATATCCGAAAGCAGAATGGAGGATACCGTATGAACAGGGATTTTTCAGTGTTTGATTCATGCAGAACCAAAGATGAGATTCATCAGCACCTGTGGAATCTTGTCGGTGATCTGCTTCCGGCTGAAAACAAGCCCGGCAGGGACGCATACACATCTCCATTGGGTTCTCATCCGGTTTACAGACAGGTGCTTCTTGATCTGTCATTTCACGATATTCGGAACCATCCGCACCCTGTTTTTCTCCTGTCCGAGATATGCCGTCTGCTGATCAAGACAGGGGATCGGGACTCCTTCACGCTGTGTCTGGATCTGTCTCACAAAATCTACAGTTTCAAATGCAAAAAAAATGAATCCTGGTATATTTCCTGGCTTTACAAGGGGATCTCCCAGATCGGACTGAAACTGACCAATCCCGGCATTACCAATGTGCTGTTCGGCATGTCCCAAAAAACGGATCATCTGATCCTGCCGGTGGATCGGGTGCTGGGCTTCCGGGCGCTTATGAGTGCGGCTGTCATGAACAGAAATCTGAAAATGGCCCTCAAATTTGCCCAGGACTGGCATGAGGTTGCAAAGCAGGCCGGTCTGAAACATGAACACTTCTGTTCCCTTATGGTGCTTCAGATTTTTCATCTGCTTTACGGAGACAGGGAGAAATGTGTCCGGAACATTCAGGAACTGGTTACGGATTTTTCGGAAGAGTGGGAACCCTGCGTCTCTTTTCTTCAGGAGTGGACAGACGGTTTTTTTTCCAGTACCTGTGCGGAAACAAAGAGTTTCAGGGAACCCTGTCCCCTGTTTACCGGCATAACCTGGCATGGTGCTGAATTTTTGGCAAAAGATCTGATTGCAGAGAATTTCGGCTGCCTGTGCGAACTGAGAAGATGCTTCTGCAATACGGAAGCCATTGAAATGCTCTCGCTTCAGGATATTGAACATTATGCCCTTTGCATTGCCCAGTGGGAGCTGCCCGGTCCGCTGAAAGAATTTGAAGACATTCTGAAACAGAAAAACGCGGATACCTACCATCATTTTTCCATGACCCGGTTTATGGGAAAATTCCGGATGCAGCGGGTCACAGATCATATGGAAACAGCAGATGTCATGCAGCACAATGCTGTGATTCTGTCCATGGATGTGCGCAGCTTTTCCACATTGTGTCAGGAATATTCATCTGTGACGATGTTTGAAATTCTCAATCCCCTGTTTAAAATCATCCATGAGGAACTCGGAAAAGTCGGCGGAACCATCCTTGAATTTATCGGAGACTGCATTATTGCCCTGTTTAATGTCTTTACAGAACATCAGGCAGATATGCTGGATATTATTGCCCGTGCAATCAGATGCTTTCAGCGGGTTCTGACCCACAGTGCCATGACAATGGAAGTCGGGCTCCCGGAAATCAAGGTGGGCATGGGCCTTGACAAGGGAACTGTTGGGATCGGTTATCTGGGGGGGCTGTCCCGGTGTCATCTCACAGTCATCGGCAACAGCATCAATCTGGCAACCCGGATCGAATCCCAGACCAAAGATGTTCAGGCAAACATGCTGGTCTCTGAATACTGTTTTGACAGCAGAGAGCCGGATGTATGGAAAAATCCTGAAAAAGTCAATTTTACGCTTCGGGATTTGAAGCAGATTGAAATCAAAAACATGAAACCGGTTCATGTGTATGCCGTGAACCCCCTGCTGCGCTACCGGGTGGATTTTGTGCCCATGGGATTTGTTGCCATGCCGGAAAAGGGTGTGGTTTATATTGACACGGGAAATTCATGTCAGCACGGCATTATTGATCATCATTTTGCCGACCATGAGACCGACAGCGCGTGTGAGCTTCTGCTGAAAAAGCCGGAGCTGCTTCGCGAACATATTCAGGGAATTTCAGACTCCAAAATTGAATTCCGCGTTCACACCATCCCGGATCTCGACTGCGCTGCCACCCTGTATC
>CAZDIU010000094.1:0-4648 GCA_964505535.1 uncultured Desulfobacterales bacterium | reverse complement strand
GCCTATGATCTCAAAGATGACAAAAAGGAGAGCCGCAGATTCATTCTTGAAAAACTGGGCAGGTATGTGGGACAGACGGATCAGGGGCTTATCCCTGATCCGGAACATCTGGGCGATTCCCTGTACGGCATATTTATGGCGCACCAGCATCTTGTCAGAAAAAAATCTTCCCCTGAGAAAAGTGATCTTCGTCTGCTTGAGGCCGGACTGCGGGTGATTGACGCGGCAATGTACATAATGGAAAGGAATCCGGATGCAGGATTTTCATCTGTGTTTCTGCATGAACCGGACTGGTTTGGGAAGGAAAGGGACCTGATCAGAACAGATCGCACTCTGTATGAACAGGATATCTGTCATCCGGAAAGCAGAATCTGCACGGCCCGGATCAACCGGGAAGAAAACGGGGATTGCCGAAAAGTGACAGGACTCTGGCTCTGCAGGCCCAAAAGCCTTTTTTTCAAGCAGTGGGCCAGAACTGACAGCAGGGCTCCGGGAGGCAGGGGCTATCTGCTGCTTGCAGTGGACTGGTCTGATGAAAAAAAGAACCGGTTTGTCATCAGTGTCAACCCGGAATCCGGAACCAATTTAAAGGGTCTGGGAGAACTGCTTGAAAAGCATGAATCTGAAAAACGGGAAAAAGAGGGGAAGCAGCGTCCGACAGAACCCAGACGTTTTCCCACGGACAACGCTGATCCCTGGTATTTCGGATGGGGACACAATTTTACCATTGTGGATTCCCCCAGAGAGGGAACGATTCTGACCGCAGAGGAGGTGCGGGCCATTCATGAGCAGTGGTGAGAAGGGGACAGTTTCATTTTTCCCTCAAAAACCGGATTTTTTGCAAAAAATCCGGTTTTTCTGAAAACGGCGCAGCCGCGCCCGCCTGTCTCAGACAGACAATTGTCCATCACACAGGAGATTGTTAAAATGCAAGAAAAAAACACGGATGAGATCATCAGACAGTATCCTTATCCCATTGCCATTCTTTACCGGATTGCCTCAGGTCTCAATCTGAAGGAAGACCCGGACAAAAAACTGGAGTACATTCTGCAGACAGCCGAATCCGCAGCCCGGCTGGTGGGCATCATTGCCCTTGCAGAACTTATTGCCCTGAAAGAAAAAGAAAATATGGAAATTCCCAACAGCATAAAATCTGATTTCAAAAAAAACATCAGACGTCCCGGTTTCGGCATCTGGATGAACTTTGCGCGCGAAGGACTTGTCTTTCTGCAGGATACCGGTGCAGGAATTGTCATCCCGGAACTCAGCGATCTGTTCTATGAAAACAGAAAGGAAAGCGAATTCAAGATTGCGTTGGACAAACTCATCAAACTGAGAAACGCGATTGCCCATCACAAGGTGGTTCTGGATACAAAAGACAAACAGGAGAG
Organism: uncultured Desulfobacterales bacterium; assembly: GCA_964505535.1. Taxonomy (GTDB): domain Bacteria; phylum Desulfobacterota; class Desulfobacteria; order Desulfobacterales; family Desulfococcaceae; genus JAABRU01. The sequence goes on along the minus strand of CAZDIU010000094.1, from coordinate 3,257 downwards.
CGCGGCTGCCATCTCCCTCAATTATCTGCACACGGCCCTGCATCGTCTGGAATTTCTCAGGCAGGTCAGTTTCGGCTATATCAAATCCATTGAGGTGAACAAAAAACCCCGCCAGAATCCGGAATTTCTGCACAAAGGCAAAACCCTCAAGGGCGACAGCATCGGCAAGGGCATCAATCTGAGCAGCACACTGCACAGTTTCAAGGAGACCGACACGGTCATCATCCGCTATGACGCGGAAAACTATCTGAACCTGTATCCTTTTTACATTTATGAGGAATCCGCGGGAGATGCCGCAGATGTGTTTTATTATAACGGCACAGAGGGAAAACGGCTGGAATATATCGGCATTGATCCGGGCGGCAAATTTTTTGTGGAAAACAGACAGCAGGAAGATCGCCTGGATGTGGATGAGGAATTTGATCTGCTGATGTCCGGAAAGGCGCGGGCCGCAGACCGGGAAAATGTGAAATTTTCCCCGGAACTGCATCAGGAGTTTGAGCATATTGCGGATCTGCTGGGATAAACAGGAGGTTGTATCATGAAAGAACCCAATGCGTTTGAAGCCTTTCTGGAAGATTTTCTGGAAAAAGAAGATAGCCGCGGCGAGGAACAGGAGCCTGCGCAGGAACCTCGGACAGATACCGCAGCAGAAAAAGAGCAGGAACCCGGACCCCGCAATCCCTTCAAGTTTCTGGACGCGTATACTGCCGCAGATCGGTCCATCTTTTTTGGCAGAGATTTGGAAATTGCGGAACTCTATCATCAGGCATTCAGCAACAAGGTGACAGTTGTTTTCGGAAATTCGGGAACCGGCAAAACCTCGCTGGTGCAGTGCGGGCTGTTTTCCCGGATCAGACCGGAAAAAGCCGCATTCTTTCTCATCCGTTCCGGAATGGATCCCTTTGCCTCCCTGAAAAATGACTGCATTGAAAAAATTATGCCCTGTGATGATCACGCGGATTTGTTTGACAATCTTGCCGGAGCATCTCAGGTGCTGAAAAAAACCCTGTTTCTGTTTTTCGATCAGTTTGAGGAAATCTTCATTCTCCAGTCTGCGGAAACCCGGAAAAACATGGCGGTTCTGCTGAAAAAAATCATTGCATCCGATCTGGACATCAAAATCATCATGGGAATCCGGGAAGAATATTTTGCCCGTCTGATTGAATTTGAACGGGTGGTGCCGGATATTCTGTCCAGCCGGATCTGGGTGCGCAGCATGTCCCGGATGCAGGTGGAAAGCGTGATTGTAAGCCCCTGCCGGGTGTGCGGAGTTGCGATGGATCCGGAGGTTCCCCCACAGGTCATCAGCGAGCTTTCCCAGGGCAGGGAAGGCATGGAACTTCCCTATGTGCAGGTGGTGATGGACAGACTGTACCGCCGGGCAGTGGAACGGGATCCCCGTCAGCCCCATATCAAAACAGAGGATTTTCAGACCCAGGGCGGGGTGAAAAACATCCTGTCTGATTTCATTGAAGAGCAGATCTCAGACATGCCGGATGCAGAAACCGCAAGGCAGGTGCTTAAATCCCTGATTACTGCCGAAGGCACCAAGCGGATTGCGGACAGGGCAGGCATAAGCGACACAGCCGCAAATTATGGAAACCGCATCGAGGATCGGGTTTTGCAGGAGATTTTGAGAAAACTGGTTTCCAGACGGATTCTCCGGGAAGATCCGGACAGGGAACTGTATGAACTCCGCCATGATTTTCTGGCCCATACCATCCGGCAGTGGATGACCGGCATTGAGCAGGAACTGATGGAAGTGCGCCAGACCGTTGAAAACCGGTTCCGGGAGTATCAGCAGATCCGAAATGCCTCTGGCACAGTTCCGGGCGACAGACCCTTTGACAGAAAACGGATGGGATTGCTGGACAGGGATACGCTGGCATACATCGCTCCGTATGAAAGCCGCCTGCATCTGAAACCTGAATTGACTAATTTTATGGAAAAAAGCAGAAAAGAGGCTGAAAAAAGCCGGAAAATGCGGATGCTTGTTCTGGGAACAGTGCTCGCGGTTTTTGTTCTCACGGTTTCTGCTTTGGGAATCTTCGGATATGTCAAGTCTGTGGAGGCCGCAAAACAGGCGGCAAAGGCAAAGGCAAAGGCAAAGGAGGCTGAGGAAAGTCTGACAGAAGCCCGGCTGAATCTGGGTTTTGTGTTCACGGAAAAAGCAGGAACTGCCGCAATGAACAGAAACTTCAATGCCGCAGGGCTGTATGCCCTTCATTCTCTGGCAAATTTTGATCTGGGGAAGGCCGGAGAGGAAAAAGCAAAGGCATTCGGAATCCTTCTCAGTTATCCGGACTGTCCGCAGATCTTTGTCTCGCCCGCGCACGGTCATCATCAGGGGGCAGTCAGCACACTTGCCTTTTCACCCGATGGGAAAACGCTCGCGTCCGGATCAGATGACAGAACCATCCGTGTCTGGGATGTGGAAAGCGGAAAGGAAAAAGCCGTGCTGACCGGGCACAGCGAACCGGTCAGGACAGTGGTTTTTTCGCCTGATGGCAAAACTCTGGCCTCCGGGGCCGGAGCCAGATCATCCTCTGACCGCAGCATTCGTCTGTGGGATGCGGAAAGCGGAAAAGAAAAAGCACAGATCACAGGACATGGGGATTCTGTCATGTGTGTGCGTTTTTCACCTGACGGCAAAACCCTGGCCTCGGGATCATGGGACAAAACCATCCGGCTGTGGGATATGGAAACGCTGAAAGAAAAGATGCTGTTCACAGGAAATGACACCGCTGTGTTAAGCGTCAGTTTTTCACCTGACGGGAAAACCCTGGCGTCCGGATCATGGGACAAAATCATCCGCGTGTGGGATACGGAAAGCGGAAAGGAAAAAGCACAGCTCAAAGGGCATGAGGGGCCTGTGCCGGTTCTGTGTTTTTCACCTGACGGCAAAACCCTTGCTTCGGGATCATGGGACAAGAGCATCCGGCTGTGGGACATGGAAAGTCTGAAAGAAAAAGGCGTGATGCGCAGGGAACATGCCTCCTTTGTTTCCAGCCTGCATTTTTCACCGGACGGAAAAACACTGGTTTCAGGGGGATCTGACAGCACGATCCGGCTGTGGGATGCGGAAAGCGGAAAGGAAAAAGCCGTGCTGACCGGATACAGGGACGCGGTTGTGACTGCGGTTTTTTCACCGGACAGCAGAATAGTGGCTTCCGAAGCAGGAAGGAGTATATCTGCTTCCTCAGGGGGATCTGACAGCACGATCCGGCTGTGGGATGCGGAAAGCGGAAAAGAAA
>CAZDIU010000093.1:0-16418 GCA_964505535.1 uncultured Desulfobacterales bacterium | reverse complement strand
TTCACTGATGTTACGCCCCATCGTCATACCGGCGAAAGCCGGTATCCGGAACTGGCTGAAACAACCGGATTCCGGTTTTCACCGGAATGACGGGAAAGGGAGACTTTCCGGACATGCCGGAGAAAGCAGGTATCCGCAACTCTTTAATATTGCCGGATTCCGGCTTATGCCGGAATGACGCTGAAAAGAGCGGCGTAACATCAGTTATTCAATATGACTATGACTGACCCGAATCCTGCAGGTTTGTGTGAAGAAGAATCACTCCCTGCTGCTCAAACCCAATGCCCTGCGTTTCTTTTCAATATGGCGGATAATCAGACTGGCGGCTTTTTCCGGATCAGGTTCCACGGCAAAGGTTGCACCCACCACATTTTCCAGTCCCTCGGTGAGAAGTTTCACAATATTCATGCTGCCGGTGATGGGCGGCATGGGGCCGAGAACGGTATAAACCCCGGAAGCCACAAAATAAACACCGATGGCAGCAGCTTTTTCCGAGTACCATTCGGGTGCGGATCCGGCAATGGGCAGATCGCTGATGTCTGTGCCCAAAGCATCGGCCAGCGCACAGGCCAGTGTCAGAATCCGCACATTGTCCACGCAACTGCCCATGTGCAGCACCGGCGGAATTTTCAGTACCCCGCAGATTTCCCTCAGTCCCGGCCCCGCGTACTGAACGGCCTCGGCAACTTTGAATCCGGCTTTTGCTGTGGCCACAGCAGCGCATCCGGTATCCACCACCAGAATGTCATTTTCAATCAGGCGCTTCACCAAAGTGACATGTCCATGATCATGTTTGATTTTCGGGTTGTTGCATCCCACCACTCCGGCTGCACCACGGATTTTCCCGGCTTTGACGGCTTCCAGCAGGGGGGTCGGGGTTCCGCCCAGCGCAGCCACTATGGCTTCCACGGAAAACCCGCCCATTGCGGGAACCGGTTCCACAGGAATATATATCTTTCCCCTGCGGCTGAAGTTTTCCACTGCTTCCCGTACCAGTTCCCTTGCCAGTTCTGCAGCATTTTCCGGGTGAAATTCCCGGTGTTCCATGCCAGGGAAACGGGCCTTGTCGCTGGTGCTGATCATTTTGGTGTGATAACAGGCCGCCACATTTCCAAGCGAAGGCATAATGCACTGATAATCAGCGAGAATCATATCTGCTGCGCCCGTTGCAATGACCAGTTCGGTCATGAGATGGTTTCCGGCCATTGGCACGCCGTGGCGCATGAGCAGTTCGTTTCCGGTGCAGCACAGTCCGGCAAGATTGATGCCTTTTGCGCCTTTTGTTTTTGCGAACTTCACAAGATCCGGGTTCTGACAGGCCTGGAGGATCATCTCAGATACCACAGGATTGTGGCCGTGAACCAGAATGTTGACCTCATCCTCTTTGAGCACGCCCATATTAACGGAGGTCATGGCCGGTTTGGGAATGCCGAACAGAATGTCTGAAACCTCGCTTGCTATCAGGGAACCGCCCCACCCATCGGAAAGTGCGTTTCTTACCGCATGAAGCAGCAGGCTTTGCCACCCGTTGTCCACGCCCATATGGGTGCGGTGCATCATTTCCGAGGTTTCCCGGTCAATCCCTCTGGGCATCACCCCGATTTTCCGCCAGATTTCCTGCCGTTTCTGCGGTGCGCGTTTTGTCAGGGTCAGTTCCCTTTTCCGTGTCCCGAAATCCTCCTGCATGGCATGGGCCAGATCAGCGGCAATGTTCAGAAGTTCCTTTCCCTCACAGGAAACACTGTATTCCGCAGCCAGTTTTTTCAGTTTCTCCGGTGCTCTGATGCTGTATCCCGGTGCTTTCCCCTCTGCCACGGCTTCCAGCACTTCCACCAGATCCCTGCCGTGATCTGAATGGGAGGCCGCACCTGCCGCAATCATGCGTCCCAGGTTACGGGCAACAATAATATCCGCATCCGCACCGCACACCCCCTGCTGGGGGCCTTCCCCAAAAGGATCCACCCGGCACGGCCCCATATTGCAGATACGGCAGCTTAAACCCATTTCACAGTATCCGCACTGAGGCAACTGGGCCTGATACCGATCCCATACGGTTTCAATCTGATCCCTTTGGGCTTTTTTCAGCATCAACTGACCATCTTCCGTAATGGTCATTTTCTCAAACTTTTTCTCCATCTCGATCTCCTCCGTGGAAGTCATTATGTTTTTTTGAAATCCGGATGCCTATATATGTGCATAAGCTTTTTTGACAGCATTGAGCAGTGCAATGCCGGGAGGAAGTGCCGGAGTCCCGGCTGCTTCTGCTGATACACTGCGCGCTGTGGCATCTGTTTTCCGTTTCTGCGCTGCAGCGAATTCTTCAAATGTGAGCGCACCGGATTTGCACGCCTCCGCACAGGCCGGAATATTCCCCTGCATCTGCCGGTCAAGACAGTTGTCGCATTTGACAGCCACGGTTTTGCCGGGAAGAGCAGATCGATCCTCATGATAACGGATCACACCAAAGGGACAGGCCATCGCGCAGGATGCACAGTTGATGCAGATATCCGGATTGATGCAAACCGTATTTATCTCCGGCATACGGAAAATTGCTCCCGGCAGACAGGCCAGCATACAGGGGGCCGGATCACAATGTCTGCAGCGATTGGGAAAACCCTCCCCGTGCAATCCCGCGCCGATATGGATTCTGGGTTTTGACAGAGGGGTTTCGCTGATGGCGGCGAAGAGGGACTTGGATGCGGAGTGGGATACGGCACAGGCTGTCATGCACTGCATACATCCCACACAGCGTTCCGGATGAACCACGACTTGCTTCATAACACCTCCTTTGTTTGTTGAGGCTGACGTGCAATCCGTGGAAACACGGTCTGATACGGCTTCGTGCCGCTGCTGGCTCCCACGGATCAGAAAAGAGGAATCTGAGAACTTTGAGGAAGAATTTCATAACACAGAAAAAGGGAAAATATCAAGATCGGATTGGAAGATTTTGACAATGGTATTTTCCTGACATGCGGCACAGGGAAAATTTCCCACAGAATATAAGAGAATTTTTGACGTGGATACAGAATGTTTATAGCAGAAATCCCAATAATCGGTATTCCGTGTTAATGAACGCTGTATTTTTTTTCTTTCAGAAGGGCTTCAAAATCTGTCTGAATCTCTGAGGGAATCCGAATCATTTTTCTTCTTGACTTTCAGAATAAAAATTCGTATGAATTACATAATTTTATCTCAGAATTCTGTGAAAACATCAAACCGCCTTTGGCAAAGGGAAAGTGTTGTCAGATGACAGAACTGCCGGATTTGCATCAGCCAGTCATGACTGCAGCACACCGGGACATGGTGACGCTGCATGAGAATTATACAGTTCAGCAGGCATTGGACTACATCAGGTCACATGGTTTCGGAGAGAAAATTGTTTATTTCTATGTGGTGAACGGAGACGGACAGTTGAAGGGGGTGATCCTGACCCGGAGACTGCTCACCACTCCGCTGGAACAGCGCATTTCAGAGGTGATGATCAGCCGGATTATAACAGTTCCCCACAGTGCAAGCATATTGGAAGCCTATGACCTGCTGGCTCATCATAAGCTTTTGGCGATTCCTGTGGTGGATGAACACCGGCATATACTGGGAATAGTTGATGTCAGCAGATTTATGGATGATAACTATATAAAAGATATTACCCAGAGAAGGAAAGAAAAACTTCAGATTGAAAGACTTCATACAAGACTGAGAAGCATTCTTGATCATATGCGTGAGCTTGTGCTTTCCTTCTCATATCTTGAGGATTTTGATAAAGACAGCATAAATGATTTTTCATTCTTTGATGAACATCTTGTGGAGATAAATTCCTCAGCCCTGCCTTTTTATGAAGTGCCCGCGTCTTATATTCTGAACAGAAAAATAAGTGTTTTTGATTTTATTCATGACCTGGATAAAGATAAGGTTCTTGCCCATTACATAGGGCTGTTTGAGAAAGGGACTTCTGAAATCACCTACAGGATTGTCACGCAGAGAGGTCAGATAAAATGGGTTTTGGATTACGGCCGTGTCGAATATATGAAAACAGGAAGGGTAAGAAGGATTAATCATATTATTGAGGATATCACCGAAAAAAAGAAAGCGCTTGATGAACTTCATGCCAGTGAGCAGAAATACAGGAGGATATTCGAGCTTTCCAAAGACATGATATATATTCTTAAACCAAACGGACAGATAATCGATATCAATCCGGCTGGCATCAAACTTCTGGGACTCAACAGCAAAGAAGAAGCGGCACAAAGAAATATTACGGATTTTTATTTTGATCCGGAGGCAAGGAAATCACTGGTCAAAGAGATTTTGGAAAAAGGAGAGTCAACCAAGTACAGAATGCTGTTTCAGAATGTGAAGGGGGAAAAATTTGAAATAGGTCTGAATGTTATCGCGCAAAGGGATGACACCGGCAAAGTTGTTTCTTATCAGGGAATAGCCCATAACATCACGGAAGCAGTCAGACAGAAAGAAATGGAGGCAGTCAGTCAGCTTGCGGGATGTTTTGCAGACGATCTGGCCTCACCCCTGAGCGTGATAATGGCAGGCGTTGAAACTGTTAAAACTTCTCTGCCGGATATTGAAAAACTGACTGAAAAACTGTCCGGCCGGGATGGATCAGCAGATTGGGAAGAACTTGTAAATAAAATAAAATCAGAAAGTTCAGATATGAACTATTTTCTCACTGAGGTTCTGGCTGCCGTTGAGGATGTAAAACAGCGGTTAAAAGAGATCAGGGAGCAGTACTGGAATTTAAAAAAAGTCTCAGACGGTTCCGGAGGAATGATTTACCAGAGAGGCACCAAAGAGAACCAGTCCGGCTTTCCGCCAATGATGCCGGATGATAAAAATTAAATTCGGAAAGCCTGTAAATGAAATTCTCAGGATCAGTTATAATTTTTAATTCCTGATTTGCATTAATAACCGTTTACAAACTTTCAGTTTGTGACTCCTTCGGACATGGTAAATTCATATTTGGAAATTGCCTGACATGCGGATTTCTCCCTGTTCTGCATTTTCATCCGGAACAATCCGCAGCATATCAATGGCAAACATCTTTTTCAGAATTTCCATATTCTGATTTTTCATTCCCCGCATTTCCGGAATATGCCGGGGATGCACGGCCAGAACAATCTGTTCTTTGGAACCGGGAAATGTGCGGAGCAGTTCCGCAGCTCTGTCCAGATAAATTTCCGAATAAACCAGAAATCCGAAGGCCGGATGCCAGGGGCCTGCAAGAATGGCGGAATCTTCACTCAAATCTGCGGATGCCTGCAGTCCCATGCGGATGACTTTGATATTTTTTTCTGCAAACAGCAGATACAGTTTTTTGGCCTGTGTTACAGCACTCTCCAAAGAAAGGGGAGTATAACGGCCTTCCCTGTACTGGCGTGCCAGCAGGCTGTTTTCCAGCACCAGTGTCGGATAAATCCGCACAAAATCCGGAGAAAGTTCCGCAATTTTCCGTCCTGTCCGCATCAGATTTTCGGCTGTTTCCCCCGGAAGTCCGACCATCATCTGCAATCCGCATTCATATCCGCGCTCTTTGAGCAGAGCCACTGCATTTTCTGTGTCCGCCGCACTGTGTCCCCGGCAGGCCAGTTTCAGCACCTGATCATCCATAGACTGTGCGCCGATTTCAACAGTGGAAACAGAAAAGGGTTTTATGAGATCAAGTGTCTGAGTGGAAATGGTATCGGGACGGGTGGAAAAACGGAGACTGTGAACACGGCCTGAATCAACAAACTCCTCTCCGATACGAAGAAATTGCAGGATGTCTTTTTGCTTCAGTCCGAGAAAATTGCCCCCGTAAAAGGAAATCTGCACTGTCCGGTCTTTTTTTTCCGTGTAGTCCAGAAAGGTCTGAATGCGGGAAATGATTTCCTCTGAACCGGGCAGTCCCCGTGAAATCTGCGTGATGGCCTGCTGATTGCAGAACGCGCACTGATGGGGACATCCGGCATGGGGAATGAAAACCGGCACAATCAAAGGTTTTTCAGATGGGGATGACGGGGAAAAGGTTCCGGGCATGGATGCAGTCCTCGGATAAGAAAATGTTCATCATAACAGTTTGATTAAAGAATAACAAAAAATGACATCACACCCCTCTGTGGGAAAGGTCTGAAACCTCACTGCCGGAAGGAAGACACATCCAGCAGTTCCAGTGCCCTTTTGGCTGCATCCTGCTCGGCCCTTTTTTTGCTTTTGCCGCTTCCCCTGACCTTCGTGCTGTCGAGCCGGATTTCCACCACAAAGGTTTTGTCATGATCCGGCCCGCTTTCTCCGATGACATTGTAGGCAGGCATGGCCCGGTGAGTGGTCTGGACGAGTTCCTGGAGCTTGCTTTTGTAATCACAGTTGAGAATGATGGGAACATAAGAGAGGGAGATCAGTTCCGTGAAACGGCTTTTGACAAATTTGAAGGCTGCATAAAAACCGCCGTCAAGATAAATTGCGGCAATGACAGCCTCAAACGCGTCTGCAAGAATGGAATTTTTTTCTCTGCCGTTGGTCTGAATTTCCCCTTTTCCCAGTTCCAGAAATATGCCCAGATTCAGGCTGCGGGCAAGCTTTGCCAACTGGTTCTCATTGACCAGACCGGCCCGCATCCGGGAAAGACTGCCTTCGGGCAGATCCGGGTATTTCTGCATGAGCAGATGCCCGACAACCAGGTTGAGTACCGCATCTCCCAAAAATTCCAGCCGTTCATTGTTCCGCATGCCCAATCCGGGCTGCTCATTGACATAGGAACTGTGAAGACAGGCTTCTTTCAGGAGGGCCTTATCCTTGAATTTGTAAGAAAGTTTTTTTTCTAATTGCAAAAAGTCCATGATGAAAAACAAAAATAAGAGGGATAAACGGATATACCGTTGATGGGAATTCACAGACTTTCGGAAAAAATATCCGGAGGATACCCTCTGCCAACGAGGTGTTACCGGATATTTTTTCTCAAAGTCCGCACATTTTCAGATTACAGCGCCTGCATCTCAGTTGTGTGAAGGACGGTCAGAATGCAGGTCGGGAACGGTTTACAGGGAGATCCGGAAATGCCTCTCATGGAGAACGGGACCACAACAGTTCTCCCGCAGAAACCGGCACACAGAAATCTCCCCGTCCGATGCCCATCTGCACTCCGGGCTTGACCGAACCGTGGAAATCTGTGCCTCCGGTTTTTATCAGACCGTAACGGTCGGCCATCTGTGCATAATATGCTGTCTGCGCAGCGGAATGCTCCGGATACCAGACTTCAATTCCGTTCAGTCCGGCTTCCCGCAGACAGCAGAGCATTTCTTCAAAGGAAAAAACAGAGAGCGGCTTCAGCAGCCCCGGATGGGCCAGCACAGCCATTCCGCCAGCATTCCGGATCATGGCGATGGCATCCGTGCTGCTGATGCGGTATTTGTCAACATACGCGGGTTTGCCGGTTCCGATATATTTGTCAAATGCCTCATCAATGGACTGCACAAATCCTTTTTTGAGCATGAGTCCCGCGATATGGGGTCTGCCAATCTGGCTGTTTCCTGCATGACGGATCAGTTCCTCCATGCTGAGATCAAAACCCATCTGTCTGAGATGTTCCATAATTTGGGGATTCCGGTTTTTGCGGGCTTCACGCAGAATTTCCAGGGTTTGGTTCAGAACAGCATCATCCACATTTATGTGATAGCCCAGGATATGAAAACTGCCTGCGCAGGGAAAATTGTCAGGAGATTCTGCACTGATTTCCAGACCGGGAATGAAACGGATTGGAGAGGGAATTTCCATGCCAAGAATTTCTTTTGCTCCCGCAACCGTATCATGATCGGTGATGGCCATGATCCCGATTCCCAGTTCCCCGGCCAGTCGGAGAATTTCCGCAGGTGTGCATGTCCCGTCTGAAGCAGTGGAATGAATATGGAGGTCCGTCTTCATGCAGGGATCAGAGACCAAGGGATCTCTCCATATTTTCTTCTTTGGTTTTACAGTCAATGCACTGAGTCGTCACAGGCCGGGCTTTGAGGCGTTCGATGGAGATGTCCTCTCCGCAGCTTTCGCAGATGCCGAAGGTTCCCTCTTCGATACGGTCCAGTGCCTTTTTGATTTTTTTGATCAGTTTGTTTTCCCTGTCCCGGATACGGAGCAGAAAATTCCGATCTGATTCCATGGATGCCCGATCCGTGGGGTCAGGATAATTGTCCTTAAGGGAAGTCATGCCGGATACTGTGCTTTCTGCCTGATTCAGCAGATCCTTGAGCCGATTGTTTAAAAATATCTTGAAATATTCAATATCTTCCTCTTTCATCTTCAACTCCCGGAACATGATTCATTATTTGTGAATTTTTATCATAATCTTTTATTATACCAATATATGATCCAAATGTAAAGAACTTTCCGTCAGGTTTATACCCTGTGCAGTAAAATCATTATGTTCAGCAGGATAAACCAAATCGCCATTGGATTTATGCAATATTTGCCCGCCGTTCCCGATCTCTCCGCCAGGCAGGGGCAAAGGAATCCCAAACGTTCGGCTGAGATCACATCGAAGCCTGAAAGTCCGGGAAAGTGAAACAGTCTCAGAGGAGTGCCAAACTTTCAGTTTGGCACTCCTCTGATCCGCTGTCAGAAAAGGAAAGCATTGGACAAAATCAATGGGGAATTGATATAATGCCGGTTCCCCATTGAAAGTATATTTATAAGCAGGCGAAAAGAAGTTTTTGTGTATTATAAAAAACCGGATTTTTCAAAAAAAATCCGGTTTTTTTCTGAAAAAAATTATGTTTCTGATCAATGGCGAATCGGTATAACGGGGGAAAGATGCTTTTCCCCAAAAGACCATGACAAAGAAATGACCGGAAAAGGGATTTGAGATTTTTGGGAAAAAATATCAGGAATTGGCAAAACTGACGTGACCACGGATTTCAAATCACAGGATGGATTCGGAGATGCAGGACGGCAGGGGAAATCATTGTGGTGACAGCGCAGGGGGAAGCGGATCAAACTGTCTGATTTTTTAATCTGAATTTCGCACAGAAAGAACTCGGTGTCAGTCTGCGGTTAAAAACAGACGATCATCGTATCTGATCCTCTGCCCAGTATCAGTATGAAAATTCTCACTGCCGACAGAGACTCCGCCCGGAAAAAGGTTTTGCTGTTTCCGGGCGGGATTGGGCAGAATACGGTTACTTTTTCTTGGAACTCAGTTCCGGGAACTGATGGTAGAAATACTCATTGGGTGCAGCAGGTGTTTCCTTTTTCTTCTTTTCCTCGCTTTCCCTGAGTTCAATTCTTCTGATTTTGCCGCTGATGGTTTTGGGAAGCTGCTCCACGAATTCAATGATTCTGGGAATCTTGAATTTGGCCAGAGCTTTGATGGTATGCTGGAACAGTTCCAGGGCAAGTTCTCTGGAGGGGCTGTAGCCTTTGGCCAGAATCACGTAGGCTTTCACCAACTGATAGCGTTCCGGATCCGGAGTGCCCACAACAGCGGCCTCCATGACGGCAGGATGCTCAATCAGGGCACTTTCCACCTCAAAGGGGCCCACACGGTAGTCGGAAGATTTGATGACGTCATCGGATCTGCCGATAAACCACCAGTAGCCGTCTTTGTCAAAGGATGCCTTGTCACCGGTGAAATACAGGTTGTTTTTGAAAGCGGCTTTGGTTTTTTCCGGATCGTCAATGTATTCATGGAAAAGCCCTATGGCTCTCCATCTGCTCAGGCGAATGACGATGTGACCGGGTTCATCCGGCTGCGTGATCTCGTTGCCCTCATCATCCGCGATGATGGCATCATACATATAGGAGGGATAGCCAAAGGAGCCGAAACGCATTTTGCCTTCCATCCAGGGCGGATTGCCGATCATGCAGGTGGATTCGGTCTGACCGTAAAAATCTCTGATTTCTGTTCCGGTGGCCTTTTTCCACTGTTCGATGACTTCGGGGTTCAGGGGCTCACCCGCACTGAGGGAATATTTGATTGCACTGAAATCATATTTTTTCAGATCCAGTCCCACAAACGCACGCCAGGCTGTTGGAGGTGCACAGAAGGAATTCACTTTGTATTTGGCAACCGTGGCAACGTATTTTTCAACATTGAGTGCGGTAAATGCAAAACCGGTGGCAGTGGCGCCCAGGTTAAACGGTGAAAAAAAGCTGCTCCATGCCCATTTTGCCCATCCGGGAGCACTTAAATTGTGATGAATGTCGCCGGGTTCAATTCCCAGCATGATTGCGGTTGACAGATGTCCCAAAGGATAGGAGACAGCGCTGTGTCCAACGCGTTTGGGAAGTCCTGTGGTTCCGGATGTGAAAAAGCAGAACAGAACATCTGTGCTTTTCACGTCAGCGGCATCTGCTTTGTCAGATTCCCCGTCAATGTCCGTATAGGATACCCATCCATCTTTCTTTCCCAGAACGATCTTTGCCTTTGGTGTGCAGTCTGCCTTTTTCAGCGCGTCATCCACCAGGCCTGTCAGTTTCTCAAAGCACACGATCACATCGGGTTTGTATGCCTCAAAGCGGAACTGAATTTCTCTTTCCGTCATGGTGGTGGCTGTGGGAACTGCCACCAGTCCGCCCTTTAAGGCTGCAAAAGAGGCAAACCAGGTTTCCGGAACAATCGGAGACAGCATATACAGATTATTGCCCTTCTGAACCCCTTTTTTCCGTATGAAATTAAGGAATTTGTTTCCATTGGCTGCCATTTCCTTATAGGTGAAGCGGCGTTCGGCATCTGTATCCAGATCAGTCCAGATCAAAGCTGCCTGATCTCCCCTCTCCTTTACATGCACGCCCTCAAAGATTTCCGCTGCCCAGTTGAATTTTTCCGGCATGGCGGTTTTGTTGAGTTTTTCAAAAAAGGCCTTTGCGGCCGTTTCCCGTTTTCCCATGTCTTTGATAACATTCAGCGCCATCGCTTCTCTGTAAACACTTTCCAGCGACATAAAACTACCTCCTCCGTTTTGGTTTGCCCCGTAAAATGCAAAAGTAGATAAAAAGCTTCCTTCCAGCCTCAGCCGCGGTACGCCAAAAAGCTGTACCCAATCGATCTTTCCCGTTCAGAATTCACGCTTTTTTCTTCACAGAGAAATTTCAGCAGACAAAAACTGAACGAGCGCTCAGTCAATTAATATACCATATCATTCTTATAAGTAATTGTCAATCATTTTTTTACGAATATCCATTACTGTTCCCGACAGCAGCCGTTTTGGAAGATTGTGAACGGATTCAACCTGCCGGAGTTTTGTGGGCAGCGGATCAAATCCTTTGATCAGTTAATAAAAAAATGTTACATTGCAGATAAGGATAACTTTTTCATGATGTCCGCGATCCAGAGCACTGCCCCAATGCCGTTAAGTTAAGCGGAAAATGCTTCATCCGGAGTCCCGGACTGAAAGTCTGGAATACTCAAATCACTGAAGATCATTGTGCCGAACTTTCAGTTTGGCACTCCTTTTTTTTAAACTTAATGGCATTGGACCACTGCCCGGGCACTTCCGGAGTTCGGGACTGCACGAAAAACATCTGAAACAGGTGCGGGAATGCAATCGGAATCAGGGAGATGCGTTTTTCACGGCAATGACCGCTGCCTGATATCGTTTGCGGAAACATTCCCGCATTCCGGAATCATGGAAATAAGTAACTGATGTTACGCCCTGTCGTCATACCGGCGAAAGCCGGTATCCAGAACGGGTTGATATTGCTGGATTCCGGCTTGCGCCGGAATGACGGTGCAAGGGAATAACCGCCTGATTTTTGGAATGGCTGCGTAACATCAGTAAGTAAGGCAACATAAATTTTCGGGTGTAAAGTTTTCAGAAAAACCGGATTTTTCCGGAAAAATCCGGTTTTTTATACCTGAAAACTTTCGGTTGGCTACTTAAGAATCGACAGGGATTGATCCCATTGCCGTAAGGTTAAGCACGGCAGAGTCCGAACTGAAAGCCGGGAAAACTGAAACTGTTCAGAAAAAAAAGAGCCAAATTTTCAGTTTGACACTCCCGGACGGTTTCAGCCTGACGGCAATGGGGTTGATCCACTGCCTGAAATCAACATTCAAACGGAGGACAGTGTGACCTGCAGGAATTCATACGAAGACCCGGATTATGCGGAAGCCTATGACAAAATCGAATTTCCCGGAACCTATTATCTGGCCTATCGGGATTTGCCCCAAATCATAACCAGGCATGTGACAGCGGGGAATGCACTGGATTTCGGCTGCGGTGCAGGGCGTTCGGCCAGATTTTTGAAAAAATTAGGCTTTCAGACCATTGGAGCAGATATATCGGAAAATATGATCCGGCTGGCAAAGAGAAACGACCCGGAAGGAGATTACCGGCTGACTGGGGACGGAGATTTCAGACAGTTTCCGCCCAAATCCTTTGATCTGGTGCTGGCAGCGTTCACCTTTGACAATATTCCGGAAAAAGAAAACAAAATCAAAATATTGCATTGCCTCCGGAATCTGGTCAGGGATGAGGGTGCCATTGTAATGATTGTTTCAAGGCCGGAAATTTACACCCATGAATGGGCCTCGTTTTCCACCAGGGATTTTCCTGAGAATCAGTATGCCCAAAGCGGGGATAAGGTTAAAATCATCATCACGGATACGGGAGACAGAAGACCTGTGGAAGATACTGTCTGGGCAGATGCGGATTACCGGGATGTTTTTGCAGAAGCAGGACTTAAAACCGCTGAAATGCACAGACCTTTGGCCAGAGATGACGAACCGTTTGAATGGATCAATGAAACAAAAATCAGTCCATGGGCGGTTTATGTGCTGAAAAAAACAGAAAATATTTTATAAAGAAGAATGAAGAGGGAGAACGGGGCAGAATTTGACAATATAAATGCCATGCGGGAAAATGTGCAGGGGCTGCCTCTGCACATTTGATCCTGTTCACTCTTTAGCTTTGCGCCGGAATGGTGCAGCCGCAGGGACAGCATCTGTGAATGTTATGAAAAATTTTTCCCGTAAGGATACATTGCTGTGTTCAAGAACATGAAACTCCGAAACAAGATCCTTGTTCCCATCGGGCTGGTGGTGCTGGCTGTGTTTGTCCTGATGACCTTTCTGATACTTTCCCAGGTGGAGGGCGTATTCAGGGACAATGCCTTCCGGCTGGCCGAAGAAACCGCGCACCGATACGGACATGAGGTGAAATCTGCCCTGGAATCCTCCCTGGAATCCGCCAGAACCATTGCCAGCACCTTTGAGGGAATGAAAAAAGGGGGAAAAATACCGGACAGGGAAATTCTCAATCAGATGCTCCGCAATGTGCTTGTGGCAAATCCGGATTTTCTGGGTGTATGGACCTGCTGGGAACCTTATGCGTTGGATGGCAGGGATGATGAGTTCATCAATTCCCAAGGCCATGACCAAAGTGGCCGGTATATGCCTCTGTGGCACCGTTTTTCCAATGAAATTGAACTGCGGGTTCTGGCCGGTTTTGAAAATTCCCTTTACGCATCCGATTATATGCTGCTGAAAAACCGGGGAGAGGAACTGATTTCCGATCCCAGGAAATACCAGAGCGGTGGAACAGAGGAGGTCGGTATCAGCCTCGCAACCCCTGTCCTGTACAATGAAAAGGTCCTTGGAGCAGCGGGAATCCTCATCAAAACGGATCGCATCGCCCAGATTGTATCCCGGATCAGGCCGATGGAAAGCGGCTATATCTCTGTGATTTCCAATTCCGGCATCATTGTCAGTCATCCCCTGAGGGAGCTCACGGGACACCGGATTTCTGAATATGTCCCGGAAAATATACGGACGCCCCTGATTCAGGCGGTACGTAAAGGAGAACAGTTTGAATTTTTTGAAAATTCAATGAACATGGGAAAAGACGGCGAATATATGATCCTGGTTCCCTTTCAGATCGGCAGAACCCAGACCCCCTGGAATCTGTGCGTTTTTGTGCCCATGAGCAGAGTGATGGAAAATTCGGCACGGATCCGGCATCTTGCCTTTTTCATCGGATCCGGGCTGCTGCTGGGAATCATCCTCATCATTTTTTTCCTGTCCCGGGAGATTGTCAAACCTCTGTACCGTCTCGTCAGTGTCAGCCAGTCTCTTGCCAATGGCAATTTTGAAATCCGGGCCAATCTGGATTCGCGTGATGAATTTGGCATGGCAGCCCGCTTTATTGACCGGGCCTTTGACATTGTGGTGGACAAAATCTACTGGTATGAGGGCATACTGGATGCCATTCCCTTTCCCATTTCTGTGACAGATATGGATACGCGCTGGACCTTCATCAACAAAAAAGCGGAAAAAACCGTGGGCAGGAAGCGCAAAGAGGTGCTGGGGCTCCAGTGCCACAACCGCAACGGCAGGATATGCAACACAAACCGCTGCGGGATTGTTCTGCTCAGAAAGGGGCTTACCACATCCCTGTTTGAAAATGCCGAAACAGACCGGCATTATCAGATTGACACAGGCTGGCTGCGGAATATGAAAGGAGAAAAAACCGGTCATGTTGAGATTGTTCAGGAAATCACCGAAGCCCGGCGTCTGAAGAAAAAAGCCGATGAACGCAACTGGGTGCAGACCGGTGAAAGCGAATTCAATGATCTTATCCGCGGGGATCAGAACATCGACATCCTGGGCAGAAACATGATCGCGTTTCTCTGCAAATACATCAATGCCTATGTGGGGGTTCTGTATCTCTGGGATGAAAAAAAACAGATGCTGAAACTGCGTGCCAGTTATGCTTACAAAAAACGCAAGGAACTTTCCGGAGAAATCCGGCCCGGCGAAGGGATTGCGGGACAGGCAGCTTTGGAAAAACAGGCCATTCTGCTTCGGAACGTGCCGGAGGACTATGTTCAGATCAATTCCGGTATTGGATCGGGAAAACCCCGCAACGTCCTTGTATCCCCCTTTCTTTTTGATGGAGAACTCAAAGGTGTCATCGAACTGGGATCCTTTCATGAATTTTCTGATCCGGAGATGGAATTTATCGAAACTATCGTCAGGCATATCGGAGTGGTGGTAAATACCGCGCAGGCCCGCACCCGCATGGAAAATCTCCTCCTGCAGACCCAGACTCAGGCCGAGGAACTGCAGGTGCAGCAGGAAGAGCTCCGTCAGGCCAACGAAGAACTGGAAGAGCAGACCCGTGCCCTGAAAAATTCGGAATCCAATCTCCAGCAGCAGCAGGAGGAACTGCGGGTGATCAATGAGGAACTGGAAGAGCGCACCCATGATCTGGAAGCCCAGCGCGATGATATTGAAAAGAAAAATCAGGCACTCAGGGATGCGCACCGCGAAATAGAACTCAAGGCAAGGGATTTGGAAATTGCCAGCAAATACAAATCCGAATTTCTGGCCAATATGTCCCATGAACTCCGCACCCCCCTCAACAGCATTCTGATTCTGTCCCAACTGCTTTCCGACAACCGGGATGGCAGACTGAGCCAGAAACAGCAGGAATTTGCTGAAACCATTCATTCGTCCGGTTCAGATCTTCTGTCTTTAATCAATGACATTCTGGATCTGTCCAAAGTGGAGGCCGGAAAAGTGGATATGGTGATCGAGGAAATGAGTCTGGAGGAACTGGGCAATGATGTGCGGCGCACCTTTGAGCAGGTGGCAGAACACAAAGGGCTGAATCTGAATGTGGAAATGGAAAAAGAAGTTCCACCTGTGATTCACACGGATGTCAAACGGGTATGGCAGATTATGAAAAATCTGCTTTCCAATGCGTTCAAATTTACGGAAAAAGGCGGCGTTACCCTGAGCATGTACCGTCCGGAACCGGACACGGTTTTCCCGGTATCAGGGCTTACGCCGGAAAACACAGTGGCTTTTGCCGTGACAGATACGGGAATTGGAATTCCCCGGGACAAGCATGGTCTGATTTTTCAGGCATTTCAGCAGGCTGACGGAACCACCAGCCGCAAATACGGCGGAACAGGTCTGGGACTTTCCATTTCACGGGAATTTGCCAAAGCCCTGGGCGGAGAGATTCAGGTGGAGAGCGAGCCGGACAAAGGAAGCAGTTTTATTCTATTCCTGCCTGAAAACCCTGAGAGATTTATGGAAAAAAACATTCCCAAAAAAGCCGAGTCCCCTGCCCGGCCTCCGGCAGTGCAGGACAGAAAGCCTTCTTTGCCAAATCTGCATGACCCTCACCCGGAATTCGTGAAAGATGATCGCAGACATATACGCAAAGGGGACAAATCCCTGCTGATTATCGAAGATGATCCCAATTTCTGCCGGGTTCTGCTGGAACTGGGCCATGAAAGAGATTTCAGGGTGCTGGTGGCTGAAGACGGGGAAACCGGGCTGCATTTTGCGGATTTCTACCGGCCCAGCGGCATTATTCTGGATATTGCCCTGCCCGGAATTGACGGATGGAGCGTGATGGAACGTCTCAAGGAAAATCCGGAACTCCGGCATATTCCGGTCCATTTTATCTCTGTGCCAGACAGACCCCTGG
>CAZDIU010000092.1:0-16498 GCA_964505535.1 uncultured Desulfobacterales bacterium | reverse complement strand
TCCAAAAAATAATCTGCCCATTGTAGGGGCGACCGGCCGGTCGCCCCTAAAGATTCCCCATAAAAAACGGGTATTTTATTTCTTGTGAGTTCCCTTATATATCCGAGAACCACCGGCAGCCAAGACCTTATAAAACTATGAGATTCCAACAGAGAGAGTAATAAGTGCCGGGAGATTCACTGACTCCTGTTTTTGAAAAGACTGCCCAACATCAGATATTCACTGTCCACTTTCCTCTTTTTCAGAAATCTCCATCTTTGCCAATGCTTCTTTGATCGCGGATCGAAACATATAACCGCTGTTTTCATTTTTCCGGAGAAGATCCCGTAGCGGTTCACAGGCCCGTTTGTCCTTTATCATGCCAAGGGAACAGACTATATCTGTTTTCACAAACTCATCATCTTCTTTCCTGAGTGCATCAAGAAGCGGAAGCACAGCCTGTTTGTCACCGATTTTCCCAAGAATTTTTGCGGATTCTGCTCTCAGCCCTTGCTTATCAAGTGTTTCTGTCAGACAGATCATCATGGTTTCATAATACGCATGTTCTTTGGATAAGGACAATCCGATTTCGCCCAGCGAACGGATGGCATTAAAGCGCAAATTTATATCCTTTCTGTCATCCTGCACAATCCGGCAAAGCAGCGGAACTGCTTTTCTTTCTTTTCGTTTTCCAAGTTCAAGGGCACCAAGCACATCATTCTTCCTGTCAACATTTTCCATAAGCTGTTTTGTGCCGGTAAAATAAAAATTGTAATCCAGCCAGGAATATATCATTGATAAAACAGATATTGTCATCAGGGTATTAGTGAGGAGAATAAAGGCTGTTCCCACACCTGCTGCGTTTTTACTGGCAAGGAGAACAAAGCCAATCCCGGTACCGGCAAACCAAAGAGCAAGTCCGGCAATACCGGTAATATATTCATAAAAACGGACAACCCCGCAGTCTCCGCGGGAGGCGATAAGATAAAAATAGGCAAAAACAGCGGCAGCAATGGTTCCCGGTATCAGGAAAGCCGCATGAACCGGACGAAGCTGTTTTAACCATACATTCAAAATGGACATAATAGCACCTCACCCCCAGCAAAATACTTCTACGGATTGCCGGGAAAATCTGCCTGATCCTGTGCGATATCGGAAAACAATACCTGAAACAGCCTGATAAATCGTCAGGTTATTCATAAGTATTTTATGAATACTTCCCATTTCACCTCAGGGAAATTATAGTTTTGTATTCCGGAAATGTCAATCTGTCCTTTTATTCTGGAAACAGCAGTATCCTCTGTTTTGAAACACACAAAATCATATAACATTTTAATATTGTAATGCAAAAAAACAGAATACGAAAATTGCTTTATAAAGTTACTTAGGGACATGGAAAATGCTGATATACCGTTTATAAAAAAGCTGTCCTTTATGGATAAAGTTAATCTTTAATCAAAAACGGTATATTGGGAAGTTCCGAGTCCCTTAAATGTTGCGCTAAATTTTTTAAAATCTTTCTAAACCTTTGTGTATCAAGGATATACAGAGAACAATGAACGCAAGAGCTGTTAATCATTGGATTTTCAGCATCATATTTCGGTAGTGGGACTTTTTATACTGATTATTTTATTTTATAAATCAGCATATTAGCTAAAAACAGCACAAACAGTATCATGGATGTATCGTATAACTATTTGTATTTACTATGTATAGATAATAATCAGTATTTCTTAAAAAATATAATAATATAAAATAGTTATATTTAAATCAGTTCGTGCAGACCGACTACCCATATTTCATCGGACAGGACAAAAATTTATATGGATATTTTTTATCAATCATATAAAATCAGTATGTTATGATTTTTTGTCCTGTACAGTCATATTAAAAATACTTAATATTTGTGAAACACCGGTTTGCAAAATTTCCCCATTTTATGCAAATAATATGTTATGATAATTTTTTAAAATCAAATAGTTGTATATATATTTATGAAAATCATGTATAATTCAGCTCTTACATATAATGCAACTTACAATTATTTGATTTTATATCTTTTTATACGAAATTTTCCAAAGTTCGTGCAAGATTTAAGAATTATCAGGCTCTGTTTTGATTATGCAGCCTGGTGCAGCCTTTCCTGCTTTCATTCAATTGATAAGGATTCCAAAATTTTTTCCAACTCTTTTCTGACAAAATTATCATCCATATTTTTGGAATATATTTTAACCAGATAGATGTTTTCTTCAAAAGCAAAGTAATAAATAACCCTGAAACCGCCGCGTTTGCCGGTTTGTTTATCTCTGCTTTTCAATCTGATTTTATATAAATTCTTTCCCAAAGCCTTTCCCCCTTTCGGGTTTTGCCCAAGGTTTTCAGCAAGGTCATCAATATCATCAATCATCAGCAATATTGCGGTATTTCTTTTTTAACAATTTGACATCCTTCAAAAAAACCTCTGTGGGAATTATTTTATAAGTCATTTCTTACATCCTGCCATGTCTTAGCCTGCTTTTTTCCTGTTTCCATTTGTCGAATTTCGATAAAAGCATTCCGCAAATCTTCTGAAAATTCAGTCAAATCTTTTTCTGTGGGATTGTCTGCAAGAATTTCCAGTTTTTCATTCGGATAGGATTTGAGGGAATGAACAATTTCATCGAAAATGGAATCATCAATGTTCAAAATAAGTGTTTTCATGTCTGCTCCTTTTCACCTGTCTGCTGTTTCAGATAAACCGCTGACTGGTTTTGGATGGTGACACCTGCTCCAGATTCCTGAGATATTCATTCAGTTCATCAGGTTCACCGTGAATGGCTGTTTTATTTTTTGTCAAAAAATGTTCAAAATTTGCACCGGAAGAATATGCAACATTTCCCGTTCCCAGGCATGGGAACGGGAAATGTTTGCAGAACCTGTCAGAAATTAAAGAAATACTTCAGTCTGTACGCAAAGCCTTTGCAAGACGCTGTGCCATATCTTTTCCGATGGGACGATTTCCCTTCTCCATATACCCCGCATTCGCCAGATTGAAAATGTTTTGAACAAGATTCCTGGCCAGCGTTTCTTTGTCAAAGAGGACGCGTATGTTTATTCTGATGTCCCATGTTATAATCAATGCTGTTTCCCTAAGAAAACAAAGGAGTGCCAAACTGAAAGTTTGGCAGATTTTTCCAAATTGTTTCAGTATCCCAAACTTTCAGTTTGGCACTCCGCTCCCTTAGGGTCTGTAAAAAAATAACCCGTACAGTTTTCCTGCCCGGAAACCCTGAGGGTTTTCAAAACCCTCAGGGTTTGTTAACAGGTTATTGTCATACAGTCCCTTAAGGAAACGGCATTGATGTTATAATCTGAGTATGCACCATCTTTCGGTATGCTGTCTATGAAGATGAACTGTTTTTCTCACAGGTTTCATTTTTGGGAAAAATAATACCAATTCTCCATTGAAAAATTGGCAGAACACAGGACAGCCCTGGTTTTCGCGGATATATGGAATAAGTAAGATACCATAAATTTTCGGGTGCAAAGTTTTCAGAAAAACCGATTTTTTATTGAAAAATCAAATTCTTATATACATGAAAACTTTCGGTTGGGTACTTATCTCAATTTATCCTTTGCGTATCAGGGAAAAATGGGGTATATTTCAGGAAAATATCAGTTTTTCAGTATAAACATCAATGGTTGAAAATCATATTGATTTCATGCTCCACGATAAAATGAGAGAATTATGATACACAAAAAATGCAAAGCCGCTGTCATCCAGTGGGATGTAAAAGTGGGAAATACGGAAGCAAATCTGGTTTCCGTGAGAGAGATGCTCGGAACCGCAAAGGCAAAAGGTGCGGATCTGGCTGTGCTGCCGGAGATGTGGTCCTGCGGTTTTGACAATGCGCAGCTTGCGGATCATGCCCGGAACACACCGGAAATTCTCGCGGAAATGCTGGAGCTTGCCAAACAGCATCAGATGGTCATAGCCGGTTCCATGCCGGAATCTGAAGGAAAAGACATTTTCAATACCATGTATGTGGCAGACAGAAACGGAAACCCTGCCGGTTCCTACCGCAAGGTTCATCTGTTTTCTGTCACGGGTGAGGAAAAATATTTTGCACCGGGTCGTTCCCCTGTGATATGCAGAACCTCTCTGGGAGATTTAGGGCTGATGATCTGCTATGATCTCCGGTTTCCCGAACTCTGCCGCACTCTTGTGCTCAAAGGAGCCACAGCCGTGATTGTTTCCGCTCAGTGGCCAAAAATCCGTATTCACCGGTGGGACATTCTGGCACAGGCGCGGGCCATTGAAAACCAGATTTACCTGATTGCCTGCAACCGGTGCGGAAAAGAGAACAGTACGGTATTTGGCGGACATTCCCTTATTGTTGACCCGATGGGAGAGGTGCTGGCAATGGCAGGGGAAGAAACCTGCGTGCAATATGCGGAAATTGATCCGAAGTGTGTTGCGGAAGCAAGAAAAATCATGCCTTCGCTCAGAGAGAGAATGCCGGAGGCTTATGAAATCTAAGATACGGGACAGGGATGTTTTGTCCGGAATTCTGGCAAAAGAACGGCAGCAAGGCAGAAGGATTGTATTCACCAACGGCTGTTTTGATCTGCTTCATGTCGGACATGTGCGTTATCTCAATGAGGCACGAAAACAGGGCGATCTGCTGGTGGTGGGACTCAATTCCGATGCTTCTGTGCGCGCCATCAAAGGGGAAAAACGTCCCATTCTTCCGCAGGATCAGCGGGCTGAAGTGCTTGCCGGGCTGGAATGCGTGGATTATGTATGTATTTTTGATGAACCGGATCCGCTGCTGCTCATCCAAAGCCTGAAACCCCATGTGCTGGTCAAAGGCGCGGACTGGGCTGAAGAGAATATCATCGGCGGCGATTTTGTCAAATCCATCGGCGGACAGGTGGAAAGAATTCATCTGGTTCCGGGCGCGTCCACCACAGCAATCATTGACCGGATTCTGCACCTGTATCAGAGATGAAAAAAACGGAAAGGCATTGACTGTTTTTGCATAAGTGCCCAACCGAAAGTTTTCAGATAAAAAACCGGATTTTTCCAAAAAATCCGGTTTTTCTGTACACTTCAGTCCATAAAATCAAAGTTGGCAAAGCACCAATCCATTGTGAAAGAAAGACATTGCTGATGAAAAATCAGAAAATTTATGAATACCGCATGAAGGTTCCCTTTCATGATCTGGATCCGGTTCAGATTGTGTGGCATGGCAATTATCTGAAATATTTTGATATTGCCAGATTCGGTCTGTTCGCGGAAGCCGGGGTTGACCTTTACCGTTATTATCAGGATACCCAGTATCTGTTTCCGGTCATCAAAACCTCCACAAAGCATATTGCCTCTCTGACGTATGGGGATGAATTTGTCTGCAAAGCCGTGCTTGCAGAGGCAGGCATCAAGATTGTGATTGATTTTGAAATACGCCGGATCAGAGACAACGCGGTCTGTGCCAAAGGCCGGGGGGAGCAGGTGGCGGTAAAAATGCCGGAAATGGAAACCATGTACGAGATTCCTGCGGAAATCCGCAGCGCATTGGGATTCTGAGGATGGAAGAAATCATACGCCAGTCTTTTGTCCGGGCAGCGGAACGGATGTCGGCCTGGGCGGATCTGCTGGATCGCATCAATGTGTTTCCGGTTGCAGATGCAGATACGGGACGCAATCTGATCCTGAGTCTCCGGCCCCTGCGCAGTCTGGACGGAAATCCGGACAGAACAGCCAGACAGCTCCTGTTTTCCGCGCGGGGAAATTCCGGAAACATCGCAGCCCGTTTTTTTTCCGAATTCATCACAACCCCTGCTGTTTCCGATATTCCCGATAGAGCGGATGCAGCAAGAAAAGCAGCGTATCAGGCCGTATCCGCGCCCAAAGCCGGAACCATGCTTTCGGTATTTGACACCTTCGCGGACATGGTATCAGAGATTCCCCTGAAAGATTCTCCTGATCCGCTGGTCATTCATCTGGCCAATACGGTGCAATCCACTGCGGAAACGCTGCCGGAACTCCGAAATGCTGATGTTGTGGACGCGGGCGCGCTGGGCATGTTTCTTTTTCTGGAAACCTTTTTCTGCACCCTGTTCAACACGCCGGAAAAAATGCTTTCCCCGTGTGAACGCTTTCCCGGAAAACTGAAGATTTCCTCCGCCTTTCACAGAGAAAGGGAAAAAGGCCATTGCATCAATGCTGTTATCCGCACCACAGAAAATGCGGAAAATGCCGGAAATCTGATTTCCGCGTATGGTCAGCATACGGTCATAACATCTGCCCCCGGAGAAAAAGGCCAAACCTGTCTGGCGGTTCATCTGCACAGTGAGGAAAAAGAAAAAATCCGGCAACAATTTGAAACCATAGGCCATATCCTGCAATGGTCGGATGAGAGCATGGCGCTTCAGTCGGAAGAAAACGAACCTGCGCCGCAGTGCATACGCATTATGACAGATGCGGCAGGTTCCGTGACCCGTGCCGATGCAAATGCACTGGGCATCACCTTGCTTGACAGTTACATTCTCATGGAAGACAACTCTTTGCCGGAAAGTCTTTTCAACCCGGCAGATCTGTATAAAACCATGAGAGAGGGAAAAAAGGTTTCCACTTCCCAGGCCTCTGTATTTGAGCGCCATCAGCACTATCAGAGTGCCATCAGTCAGTATGAAAAAGTGCTGTATCTGTGCGTGGGATCGGTTTACACGGGAAACTGGCAGACAGCCGCAGCATGGAAACAGGAAAATGACCCGGAAAATCGCATGATTCTGGTGGACACAGGCGCAGCTTCCGGGCGATTGGGAATTATGGCCCTGTCCGCAGCACGGTATGCCGCGCGCAGTGATGATCCGGAAGCGGTGACTGCTTATGCAGAAAAAATCATTGACCAGTGTGAGGAATTTGTTTTCATTGACAAACTGCATTATCTTGCAGCCGGGGGCAGACTTTCCAAAACCGGAGCGTTTTTCGGGGATATGCTGCATATGAAACCGGTCATCAGTCCCCAGCCGGACGGCGCCAGAAAGGTGGGAATGGTCAGAAACCGGGACGCGCAGACTGCCTTTGCCCTTGCACAGTTGAAAAGAGCAGCAGAGCAGAATCCCTCCCTGCTGATCCTGCTGGAATACACGGACAATCAGGAATGGGTGCAGGAAGATGTTCAGGAAAAAATCCGGAAAAACTGCCCGGAAGCAGAAGTGCTTGTCAGTCCGCTTTCCCTGACATCAGGCGTACACATGGGGCCGGGAACCTGGGGAATAGCGTTTGTTCCGAAGAATTCATTCATTGACTGAAAAAACATTGAAAAATTCAGGGTCGGAGATGAACTGTGCAATTGTTCCTGATCAATCCAAGTGATCCTTTTGCCGGGCTGAACAGTACACGGCCAACTTAGTTTTTATAGGATGGAATAAAAATTAAAAACTGAATTTTTAAAAAAAAATTCAGTTTTTGATACTGTAAAGTTCAACATGGTCATGTGCCAGCGTACGGGAAAAGGGTACAAAGGTTATCAATCAAATTGCATTATCATGTTAATTTTCATACAACAGTGTTCAGAACAACAGATTTTCACAAGGAGAAATTTTCACTATGCCCATGTCCCCGTCTTTCAAAGACAGACTGTTTCCTGTTTTGCGGGAAACAGCCAATCATTTCGGCACCCCCTTTCATATTTATGATGAAACCGGCATCCGCCGGACCGGTGAGGAACTGAAAAAGGCTTTTGCCGGTGTAAACGGATTCCGGGAATACTTTGCAGTCAAGGCCCTTCCCAATCCCAGGATTCTGGAAATCATGCAGAGCATGGGATTCGGATTTGACTGCAGTTCCATCACGGAACTGATGCTCAGCCGCAGAGTGGGCGCAAGGCCGGATGACCTCATGTTCACCTCCAACAACACCAGTCAGGAGGAATTCGCCGCAGCCGCGGCAGAGGGCGGATGCATCCTGAATCTGGATGATATTTCCCTGATTCCCAAAGTCCCGCAGATGCCGGAACTGATCTGCTTCCGCTACAATCCGGGCCCCAGATTTTCCGGAAATGAGATTATCGGTCATCCGGAAGAGGCCAAATACGGGGTCAGTGAGACCCAGATTTCGGAAGCCTACCGTCAGGTCAAAGAACGGGGCGCGCGGCGTTTTGGTCTGCACACCATGATTGTTTCCAATGAGCGGAATTATGTTTACAAGGTGAAAACCGCAGGGGTGCTGCTGGAACTGGCGGAACAGATCGGGAAGCAGTTGGACATCCGCTTTGAATTCATCAATATCGGCGGAGGTCTGGGCATTCCCTACCGGCCTGAAGATTCCCCCCTGGATCTTGCCGCAATGGGAAGGGAAATCACAGAACTTTTCAGGCAGTTTGAAAAACGCATGGGATATGCGCCCAGACTGTTTATGGAAAGCGGCAGATACATGACCGGCCCCCACGGTGTGCTGGCTGTCACAGCCATCAACCGCAAGGACATTTACCGAAAATACATCGGTGTGGACGCGTGCATGTCTGCGCTCATGCGTCCGGGCATGTACGGAGCCTATCATCATATTGATGTGCCGGGAAAAGATCTGCACGGAGAGACCGAAGTGGTGGATGTTGTCGGTTCCCTTTGTGAAAACAATGACAAATTCGCTATACAGCGCGAACTTCCCCGGATTTCAGACGGTGATATTCTGGTGATTCAGGATACGGGCGCGCACGGTCATGCCATGGGCTTCAACTACAACGGTAAACTGCGTCCCAAAGAACTGCTGCTGCGCACAGACGGTTCTGTGGAACTCATTCGCCGGGCGGAAACCCCTCAGGATTATTTTGCCACCCTGAACTTTGAAGCAGATTTGTTTTCCCCTGCCTGATACAGTCAGGGGCTGTATCAAAATAACCTGCTATAAAACCCTGAGGGTTTTCAAAACCCTCAGGATTTCCGGACAGGAAAATTGCACAGGTTATTTTTTTACAAGCCCTTACGTGCAAAGACTGCAATTTCAGGATGCCGGAGCAGAAAATTCGGCCTGAAATTGCAGTTTTTTTCTGTAAAAGAGAAAATCCGACTTTATTTCTTGACAGAAAAAAAATTTTTTAATAGATAATTCCGTTTATTCAGACTTTGTTCTGATCATCCCAAAATTTCTGTTTTATTCAGGCCAAAGGCAGAGCGCTTTTGGCATAATTATTTATAAGGAGATGGTATGGGTTTTAAATTCAAAGGATTCGGAGGGGGCGGCAGTTTTCCCCACGGTGTGCATCCGCCGGAAAGAAAGAATTTTTCCGAGGCAGCAGCCATTGAGGTGATACCGCCGCCGGAAAAGGTGGTTCTTCCCCTGCTCCAGAACGTGGGCGCGCCTGCCAAACCTTCAGCAAAGCCAAAGGATGCCGTGGCAGTGGGCGACAAAATTGCGGATGCGGGCGGTTTTGTTTCCGCTCCGCTTCATGCGCCCATTGCCGGGAAAGTGGCAAAATCCGGAGTTGTCACTTTGGCAAATGGCCGTCATGTGCCTGCCATGATTATCAAGGCTGAAGGCGCGCAGATGGATGCCGATGCGCTGCGGGAAAGACTTTTTGGCGGGGACTGGCCCAAAACCGGGCTGGAAAAATACAGTCCCAAAGACATTGTGGATGCGATTCAGAAAGCCGGGATTGTGGGACTGGGCGGTGCCGCGTTTCCCACACATGTCAAGTATGTGCCGAATGAGAAAAAACCGGTTGACACAGTACTGATCAACGGGTGTGAGTGCGAGCCGTATCTCACGTCTGATTACCGGATGATGCTGGAAGCCCCGGAGCCCATTGTGACCGGCGCGCTGCTGCTGGGAAAAGCCGCGAATGCAAAGGACATCATCATCGGCATTGAGGACAACAAACCCCAAGCTGTGGAAGTGATGAAAAAAGCCGCAGCCGGAACCGGCATCAAGATTGCTGTGCTGAAAACCAAATACCCCCAGGGCAGTGAAAAGCAGTTGATTCTGGCCATCACAGGCAGAAAAGTGCCGCTGGGCGGTCTGCCTCTGGATGTGGGCGTCGCGGTGAGCAATGTCGGCACTGCCGCAGCCATTGCAGGCGCAGTGATCAAAGGAATTCCCCTGACCCACCGGGTGGTGTGTGTGACAGGCGGAGGCATACAGAATCCCAAAAACCTGCTGGTTCCCATCGGCATCAGCATCGGCGAACTCATTGCTTACTGCGGCGGACTGCGCAAAGACGCAGCCCGGATGGTGGCAGGCGGCCCCATGATGGGATTTGCGTTTTCGGATCTGGACACCCCTGTGACCAAAGGAACCAGCGGCATCACGATCCTCACCCAGGCTGATCTGAAACGGGAAGAGGAGACCAACTGTCTGCGCTGCGGCAGATGCGTGGATGCCTGCCCCATGAATCTGGTTCCCACCAAGATCGCACTGGCATCCCGGCACAAGGATACGGAACTGGCCCAGCAGTACAATATCATGGCCTGTTTTGAATGCGGGTCCTGCGCGTATATCTGCCCGGCCAATCTGCCGCTGGTCCAGCTTGTGCGCACAGGCAAGGCCGAAGTCATTGCGGCGACCAAGAAATAAGGAATAGGAACAACTATGGCAAAACAAATTCAAACAACGGAATCTGCTGCAGCACCCGTCATCCATGTCGCGCCGTCTCCGCATCTGTCCAACACTGCGCAGACCACGCGTACAATGATGCGGGATGTGCTGATTGGGCTGGCTCCGGTCACAGGCATGGCCGTTTATGTGTTTGGGAAATATGCGATGACACAACTGGCCATCTGCGTGATCTCCTGTCTGGCAGCAGAATGGATTTTCACCGGCATGCGGGGACGCAAAGCCGCGCTCTGCGATTTTTCCGCGGCTGTGACCGGTGTGATTCTGGCTCTGTCCCTGCCCGGAACCGCGCCCTGGTATGTGGGATTTATTGCTTCCTTCACTGCCATCGGCATCGGAAAAGTGATTTTCGGGGGGCTGGGCATGAACATCTTCAACCCGGCCATGGTGGGACGTGCCTTTGTCATGATAGCCTTTGCCAGCGCGATGGGTGCATCCGCGTACATGGATGCCCAAAGTGCGGTGGATGCCATCACTCAGGCAACGCCCATGGATGCGTTCAAACAGGGCGGTGTGACTGCACCCCTGTCTGCTCTGTTCTGGGGAACCACCAACGGATCTTTGGGAGAAACCAGCGCGATTGCCTGTCTGCTTGGCGGACTGTATCTGTGCATCCGCAGAACCGCTTCCTGGGAAATTCCCGCAGGCGTGCTTTCCGCTGTGGTGATTTTCGGGGGCATTGCCAATCTGATGAACCCTGAATCCCAGTGGACTGTGCTGCATCACATTCTGGGCGGCGCGCTCCTGTTCGGTGCGTTCTTCATTGCCACAGACCCGGTGACCAGTCCCCTGACCCCCAAGGGCAAATTCATCTTTGGCGCGGGTGTGGGCGCGCTGATTATGCTGCTGCGCATTTTCAGCGGTTATCCCGAAGGTGTGATGTTTGCTGTTCTGATTATGAACAGTGTGACGCCCCTCATCAACCGCTGGACAATTCCCAAAGCACTGGGAGGGAAATAGGAATATGAAACCGATACAGCAAATGGAACCTCTGTCGCCAACCGCGTTTGAGCGGCTGAGGAACAACAATATTATTCAGGCCTGGCTGGTGCTGCTTCTGGTACTGTGCTTCGGTTCTTCCCTGGCAGGCATTCAGATGTATCTGGGGCCTGTGATTGAGGAAAACAAGATCAATGAGACAAGGGAGAAAGTGCCGGAACTGGTGATGGGCGCGGAAGCCGCGCAGAAACTCGCGGAAGCCGGGGACAGCCTCAATATCACTCCCCAGTCCGTTGTGGTGGATAAACCCGGGAAAAAAGCCATCTACAATGTGTATGAGGCCGCAGACAAAACCGGAAAACGCCTGGGCTGGGTGGTCAAAACCGGGGGACAGGGATATGCGGATCGCATTGAACTTCTGCTGGGTCTGGATCCGGAAGTGAAAACCGTGACCGGTCTTTTTGTTCTGGAACAGAAAGAGACGCCGGGACTGGGCAACAAGATTGTCACGGATGAATGGCGGGGCCAGTTCAGCGGAAAATCCACTGCCAAAGCACTTGGCGTGGTCAAGGGCGGCGGAGCCGGGGCAGAGGACATCAATGCCATTACCGGTGCGACAATCTCATCCCGTGCCGTAAGTGATATTGTCAACACTGCGGTGGCTGACCTCAAAGGCACGCTCGCGCAAGGAGGAAAATAAATGGCTGATCAACCCACTGCTGCGGAAAGATTTATCAAGGGCATACTGCCGGAAAACCCGGTGTATCGCCAGCTTCTGGGGCTGTGTCCCACTCTGGCCGTCACCAACGGCCTGAAAGCGGCCCTGACCATGTCGGCCGCGGTTATGTTTGTGCTTTTCTGTGCCAATGTGATGATCAGTCTCATCCGCAACCTGCTCAAACCCCATCTGCGGATTGTGATCTTCACGCTGACTATTGCCACATTTGTGACCATTGCAGACCGTTTTCTCGCGGCCTACATGTATCAGATGAGCAAGGTGCTGGGACCTTACATCCCCCTGATTATTGTCAACTGCATCATTATCTGCCGGTGCGAGGTCTGCGCATCCAAGCAGAATGTAATCACTGCCGGAGCAGATGCCATTGGCCAGTCTCTGGGATTCTGCCTGGCTCTTTCAAGCATTGCCATTATCCGGGAGATTCTGGGAACAGGAATGGTGCTTGACATCCGGGTGCTGCCCCTGGCCTGGCCGGACTGGGTCATCATGGTGCTGCCTCCGGGCGCGTTCCTGACCTTTGGCCTGCTGCTGGGGCTGGTAAACTGGTACAGTAACCGTCCGCAAAAGGCCGCAGGAGGAAAATAAATGATAAGTTATCTGATTGACATATTTCTCATTGGTGTAGGCGCGGCCCTGATCAACAACTTTGTGCTGTACTATTTTGTGGGCATCTGCCCCTTTGTCGGGGTTTCCCGGAAAATCAGCACAGCCTTTGGCATGGGCTGCGCGGTGATCTTTGTCATCGCGATTGCAGCCGTCATCAGTTGGACCATCACCGCGTACATCCTTATGCCGGGTGCGCCTCTTGCTGTATGGGTGGCAGGAATGTTCATGCCCCCTGAGGCTGCCGCGGGAATGGATCTGACAATTCTCAGTTACATTGTTTATATCTTCGCGATTGCCTCTTCTGTGCAGTTTGTGGAGATGTATGTGCGCAAATTCTTTCCTCCCCTGTACAAGGCTCTGGGCGTGTATCTGCCCCTGATTACCACCAACTGCGCGATTCTCTTTGCCTGTCTGGTGATCATGAGCAAAATCACAGGTGTAGACAATCCTGCTGATGCCTGGGATCTGGGACGTGCTTTGACCCTGGCTGTGGGCGGAGGCATCGGTTTCACCATTGCCATTGTGATTATGGCAGGCATCCGGGAGGAACTCAATCTCTGCGATGTTCCCAAACCCTTTCAGGGTGTTGCCATTGCCCTGATCGTGGCAGGCATTCTTTCCCTGGGATTCATGGGATTTACAGGTGTGGATTCAGGACTGCGAAAAGCCATGACAGTGAACAGTGAACAGGTTTCAGTGAACAGTGAACAGGTCTCAGCGGAAATTCAGAAATGAACACGGATAACTGTTCATTGATAACGGATAACTGTTCACTGATAAAAGGAGATACTCTATGAATCTGGTAACCATCGGACTGTCTGCCACCACGCTTTTCGGCATGGCGATAGTCATCTGTTATATTCTGGGATGGGCCAACAAGGCATTCCGTGTGGAGGTGGATCCCCGCATTGAGGCCATTCTCGGCGCACTTCCCGGAGCCAACTGCGGCGGGTGCGGCTTTGTGGGCTGCGGCGATTACGCTGAGGCAGTGGTCAAAAGCGGCGCACCGGTAAACAAATGCCCGGTGGGCGGTGCTTCCTGTGCGTCTGCTGTGGCTGCAATCATGGGTGTGGAAGTGGGAGAAAGTTTTCCCCAGCGTCCTGTGGTTCACTGCACAGCAAAATACAGCGACCGCAAAGGACGGCATGAATATCGCGGGGAAATGACCTGCAAAGGTGCAAACATGGTCGCGGGTGTTCAGGGCTGCACCTACGGCTGTCTGGGATTCGGAGACTGCACCCGTGCCTGCAGATATGACGCGATTCATGTCATTGAGGGCGTGGCAACCGTGGATTATGACAAGTGCATCGGATGCGGAGCCTGCGGCAGTGTGTGTCCGAGAAACATCATCACCATCACACCGTTCAAAAAATCGCAGATACTGGCCATTGGCTGCTCCAACAAGGATGCAGGCAAGGATGTCATGGCCGTTTGTGAGGTGGGATGCATCGGATGCAAAGCCTGTGCGCGCAAATCCGAACTCTTCAAGATTGTGGACAACCTGCCCACCATTGACTACAATGCCTGGGATGAGGAATGCTCTCTGGAAATCCTGGAAGCCTGCGAAAAATGTCCGAGACATCGGCTCATTTTCGTTGGCATTCCAAGTCCGGCAGACATTGAGGCCACAAAGCACAAAAAGGCTCCGGAAATTGTGGAGGCTGACTTCAAAACCACTGTGGATGATACGGAGTGGAGAGGATAAAACAGCATTTTCCTGTGTGGGTATGAATGCCCACACTCATTGTCAAAAGAACGCTGAAGTGCCGGATGCAAAGGGCGCTTCAGCGTCCTTTTTGTATTCAGATGAGATCGGCAGGACATGAACACCAGGAAAATATGGCAGCAGATCAAATCAGTTGTTGGTTCTCTCCCCTCCCTCAAGGGAGGGGGATTTTACGCTTAACTCAATGGCATTGACGCTCTGCGTGGGAACGCAGTGTGGAGGCTTTGCGTCCCCGTCCGTCTGAACTGTGATTCCTGTGATTTATCTGATTAACTCACCTTACGCAGCCTTTCCAAAAATCAGAAAGTTATCCGTTTCCACCGTCATACCTGCGAAAGCCGGAATCCAGTATTTTCAGTATGTTCTGGATACCGACTTTCGCCGGTATGACGGCAGAGCGTAAGGTGGGTGATTAAAATCAGCGCAGCAGGTGGGATTAGCGTATTTCGGCAAGCTCAATAACCAATCGCAATCCGACAAAATCCGGGAGTGCCGGGTTGCGCTGACGCCAACCCGGCCTGCTCTGCTGTCATGCCGCAGCCGGATCATTCTTTCTGCCTTTTCTTCCCATCAGCTTCTGCCTGAGTTTTTTCACTTCAGCAATGCTCAGGTTTGTGGCTTTGGCAATCTGCTCATCTGTCAGAACTCCCATTTTCAGAAGGTTCAGGGCGGTCTCGGTTCTTCCTTCCAGTTTTCCCTCCCGTTTGCCTTCCAGCTTTCCCTCCCGTTTGCCTTCCAGCTTTCCTTCCCGTTTGCCTTCCTGTTTTCCCTGCAAAAGGCCCATCTGAATCAGTTCCTGACCGGCCACAGTTTTCTCCAATGGTGTCAGTTGTATCATTTTTTTCACCTCCTCCAAAGTCAGGTCTGAAAAACGCTGGAGAACAGCATATTCCAGCAGTTCATTCAGAATTTTTGTTTTTGCCTTTGGCAGTCCCATTGCCCTGATCTCCGCATCCCACTGCTGCACGGATTCGGGCAGTTTTTTTCTGTCCTTCAGCACAAGGGGTTTCAGCACGGTCAGGGCAGAGGCTTTTTTGCCGATCCTTTTCAGCAGATCCGGCAGATAACAGCGGATTAACCGGCAGGGTTTGACACAGCTCAGCCGGGGTTTTCCCGGATCAAAGGCTCTGTCCGTGAACAGCACCACCGCGATGAAAGGCTGATCATCGTCATTCTGCTCATGCCATGTGCTGATTTCCCGGAAAAACCGCCAGTAAATCTTCTTGTCCGGATAGCCCTGCACTTCAGCGAAAAGATTCGGCCCCTGCCCGTCAATCCGGCGGAAAAGGCCGTCCAGCCGCTTCTCTGTTGTCTTTGCGGTTATGCTCTCAAAGACATACGCGCCCTGTGCGTCCAGGCGGATCAGGTCAAACAGGGACTGGGGATCAAATTTGAACAGTTCATAGAACAAGGCGTCTGTTTTCATATGCAATCTATAGCAAAAAGAAGTTGAAAAGCAAACAGTTTTATGTGCTTCAGTTTTTTCCCGTTTCCTGAAAAATCTTTCCGCCGCCATGCTGCAGCACGCACAGAGTCAGAACGAAAAACAGAAAATTTATAATTTTAGGAGTTACGCAGTTGCTTAAAAAAATTAATCTCTAAACTCTAAGAGCCTGTTTGAAAATACGATTACCTTGATAATCTTCTGAGCATAAGTGAGATCATGGCGATGTATACCATTACTTGAAACATTTTGCAGAGAATTTGTTTTTTATCCGGATTTCGGACAGAAAAAAACTCTGTGCGACTTTGAGGAAACTCTGTGTCACTCTGTGTTTAAACAGATTGCCGGATTTTTCAGGTGCATTTCATGCAGAAAATTTCCTCATCGGAACAAGTAAAATGTTCCAAGTATCGGTATATATAATGCATTCGCCTGTTTCAGTCTGCCGTTCACAGTCTTTGCTTAATCTTC
>CAZDIU010000091.1:0-16877 GCA_964505535.1 uncultured Desulfobacterales bacterium | reverse complement strand
TAGACCTCCCGATTGGACGGACTGTATTTGATCGCGTTGTCAGCCAGATTTATGACAGCCTGCTCCAGAAAGGCCGAACTGATCTGTGCTTCCAGATTTTCCGGGCATTCCCATTCCATATGAATATTTTTTTTCTCAGCCAGGGGACGGCACATTTCCACAGCATTGCCGAGGACAGTTTTGAGATTGCCTTTTTCCAGGGAAAGCCTGCCTTTCTGCTCGATTTCCGAGAGTTTCATGAGATCATCAATAATGGCTGTCAGACGGATGACATGTTTTTCAATGATTTCCAGAAAACGGGCAGCCTCATCCGGTTTTTCCAAAGCGCCGGTGCGCAGGGTTTCCACAAAGCCTTTGATGGCTGTCAGAGGGGTTTTGATTTCATGGGAGACATTGGCAGCAAAATCCCGGCGCACATTTTCCAGTTTCCGCAGACGGGTCACATCATGGAGAACAGTCAAAATGCCTGTGCGCCCTCCCTTTGCATCCAGCAGAGGGGAACTGTTGATACTGACTGTGCGTTCCTCCTCATGGTAAAGGGTGATGTCCTGCTCTTCGGGTGATTCCCCGTCCAGTGCCCGGCGCACAAAACGGTGAAGATCGGGATTTCTGACGGCTTCCTGAATGCTTTTTCCCGTGAGTCTGTCCGGTTCTTTCAGAAACATCCGCGCTGCTGCATGATTGATGCTGATGATTTTTTCATCCATATCCATCGCAACCACGCCTTCCCGCATACTGGAAAGCACGGCTTCCAGTTCATTGCGCTGGCGGATGACAGTCTGAATCCGTTCATTGAGATCAGCGGCCATATGGTTCATGGCAGCAGACAGCATGGCCATTTCCCTTGATTTGGGTGCGGGCAGACGATATGCCAGATTGCCGGATGCGAAAGCCTCTGCTCCTTTGCGCATTTCCTCAATGGGGCTGCTGATGCGGCGGCTGATATAATAGCACAGAGCAGCAGCGGCTATTGCAACCATCAGCCCCACCGCAATGCTCCGGTGCTGAATATCTGAGAGTTTCTCATTGATACTGTCTACAGACATGGCTGTCCGTATGACGCACAGGGTACGGTTTTCCGCACGGACCGGCACGGCCGCATACATCATGTTTTGCCGCAGAGTTTCACTGTAACGGGTGAATATTCCTGTTTCTCCGGCCAGGGCTTTCACAATTTCCGGACGATCCGAATGCCGGTTCATCTTCGCGGGTTCCTCCTCGGAATCGCCGATGACCTGGCCTGTGGGAAGAACCACAGTGATGCGCGTGCCGGAACGTTTTCCCGCACTTTTGCACAGTGCATCCGCTGCTGCGGAATTCAGAGGAGAAATCATTTCGGAAATATTTCCCTCCAGAAGCCGGGCACGGGCCTGCAGATCAGAGGCTGTCTGATGCAGAAAAAATTTTTCCACCGCCATCGCAGTGTAAATGCCGACCGCGAGCAGAGAAAAGATCACCAGCAGCAGGTAGGAAGGATAAAGATGCCAGAACAATGGTTTGTATTTTTTCATGCAAGCTCCCTGAACCGGTATCCCACGCCCCGGACCGTTTCAATGTAATGACCGCATGGCCCCAGTTTTTTCCGCAGTCCCACAATCTGCACATCCACGCTCCGATCCGTAACCGGATAATCGCTGCCCCGGACTGCATCCACAATCTGGGAACGGGTGAACACCCAGCCGGGTCTGCGGGAAAGAAAGAGCAGAATCTGAAATTCGGAAAAGGAAAGCTCGGTTTCTTTGCCCTGTATGCTGACCCTGCGCCTGCCCGGATCAATGCGGAGTTCACCGGCCTGCACTTCTTCCCCTTTTGTCCCGGATGCTTTTTCATTTCGCCGCAGCACAGCTTTTACCCGTGCATTCAGCACCCTGGGACTGAAGGGTTTGACAACATAATCATCCGCGCCCATTTCCAGTCCCTTAACCACATCAGATTCCGCACCTTTGGCCGTGAGCATGATAATGGGAATATGCTGTGTTTTCTTATCCTTTTTCAGTATGCGGGCCGCATCCAGCCCGTCAATGCCGGGCAGCATCAGATCCAGAACAATCAGATCCGGTTTCCGGGTTCCGGCAATCTCCAGGGCTGTTTCCCCGGATTCCGCGCATAAAACACGGTATCCTTCGGCTGTCAGATTGTAGCGCAGCAGTTCAAGGATATCCTCCTCATCATCCACAAGCAGAATGGTCTGAGTGTTCATAAAAAATTCTTTTTTTCCTTTATCAATTTGTGAAAATGGCATATTCAGTTATCAGTTGTCAGCTTTCAGTTGCCAGAACCTATTTCAGACATTATCGGAAATAAAAGGCAGCATCATACCGATTCCCCATTGAAAAGATACTTATAAGCAGGCAAAAAGAAATTTTCGTGTGTCCAAAAAAACCGGATTTTTTTGAAAAATCCGGTTTTTCTGAAAAACCTGTGTTTCAGATCAATGGCGAATTGGTATAAGTATCCAGTCTGTTCTGCTTTATTTTCGACAAGGTCTGTTATATAACATAAAATCAGGAGTGCAAATGTTAAAATTTTGTTAAATCCGGAGGGCATTGATGGATTGGAAACAGGTGCAGGCACAGTATCCGGTGAACAAAGAGATGATATGGCTCAACAACTGCGGCATGACACCGGCCGGGGAGCATATTGTTTCGGCTGTGCACCGTTTTATGACAGGTTATTCGCAAAAAGGAATTCTTACCGAAACAGCGGATTACATGGATGTGAAACAGCGGATCAAGAACATTCTGGGGGAACTGCTCGGATCTGAGACCGAAGAGCTGGCCCTGATTCACAACACATCCGAAGGAATGAATATCATCTCCCGCGGTCTGGATTTGAAAGCGGGCGAGGAGATCATCCTGCTGGAAAACGAATATCCCAGCAATATTTATCCCTGGCGCCACTGGGAAGAAAAAGGGGTTGTTCTCAAAACTGCGGCAATGGGAAGTACGCCGAAGAATTTTCTGGAAGGTCTGATGCCCCTGATCACAGATCAGACAAGGCTTATGGCCCTGTCAGCGGTTCACTGGTGCACGGGAATGCCCCTGCCTTTGGACCAGATTGGAAAAATTTGCCGGGAAAAGAACATCCTTTTCGCTGTGGACGGCGCGCAGGGCGTGGGAATGCAGCCCATTGATGTGAGGAAAATGAATATTGATTTTATGGCCTTTTCTGCGTGGAAATGGCTGATGGGGCCTCCGGGCATGGGCGTTCTCCATATTTCAAAAAACCGGCTCAAAGATCTGAAAACCGTTTTTGTGGGAACCGGTTCTGCAGTCAATGACCGGGAATATCTGCCCTATAAAACGCAGTTGAAACCGGACGCGGATCGCTTCACCATTTCCACTCCGGATTTCATCAACTGGGTTTATTTTCTGGCCGCTTTGGAATTTCTCCGCTCCATCGGGTTTGATCGGGTGCGGACACGGATTTTTGAACTCACAGAATATCTGAACCTGCGTCTGCGGATGATGGGGTTTCAGGTGCTTTCGGATCAGTTTCCCGCGCATCCCACAGGAATCACGGTCTGCCAGAAAGAGGGACTGGCTTCGGATATGCTGCTTGAACGGCTGAAGGAACAGAAAGTGACTGCTGCGATCCGGCTGGGACGCATCCGCTTTTCTCCGCATATCTATCTGTCAAAACAGCAGTTGGATGAAGCAGCGCGCAGCCTTTCCCTTGCCTGTCTGAACCAGTTGTATTCCCTCTCTGTCAACGGTTTCAGTCTGAAAAGCTGAATCTCCGCCTGTTTTTTTCACAGGGAGGAGGATATGAACATACAGTCAAAAATTACATTTCTTTCCGTTTTCCTTACCCTTTTGGCAAGCGCGTCCGTGCTTATGGCAGGAAGCATTGCCATTACAGATCTCATTTATGATCTTCACCGCAGAATGCTTTCACAGGAAATGTCACACGCGGTCAGTGAAGTGGAAAAATTCTGTTCCGCTTCTGAAAAAAAGATATTCTTCAGGCCAGGGAATGCCGAATTCTCTCTGCGGGAAAAAATTGTCAGGGAATTCAGATATTCCCCCTGTGAAAAAAGCGGAGAGATTTTCCTGATCGCCAAAGACAGAAAAATCATTCTCTGGCCCGGTCGCAGCAGCGGTGAAACAGCAGAGGAGGCATTTCTGGACAAAATGTTCCGGGAAAGGGAAGGATTTTCAGAATTTGCATACAAAGGGGAAAGCCGTTTCGGCATATTCCGGGTCATCACTCCCTGGAACTGGCTGATCTGCATTTCGCTGCGCACAGAAGAAGTGCTGGCACAAAGAAACCGGTTTTTTCTTGCTGTTTTTTGGGCAACCGCTTTTCTTCTCCCTTTGATTATTGGCATCACCCGTCTGTTTTCAAGCGGTTATCTCAGACGCATTGCACAAACCCTTGCCTGTGTCAGACGGCTGGAAAAGGGGGATATGGGGGCTTTCATTGAATCTGCGGATTCCCGTGATGAAATCGCCATGCTGCAGCAGGGAATCAATGCCATGATTGCTGAACGCAGACGGGTGCTGGAGGAACTTCGGGGAGCACATCAGCGAATGCTGGATATTATTGAATTTCTTCCGGATGCCACCTTTGTGGTGGACAAAGACAGAAGAATCATTGCCTGGAACCGGGGCATGGAGAAAATAACTGGCATTCCCCAGAGCAGTGTCATGGGAAAAGGCAATTATGAATACACCTTCCATTTTCATGGGGAACGGAAGCCCGCGCTGATTGATTTTTTCTGGAACGAGGATCCCTCGGTGCACATGGATTACAGGCGGTTTGAAAAAAAAGGAAACATACTTTATGCGGAAATAGCCCTGCCCAATCTGAACAGGGGAAAGAGCGCTTATCTGTGGGTGACGGCCTCCCCTCTGCTGGATAAGGAGGGGAATCTCACCGGAGCCATTGAATCCATCCGGGATGTGACCGCACACCGGCAGACGGTTGAGATGCTTGAACTGGCAAAATTTTCCATTGACAATTCCATGGATGCGGCCTACTGGGTCGGGCCGGATTCCCAATGTCTGTATGTCAATCAGAGAGCCTGCGATGTTCTGGGATACACCCGCAAAGAATTCTCCGCTTTGCACATCCATGACGTGGATCCCAATTATCCAAAGGAAAAATGGCCGGAAACATGGGCTCTTATCAAAAAAAAGAAGATATTCACAACACAGACATGCCACCGGACAAAACAGGGGCATGTCTTTCCGGTGGAAATCACGGGCCGGTATCTGGAATTTGAGGGAAAAGAGTATTATTTCTGTTTTGCCCGCGATATCACGGAACGCAAAAAAACAGAGGAGGAACTGGCCAGGCACCGGGAGCATCTGGAAAAACTGGTGGACGAACGGACTGGGGAACTGCGGAATGCCTATATTGCCCTGCAGGAATCCTTCCGTTCTCTGGAAAAAACCCAGGACGAGCTTGTGCAGTCCAGAAAAATGGCAGCACTCGGCGGACTGGTGGCAGGCGTGGCTCATGAAATCAACACCCCTGTGGGCATTGGGGTGACTGCGGCCTCCTTTATTGAGGAAAAAACGCGAACCCTGTCCAGACAATATGCGTCCGGTGAAATGAAACGATCAGATCTGGAAAAATATCTGGAAACCGTGAACGAAGCAACAGCCTCCCTGCTCACCAATCTGAACCGGGCAGCCCAGCTCATCCGCAGTTTCAAGCAGGTGGCAGTGGATCAGTCCAGCGGGGAAAAACGGGTGTTCCGCCTGAAAGCCTATATTGAAGAGGTGCTGCTGAGTCTGCGGCCCAATTACAAAAAAACAAAGCACAGCATTGTCCTCAACTGCCCCGAAGATCTGGAACTGGACAGTTATCCGGGCGCGTTTTCCCAGATTATCACCAATCTGGTCATGAATTCCCTGGTTCACGGCTTTGACGGCATTGAGGCCGGGCAGATCCTTTTTGACATCTCCGCTGAGGGAAATACGCTGTTCTTCCGATACAGCGATAACGGCAGAGGCATACCGGATGAACACAGAGCCAGGATATTTGATCCCTTTTTCACCACCCGCCGGAAAGGGGGCGGAACCGGTCTGGGAATGCACATTGTGTACAATATTGTTTCTGCCACCCTCAAAGGGCAGATTTCCTGTGAAAGTCCGCAGGACAGGGGAATTTCATTTCTCATAAAAATGCCCTTTTCCACCGGGCAGTGAAACAGGACATGGATTTATGATTCTGCTGATAAAATTATATATTTTCAAACAGTTAATCTAAAAATACATGGGACAGCCCTTGCGCTTGTCTGGCAGGCTGTGAAACACAGTGTGAAAATCTGTCATATCAATGCCAACCTGAAAAGGAAAAAAGGAGAACAGGCATGACTGTCAATGACTGGATTCATGTGATTGCAGGCGCATTCATTCTGCTGAGCCTCGCACTCGGCACATGGATGCATCCGGGATGGTATTTTTTTACGGCCTTTGTGGGACTGAATCTGTTTCAGTACGGTTTTTCCAAGTTCTGCCCCATGGCCTTTCTCTTAAAAAAACTTGGGGTGCGGAATTGATGTCATACCGATTCTCCATTGAAAACATGCTTATAGCGGATCAAATCAATGGCGGTTCGGTGTTATGCTGATTCAAAATCTGCGTTCATCTGCGCAGTCTGCGGATTGCTGTCCGCAGACTGCGCAGATGTTTTGTACCCATTCCCCATTAAAAACATACTTGTATTGGATCAAATCAATGGCGGTTCGGTAT
This sequence comes from uncultured Desulfobacterales bacterium, assembly GCA_964505535.1. Taxonomy (GTDB): domain Bacteria; phylum Desulfobacterota; class Desulfobacteria; order Desulfobacterales; family Desulfococcaceae; genus JAABRU01. Next base: position 10,173 of record CAZDIU010000091.1, on the reverse strand, counting down.
GATACAGGAAGACAGCAGGAAGCGCAAACCGTGCTCTGGCAGTGTGAGCACGAGACGGAGCAGGAAATTAGGCAGAGGGACTTCCTATGCTGATTTTTCTAATTTATAAATCAATATGTTATTTTAAATCAGTATAAGCAGTATCACGGATGTATCATTTAACATGTTGTATTTATTATATATAGAAAAAATCAGCATATTTTTGAAAAAATAATAATATTAACCCTACAACGAAACTTAGATATATTCCATAATAAATTGAAATATCCATGAGAAATTACGGGATAATGATCTTTATCCAAGCAAATTTTATGAGATTATATCTGATAACTGTTTATGACAGTCAGCTTTATACAGATTTATACCTCATAATTTTCTCTGAAACATGCAACGTTTATGAGACATAGCTAAGTTTCGTTGTAGGGTTAAATGGTTATTTTTTTATCAGTATGTGCAGACCCACTACCCATTTTTTTCCTCCTTTTCTCTGACGCAAAAAAAACAGAAGCTGCATATCACATTTTTATCAGCATGAAAAGTCCCACTATCATGCAAGTGTTTTCCAACTGCTGTCCCTGCTGTGTCATTCCAGCCGGAGGTATTTGTGATTTTCTTCATCGCAGATGCAGAATGACTTTTCAACTGACAACGTCCTTTTCCGTGATGAAATAATAGGGCACAGGATCATCATATCCTTTGAGTTTTGCCTCTCCGCCTTTGCGGATGCAGAAAGGCAGTTCCTCCAGATAGGCCTCTTTCCGATAGGTTTCCAGCAGTTCTGCACAGTGCGGCCCGGCAAGAATCTGGCCTTCCCTTGCCAGTCCCTGCAGCCGTGCTGCCAGATTCATGCTGTCGCCCATGGCTGTCAGTTTGCCTATATCTCCGGTCAGATCTCCGATAGCCACTTTCCCGACCTCAATGCCGATGGTCAGGTTCATCTCATGTTCCCCCATGCGGAACTGCCGGATGGCCTTCATGCTGTCCAGCGCATACATGACGGCATGATACGCGTAGATGTGCGGCTCCCATTTGTTGGTGTTGATGAGTTCCCGAATCTGCTCCACACTCTGCACCTGACTGAGAATATCCAGGGTGATGGCTCCAAAGGGCGGCCCGAACAGACTGACCGCGCAGTCTCCGATTTCCTTGTCAAAAAAACCGCCGTGCTTCAGGGTCAGTTCCTTTTCCTTGAGAATCCATTTCTTGGCTCCCTCTATGGTCTTTCTCGGATCTCCCAGTTTCCGGGTGATGGTGGTGTATCCGCAGATGTCGGAAAAAACCATGGCCACGATCTCCTCTCTGGGATTTTCAAAAAACCAGCGGGCTATTTTGGGATATTTCAGAAAAAAATCCACCTGATCCGGATGCAGGGAGCGGCTGAGGGCTTTCTTCTGCGCATGGTAATGGGTGATCTGAATGTCAATCTGCAGAGCCACGGACTCCATGATGTTCCTGTCCGTATAATCCAGAATTTTGTCACCGATGAGAAAGAGTTTGCCCACATTGTGCTGAAATTCCTCATAGCGGTTCACCAGATTCATGCAGGTGAAATTCAGCACTTTTTCCTCGCCGGTTTCCGGACAGCGTTCCAGTATGCCCATAATCCGCATTCCGTATTTGGAATCATTGATGCGGTTCATGTCATATTCAATCATGGGGCCGCCCAGTCGGTTGTTCAGTTTGGCATGGATATCCTTCCGGAAGACGATTTCACCGTTTTCGACATAAATCAGCCCGACCCTGCGCTGACTTGGGGGAATCGCGGGATCCAGTGCATCCTCCAGATAAACCACTGCTGCCTTCTGCACCCCGGTCAGCCGGGCAAGCAGAACCAGCGCGCTGCCAATGCCATGAATGCCATCCCGCTGCAGAATGGTATTGATGCGGTTGAGCACCAGATGACGTTCATAAGAGGACACCTTGCTTTCCACATAGGTATCCAGACGGGAAGCAGTCTGGGAGAGAAGCCGGAGATGACTCTCACCCGGATTTTCGGAGCAGATCAGCCCGATGATGCCCACAAACTCATGAAATTCTCCAAGAAACATGGGCAGGGCCATGAGATGAAATCCCTCATCCAAATCCTTTTGCAGCGCAGGCGTGGAAACTCCCTGAACCTGAATGCTTCCTGTTCTGTAACTGTCAATCATTTTTTCCGTTATGCTGCGGATTTGATCGGATGTATCGTCAGAAAAAATCATCCGATGCCGGACATCCTGTCCGTCAAAGGTCCGGGCCTGAGCATACTGGACAAACACGGCAGCAATGCCGAAGCGTCCGCTGAGAACATTCAGGCTTTGCCGAAGCACATCCTCCATACTGTCCCGGCAGTGCATGTCAATGAATTCATCCACAATCCTGTCAAGATCCAGAATATCTTCCGAAGAAATATCAGTGTTCATGGCCTTCCCCCTTGGCTGGCAGATGCGGCAGACCGTTTTTTCCGGACTGCGAAAAAGTCCTGAATACTGCCGGATTATTGTGCAGATATTTATAAATTTGCTGATATTACTTCAAAAAAAAGAATCCGTAAAGGATGAAGTGAAGGTCTTTTCCGGGACAGCATTTTCCTCTCCCTTCAGACAAAAAAAGATTTACATTATGTTTTTCACAGTATAATAGTGCTGTATCTGTAAAAACAGGCAGGCTTCCTGTTTTCCGGATTCGGAAGAAAATCCCCGGTGTTTTGGAAACCCTGCGGGAGGAGCCTGCCGGTCATTTTTAATTTTTTTATTTTAAAATCAGGAGGCTATTGATGAAAAAAAATGTGTTTCGGGCAATGGTTCTGTTTGCGGCCCTGCTGGGTCTTACCGTGGCTGCATGGGCAGCGGATATTGATCTGGCAAAAAAATCAACTCTGGAGGAGATTCTGAAAAAAGGGGAACTCCGGGTCGGATTTGAGGCCGGTTACATGCCTTTTGAGATGACAGACAAAAAAGGCAATTTTGTGGGATTTGACATTGACATTGCCCATGAAATGGCAAAAGCCATGGGCGTCAAATTTGTGCCGGTCAACACAGCCTGGGACGGAATCATTCCCTCCCTGATTACCGGAAAGTTTGACATCATCATGAGCGGTATGACCGTGACCCAGGAGCGGAATCTGAAGATCAATTTTGCTGATCCCTATATTGTTGTGGGCCAGACCATTCTGCTCAACAAAAAACATGAGGGAAAAGTCCTGTCATACAAGGATCTCAATGATCCCCAGTTCACAGTTGTCTCCAAGCTGGGAACCACAGGAGAGCAGGCCACCAAGCGCCATATTCCCAAATGCACCTACAAATCCTTTGAAACAGAAACAGAGGCAGTGCTGGAAGTCATCAACAACAAGGCGGACGCGTATGTGTATGACCAGCCCAACTGCGTGGTGGTGATGGCTGAACAGGGAAAAGACAAACTGATCTTTCTGGACAAACCCTTCACCTATGAACCCCTGGCCTGGGCAGTGCAGAAAGGCGACCCGGATTTCCTGAACTGGCTGAACAATTTCCTGCGCCAGATCCAGAATGACGGACGATATGAGCGGATTTATGACAAATGGATCAAATCCACAGACTGGTATCAGAATGTGAAATAACAGGAAAAAGGGATTGGGGATTAGGGACTGGGGGGACAGGGATTGGGGGGGGCAGAGAATGGGGAAGTCTGAAAGTTCTTTTCCAAATCTGTATCCCCATTCCCTAACCTCCATCCCCTACCCACTGTTCCCCATCCCCTTTTATAATACAGGAAACAAGATGGAATCAGCAACGCTGCGGCATTTACGGAAAAAACAGAGGATGAATTATTTCTGGATCGGTGTTTTTTTCCTGATCCTTGGCCTTTCTGTATGGGGGCTGTACGCGGCCACTGCCAAAATTGACTATGTATGGCGATGGTACCGGATTCCCCAGTATTTCTTTTATCAGGACAATATAGAAATCAAATCGGACATGGACGGCGAAGTTCTTTCCATAAGCCATGACGATGAACATACCAAAATTGTCATCAAAGGCGCTGATGGAGAAAAAATCTTTGTCATCCCCTCTGACAAAACTCCGGTCAGCGAAGGAAACACGATCTATGCGGGGGATATTCTGGGAAGTCACAAAAAATGGAATGTCGGCATACTTCTTCTGGGCCTGTGGCTGACGCTGAAAGTCAGTTTCATCTCCATTGTGTTCGGCATTTTCCTCGGCCTGTTCACGGGACTGGCCAGGCTTTCCTCCAACCCTGCCCTGAAGTGGTCGGCCATCACCTACATTGAGATCATCCGCGGTTCTCCTCTGCTGGTGCAGATTTTCATCTGGTATTTTGTTCTGGGAACCCTGATCAATGATCTGCTTGCGCGAAGCGGAATGTCCTTTCAGGTTCCGCCGCTGTGGTTTGGCGTGGCCGCTCTGGCTTTTTTTACCGGAGCCTATGTCGCGGAAATGGTGCGAGCGGGGATCCAGTCCATTCACAGGGGACAGACCGAGGCAGCCCGATCCCTGGGCATGAACTATGTTCAGACCATGAGCCATGTGATTCTGCCCCAGGCCATGCGCCGGATTCTTCCTCCCCTTGCCGGTCAGTTCATCAGCCTGATCAAGGATTCCTCTCTGCTGGGCATTATCGCGATCCGGGAACTGACCAAAGCCACGCGGGAAGTTGTCACCACCAGTCTGCAGCCCTTTGAACTCTGGTTTGTCTGCGCACTGCTCTATCTGGTGCTGACCTTCGGACTTTCCATGTTTGTCCAATATCTTGAAAGGAGGACTTTGGCACAGTGACAGATATGACTGCAAAAGAGGTTCCCTCAGATACAGCGCCCAATGTGATGCCCAGTGTGATGCCCAATGTGATGATTGATGTGCGCAATATCTGCAAAACCTTTCTGGTTCCCCATGAGGTTCGTGCTTTGGTAAATGTTTCCAACCAAATCCGCGCAGGTGAGGTGGTGGTGGTCATCGGCCCGTCCGGTTCCGGAAAAAGCACCTTCATCCGCTGTCTCAACCATCTGGAAGTGCCGGATTCCGGGCATATTTTCATTGAGGGAACCGATATTCTGGATCCCGCGACAGACATCAACAGAATCCGCACCGAAGTGGGCATGGTTTTCCAGTCCTTTAATCTTTTTCCCCATAAAACCGTTCAGGACAATGTGACGCTGGCCCAGCGGGTGGTGCGGAAGCGATCCAAAGAGGAAGCAGCGGAAAAAGCCATGAAACTGCTGGAAAAGGTGGGCATTCGGGACAAGGCCGGTGTGTATCCGGATCAGCTGTCCGGCGGACAGCAGCAGCGGGTGGCCATTGCCCGTGCCCTGGCAATGGATCCCAAGATCATGCTCTTTGATGAACCCACCTCCGCGCTGGACCCGGAAATGATCGGCGAAGTGCTGGATGTCATGAAAACTCTGGCAAAGGAAGGCATGACCATGGTGGTTGTGACCCATGAAATGGGATTTGCCAAAGAAGTGGCTGATCGGGTGATTTTCATGGATCACGGTGCGATTGTGGAGGAGGGAACCCCGGAGCATTTCTTCACCGCCCCGTCCCATGACCGCACCCGGCTGTTTCTGAGCCAGATTCTGTAAGAAAGCTGAGAGATGCCCGGTGTTCCGAGAGCAGGCACATGAAACACTGAACATGCTTCAGCTTAAAATCCGAATTTTCCTTTTCGCAAAGATGAATCAGATTGGATAGTAACTCACCTTACGCACCCTTTGCAAAAATCAGGAAGTTACGTTTTTTCGCAGTCATTCCGGCGCAAGCCGAAATCCAGTAATTTCAAACTGTTCTGGATACCGGCTTTCGCGGGTATGACAACGGTGCGCAAGGTGAGACAGTAAGAAAGCTGCATAACAAATCCCCCTGTCCCATTTTACAAAGCGGGATCCAGGCACCCTGATTCTGCATACTGTTCTTTTATGTCCAACGCATATTGGAAAATATGATGATTTGGGGAAAGCAGCAGGAAGGGGATAATACTTTGGGTATATCCCCGACCGCTGACACACTCCAAATAAATTTCCGGGCAGTGCACAGCCGTCTGTTTTTTTATATCATCAAAATCACCATGCCGGATTAAGCTCTGATACCAATTCGCCATTGATCTGAAACATAAGTTTTTCAGGCAAAAGTTTTTCAGAAAAACCGGATTTTTCGGAAAAATCCGGTTTTTTCAACACATGAAAACTCCATTTTGCATGGCTGTAAGTATATTTTCAATGGGAAACCCGTATAATACCGAATCGCTGTTGAAGTTATATAATATTTTCTGCATATTTCTCAGAAAAACCGGATTTTTCCGAAAAAATCCGGTTTTTTGAATACCGGAAAATTTCCGGATGTGAACAAAGCATTCCATTAAATCAATGGAGAATCGGTATAATACCGAATCGCTGTTGACTTTATGCAGTTCAGTCATTTTTTCCCCAATGCCGATGAACTGGTGGTGGGCCAAATCCGTTGATCTGAAATCCCATCCCCCGGCGGGAGGGGAGGGGAGTGTTTTTTTCTGCATCATCAACCGATTTGACCCACTATCTGAATTTTAATCCATTATGAAAGGAGGAACAATGTCATTCAGAGGTATGAGACTCAGAGCACTTCTTGTTTTGGGATATATTGGGATTATCGCTGTGATGATCCTGATGGGTGTTTTTTCAGGCATTCAGATGGCAAAGGTGAATGACATGTCCAATGTCATAGAAGAAGTATGGATGCCAGCCGTTTTTTACACCTCGGATTTGAACACGGCCACAGGAGATTTCCGCATTGCCGAACTGCAGCATATTCTGGCAAATTCTGACGAAAACCGAAAAAAATACGAAAAAGATATGGAGGATCATCTTCAGAAAATCAAAAAAAATATGGACATGTATGTACCGCTTATCAATTCGGAAAAGGAAAAACGCCTGTATGACAGTTTCATCTCAGACTGGAATGCCTATCTGTCTGAACATCAGAAACTGCTGACCCTTTCGCGGGAAAACAAAAATGAAGAGGCAAAGGATCTGATTCGGGGTGAATCGCAGATGAAATACGACACATCTTCAGATATCCTGCTTGAAATTGTGGATCTGAATCTGGAAGGCGGAAAACAGGCCAGCAAAGAAAGTGACAGGACATACATTTTTTCCCGCACCATGACAGTGGCCGGCAATGTCCTGGCTGTTTTCATTGTGCTGGCGATCATCGTCATCATGAACAGAAAACTGCGTCTGATTGTTTCAGAAATCAATTCCGCAGCAGATTCTGTTGTCGCTGGCTGTCAGCAGGTCTCTGCTGCCGCAGTTCAGCTTGCCAATGGCGCGGGGGAGCAGAGTTCCGCTGTTGAGCAGATTTCGTCCTCTGTGGAGGAAATGGCAGCAAATATCCGCCAAAACAGTGACAATGCCGCAGAAACGGAAAAAATCGCTCTCAAATCCGCAGAGGATGCCAAAGAAGGCGGAAAATCCGTGGCAGACACGGTTGCAGCCATGAAAAAAATCACAGAAGCCATCATTGTCATAGAGGAAATTGCCCGGCAGACAGACATGCTGGCCCTGAATGCGGCCATTGAGGCTGCGCGGGCCGGGGAACACGGAAAAGGATTTGCGGTTGTGGCATCCGAGGTTCGCAAACTTGCGGAACGCAGTCAGAAGGCAGCAAAGGAAATACGGGGACTTTCGGTTTCCAGCGTCGAGGTTGCAGAAAACGCGGGCAGTATGCTCAGCCGTCTTGTGCCGGATATTCAGAAAACCGCTGAACTGGTTCAGGAAATCAGCATGGCAGGCAGTGAACAGAATACAGGAGCGGAACAGATCAGCAAGGCTGTGCAGCAGGTGGATCTGGTGGGACAGCAGAATGCCACCGCAGCAGAGGAAATGGCTTCCACATCCGAAGAACTTTCCGGTCAGGCAGAACTGCTGCGAAACACAATAGATGCGCTGGGCGTGAACAGCACTGCCGAAAGAAGAAACGAACCTCCCGCCCGACTCCGCCGCAAACCGGCAGACATGGGAAAAGAGCGTGAGAACAAAAGGATGAAACAGATTTCCATATCGAAAAAGGAAGACATTGAGGACAGAGAGTTTGAGAGATACTGATGGGCAAATCCTTTTTCTGGCGCACTGCTCTGCCAGCTTTGATTTTGTGAGCTGAACGGTGCACAGCAGCCTGATTTTTCGGAAAAATCAGGCTGCTGTAAATCAAATATCCAGACTGACAGATCAGCAGATCATTTTGCAAAAACCGCAGGCTTTCCAAGCGGCTTGACTGAGATCGCCGAACCCTTTCTGTTTGGAATTCCGGTTCTGTCATTTTCCGGGCAGCAAATAATACCGATTCGCCATTGATCTGAAACACAGGTTTTTCGGAAAAACCGGATTTTTCAAAAAAATCCGGTTTTTTTTTAATACGGTTCTTCAATCTGTTTTGCGGAAACACCGGATTTCGGCTTTCGCCGGAATGACATCATGCCTGCGAAAGCAGGCATCCAAAAAAATTTTCCACAAAAATCCCTGAAGAACCTTTAATATACGAAAACTTCTTTTTGCCTGTCTGCAGGTATCTTTTCAATGGGGAATCGGTATAATACCAAATCGCCATTGATTTTATGCAGTTCAGGCATTTTTTCCCCAATGCCGCCGAACTGACACCCCTCCCTGAGACAAAGAAACCTGTGGTTCACCCGGTGCTGAAAAAAACGGCGGTATTGCAACTCAATGAAAAGTTGATATGATTTCATTGACATCTTCTTTCAGGGCAACTGCAGGGATTCCCCCCCTGAAACATACGGGAAAGAATTAATGAATGGGTGCTTATTATTCTGTATCACATTTCATCATACACTGACTGATTTTCTCTTGACTTGCACAATCATCATTCGTTATAAAGACATTCACAGTATAAAAGAGAGCATCAGAAAGCCGGGACTTTTCAGATTGGGAAAATTCCAATCATTGCCTGCCTGAGCACCTCCGCAGCGAATTGTTTTGGAGGGAGGCAGTTTCAAAGCTCTGCGTTTGTCATTCCGGCGAAGGCCGGAATCCGGAATTCACGCCCCTTTCCGGAAACCGGGTTTCGCCGCTGTGATACCAAATGGCTGCTGAAGTTGTCCAATACCTTCTGCGGGTTCCTCAGAAAAACCGGATTTTTCAAAAAAATCCGGTTTTTCAACATCCGAAAACTTTCGGCTGTGCAGAAAGCATTGCATCAAATCAATGGAGAATCGGTATGACAGATTTGGGCAGTTTTGAAATTGGATCGAGGGAAAAATTTACCAATCAATTTGTCCGGCATTGTCAAAAAGGAGGAATGCACCGATGCAGCGCTACATCCTGACCGAATACGAGAATGCTTCCCCTGACACACAGGCGGTGTATGATGACTATATGCGCACCACCGGGGCAACTTCAGTGCCTGTATGGCTGAAAAGCCTGGGGCACAGCGACGCGCTGGCGCATGCCTACTGGGAACGGGCCAAAGGCACCCTCTTCAGCGGCAGCCTTCCCCTGCCACTGAAAGAGATGATTGTCTTCGCGGTTTCCGCAAAAAATGGCGCACGTTATTGCTGTGCCTGTCATGCCCAGTGCGTGCTGAATCTGGACAAGGCGCTTCTGTTCGAAGACCTGCAGTCTGCCATCAAATCCGACCCCGATTTCCGGATGCCTGCCTACTGCCGAAGTGTCATCAGATTCGCGTCAAAGGTTGCCGAAAATGCGAATCTGATTGAGGATGAGGATTTTGAAGAACTGATGGACGAGGGTTTCAGTAAGGAAGAAATCTGCGAAATCATCGCGGTAATTGATCTGGCCACCATGTTCAATGTTTACACAAGCACATTGCGATTGGACCTGGCTCCGGATTACCGGGCGATTCTGTAATCTCTGTTTGCCATGAACACTGAATCCACATGGAACGAACTCGCGGCCCAGCAACTGGTAAGATATGAGGCGCTCTTCAAGCTTCTTGATGACATTCAGGGGCTTGAGGACATCCCCGCAATCGCGCGCCGCATCGCCATACAGTGGAAGTATTTTGCCAGCGTCAGCAGTTGCCGCCTGGTGGTTTTTCAGGAATCCGGTTTCCTTGTCATTGACGGCTTTCGGGGGGAGGCGCATATCACTGAGGAGCCGGTCCTGTCTCCCTGGGATGCCTATCACCATTCACTGCAGCGCCCGCGTGTCATCCGAATGAATGAACCGCGGGTCGGCCCGCCTCCGCC
>CAZDIU010000090.1:0-16921 GCA_964505535.1 uncultured Desulfobacterales bacterium | reverse complement strand
TCACTTTTCGTCAATAGTCAAGTCAATGTATTGTGTAAAAGGTGGGACACACCCAGAGTTTCCGTCATATTGAAAAAGAGAACATGCAGATCAGTATCCGCCGTGCCGAAGCTGAAATCAGCAGCATTCTGGAAGTTCTCAATTCCACCGTGACAGACTGGGCTTACTGGAATGAAACCTATGATTTTGTGCAGCATCCGGGCAGAGAATATATTGAGGCCAATCTTTCGGATGAATCCGTATCTGCCCTGAAACTGAATTTTATGATTTTTGTCAGTCTTTCCGGCAAGGTGATTCATGCCAAATTTATCGACTGGGAAACCCGGAAGGAACTCAATGACACAGAAGACCTGCTGAAACAACTGCTGTCCGTTCCCTCTCTGCGCACCCATGCTGATGAAAGAAGTGCCACGGCAGGCATTGTGAAGGGGCGTCAGTTTCCCATTCTGGCAGCTTCAAAACCGGTTCTGCAAAACGATGCAAAAGGGCCGGTTCAGGGTTCTCTGATCATTGGCCGGTTTCTGGATTCACGGGAAATCCGGCGCATCAGTTTCCGCAACCATCTTAAAACAGAAGTGCTGGCCTGTGACAGCCCCCATCTGCCCCCGGATGCTGAGAAGGCATACACTTTGATCCTGCAGGGAAATCATCTGCCGGTAATTCCCCTGAACCCGGAACGCGTATCCGCTTATGCCCTCAAAAATGATCTCAGGGGAGAACCGGCCTATGTGCTCAAAGTCGAAAATGTCAGAGATATGTATCAACTGGGCAGAAGAACAGTTTTTCTGTATATTCTCACTTTGGCTCTCATCGGACTTGCTTTTATTCTCATTATTCTTTTTTCTCTTCACCGCCTTGTTCTTTTCCCCCTGGAACGCCTGAATGGCGAAGTGAATCAGATCGGAAATCCGGATACTTCGGGCACCCGGATCACGGTTCCGTCCAAAGATGAATTCGGAAATCTGGCCTGCAACATCAACAATATGCTGGATCAGATAGCAAAAGACGCCTCCCGGCTCAGGGAGGCCAAGGAAGCGGCAGAAACAGCAAATGCAGCCAAGAGCAGATTCCTGGCCGCCATGAGCCATGAACTCCGCACACCGCTGAACATTATCCTCGGCATTGTCCGGATGATGATGCACAGCAGAGAACTTTCGGCTGAAAACCGCAAAGAACTGGAAACCGTAAACCGCAGCGGGGAGCATCTTCTGGCACTGATCAACGATGTTCTGGATCTGGCCAGAATTGAGTCCGGAAAGCAGGATATTGTCCAACAGGAAACCGATATGCACCGGCTGCTGAAGGATATGGAGGATATGTTCCGGGTCCGGGTTCGGGAAAAGAATCTGCGTATGGTCTTTGCCCCGGATCCGGAGCTTCCCCGGTATGTGATGACAGACAAAATCAGGCTGCGTCAGGTGCTGATCAATCTCCTGGGCAATGCTGTCAAATTTACAGAACAGGGAACCGTAACCCTGCGGGTGACAATGGGCTGTGAACCTCAGCAGGAAAACCGGTATGCAGGAGAGCCTGTTCTGGATTTTGAAATTGAGGACAGCGGTCCCGGCATTGATCCCGAAGATATGGAAAATCTCTTTGCCCCTTTCATGCAGGCGAAAAACCGGAAAGCAGATCAGGAGGGCACAGGGCTGGGGCTGGCCTTAAGCCGGAGATATGTGCAGATGATGGGCGGGAATATTGCCGTAAGGAGCATTCCGGGAAAAGGTTCTGTGTTTTGCTTTCATATCCGCGCCGGCATAAGCCGGGAGATTCCAGAACAGGAACCGGCAGTACCGCAGGTAAAATCCCTGGCACCGGATCAGCCTGCATACCGGATTTTGATTGTGGATGACAATCCGGACAACCGCTATATCCTTGTCAAACGGCTCAGGCAGACAGGATTTGCAATACAGGAGGCAGATGACGGAAAAGAGGCTGTTGAAATATGGAAGACATGGCAGCCGCATCTGATTTGGATGGATATCCGTATGCCGGTAATGGACGGATGCGAGGCCACACGGAAAATCCGGGAACTGGAAACCGCCAGAACGCCCATTATAGCGCTGAGTGCAAGCATTTTTGAGGAAGATCGGAGCATGGTCAAGGCAGCAGGCTGTGATGATTTTCTGCCCAAACCTGTCAGCGGACAGCATCTGTTTGAGACAATGGGCAAATATCTTGGTGTCCGGTATGTGTATGAGGAGCCTGGAACAGCCGGAGCAGAAAAATTCGCAGAAAAAATAAATCCGAATTCTTTCAGAACCCTGTCTGCCGATGTCTGCACAAAACTGATAAAAGCTGCTGCGGAACTGAATTCAGAAATGATCCGTCAGGTTATAGAGAATATCCGCCAGTCAGACTCCCGGCTGGCAGACGGGCTTTCCGCACTGGCCGACAATTATGAATATGAGAAAATCGCTGACCTTGTGGCCCGGCAGCCGGAACACGAAATCTGAAAAGCAGTTCAGATGCTTCTTTCCTCCGGATTCAATTCACTGCAAAGGAACGGAGACGCGCACTGTGCACAAAGGTTAAGATGCTGTTGTTTGTTGGAGTTTGCATAAACAACTGTGCAAATCTCCCCGAAATGCAAAACTGAATCTGACAGCACATGCTGTTTTTCCGGCTGATTCAAAAACATCAACATGACATTTGCAGCAGGGAATCATTGATAATGAAACAAAACGCTTCCGGCACAATAAATGACATTCAGGAAATCATTGTGATTGTGGATGACAATCCGCAGAACCTGCATGTTCTGGAAAAACTTCTGAAAGAAAACAGTTACAGTGTCAGACCCGCGCTCAGCGGGACTGCTGCGCTCAATGCAATGAAATCCATCCTGCCGGATCTGATTCTGCTGGATATTCGGATGCCGGAACCTGACGGATATGAAGTCTGCCGCAGGATCAGGGCAGATGAAAGGCTTCAGGATATTCCGGTGATCTTCATCAGCGCGCTGGATGCGGTTGAGGACAAGATAAAGGGGTTTGAAGCCGGAGGGATTGATTATATTACCAAACCTTTTCAGAAAGAAGAGGTTCTGGCCCGTGTGCGCACCCATCTGACGCTGAAGAAGGCCGAGGAAGTGCTGAAAAGATCAAATGAGGAACTGGAAAGACTTGTCAGTCTCAGGACAAAGGAACTTGCAGAGGCAAAAGAAAAAGCCGAACTGGCAAACAAAGCCCGCACAGAGTTTCTTTCCAATATGAGTCATGAAATCCGGACCCCCCTGAATGCCATTATCGGGTTCTCAGCCCTTCTGGATGAAATGACCCCGGATGAAAAACAGAGACAACTCATTAAAATCATCATGTCCGCCGGCACCAGTCTCCTGACGATCATGAATGATATTCTTGATCTGGCCAGAATTGAGGCCGGAAAGATGGACATTCGCGGCGGATCGACAAATCTCAGCAATGTTTTCAGACAGATTGAACAGATTTTTGCGCCCAGAGCTGCTGAGAAAGAACTGGATATGACATTTTCTGTCTCCGGAAAAATTGCAGAAAACATTCTCCTTGATGAGATTCGTCTGCGGCAGTGCCTTTTCAACATTGTGGGAAATGCGGTGAAATTCACGGAAAAAGGATATATCCGGGTTTCTGCGGATATCATCCCCTCAGAACGTGATGCACAAAAATCCGATCTGATCATCCGTGTGGAAGACAGCGGCATCGGCATTTCCCCTGAATCCCATGAGAGAATATTTGAGGCATTTCAGCAGCAGGATGGTGGAATCACGAGAAAATTCGGCGGTGCGGGTCTTGGGCTGACCATAGCAAAGCGCATGACTGAAATGATGAACGGAACTGTTTCCCTGACAAGCACTCCGGGCAGGGGAAGCACGTTCATCATCACTTTTCGCGATCTGCCGGATGCAAAAGCCGGAGATGACTCCGGACACCAGGATGAAAAGGAAGAAATTTCCCTTGAAAACAAAATCATTCTGGTGGCAGACGATATTGAATTCAACCGGATTCTGATTAAAAATTATTTAAATCAATATATTATACATGTCATCGAAGCTGAAAACGGTGAAGAGGCTGTAAATTTGGCAAGACAGCAGAAGCCTGATGCCATTTTCATGGACATCGGCATGCCGGTCATGGACGGATATGAGACGCTCCGACAGTTGAAAAAGGATGAAAAACTGAAACAGATTCCCGTAATTGCCGTAAGCGGTTTTGCTTCTTCCGTGGAAAGAGACAAAGCCGTGGCTGCCGGTTTTGCAGGTTTTCTGGCAAAACCCTTTATGAAAAAGGAACTGATCGAGCAGGTGAAAGCGGTTTTTGCCCATTCTTCAAAGAGATTTCCGGATTCGGAAAAAGGGTAAAGACAATCCTGAATTTGCTTTGTGAAATTTCTTGCAAAACCTGCGCGCATATGATAAAAAGCGAACGTTCGTTCTATTATCTTTATCTCTGAATATTCCTCAGTTTTTTTACAGGAAAATAAAAAAAATTTCCGCTTGCGGAATTTTCAGAAAAACAGAAGGGGGTGAGGCCGGAGGCGGTCAAAGCGTTTTTTCATTTTTCGGGAACAGGTTTTGATTATTATTTTAAATTATCAGGAGACGAACAGATGAAGATGAAAAAATCAGGTGTGCTGACTGCGGTGCTGCTGATCTGCGTGTTCATGGCAGGATTGGCATGGGGACAGGATGAAAAACAGAAAGAGGACAGAATCGTTGATATTACCAAAGAGGTTCTGACAGGGCCCAATGAACTCAACCCGGAAAAGATTCTGGGGCCGGGAAGCATTGGCATAGAAACCAGTCAGGATCTGCTCATGAGTTTCGGCGCCACTGTCCGTTTTGTGCCCACCCAGGAATCCAACTGGGATTTTGGAATGCACAAGGATCTGCCGGGCTATTTTTACACTGTGCCGGTCAAGGATTTTGCAGGCGGAATGCTCAATGCCGCCAATTCCATCCAGGGCATTTATCAGAATTCCCTGACCCTCAATGATGCCATCAGCAATGGCAGAGGCGCAGATGCTGTGATTTCCGCGTATGGAGATTATGCCAATTCCTTTTTTACTGCCAATGAGGCCACCCGGATCAATCCCACCCTCAATGCCAATGTCAGCAAACTGGCAGACAGCATGAAACTGATTGACAGCAATGTCAGCAGTGCGGTCAACGGCATTGCCGTGCCCGTGTCCACATCAGTGGCAGATGCGGCTGCGGCTGCGGCTGTGAATGCCGCTTTTACAGCAGGCCCGGCTCTGGATGTTGCCAGTGTCACCGGTGCGGCTTTGACAGCAGCCAATACTGCTGCAGGCACTGTGGCAGCCGGTTTTTCTGATGCCCAGCAGAAAGCCATTGCCACTGCATCAGGCAATGCTGCCGCAGGAGCGGCTGCTGCGTCCGCGGCCACCACAGCGGCAGGTGCTGTAAAAATGGCTTATCAGCAGGCTGCCCTGGCCGGACTGGATGTAACCAATCCCGCTGTGCAGGCACAGATCAAGGCAAACGCAACGGATGCCGCTGTTGCTGCGGCCAAAACCTCAGCAGCCAATTCAGCCGCGAATGCGGCTTCTGACGCGGCCAAAGCTGCTGTGATCGGTGCTGCGGTCACCTCCCCCAATGCAAGCCTGGGAGGCGCCAATCTGATTCAGGTTTCAGATTCCCTGGCCGCCACTCTTGCCAAGAGTGTGAACAAAGACCCCAATGCCACAGCATCGGATCTCACGGGCGGTCAGACCTATCTGACCGTGCTGAAAGCCAAAGCTGATGCCTTCAAACCCTATTATCTTGCCAATACCTTTCTGAGAGTCCATTCCAATGAAGCCGGGTCAGTGGATGACGGCTATATCCGCAATGAAACCAAGATGTATTTCAATGCCATGCCCAAGGACAAAAAATGGAGTTTTTACGCTGCTCTGGAATTTGATCGGCCCATTGACACAGACACGGTTGACAACCGCGGCGGCCGCGGAGATGCCGGAAGCGATTTTGGTCTGGAACGGCTCAACGCCAGCATTGAACTTGTTCAGGGACTGAGGCTGCACGCGGGCTGGGACACCTGGGGACTGGATGTGATTGAGGCGGCTTCCATGGTGTACGGAGATGACAATGCAGGCTTCTGGGTCAAGGGTGATTATGATTCCATTGATTTCTCCATAGCCTGGCAGAAACTCAAGGAAAATGACTTCCAGAACAGCAGTGCGGACTTGGACAATGCCACAGATGCAGACCGGGATCTGATTGCGGGATATGTGGATTATTATTTCCGTGAAAAAGACAAGGTAAGATTTTTCGCGGGCTGGGATCGGATCCGTCAGGTTCAGACCAATGACTTTACCGGTTATCTGGCAGCACAGGCAGGACTGCAGGATTATGCGGGTATCTATGGCAACAACGGCATTGCAGGCGCAAAAGCCTCTTCACCGGATACGGACGCATATACCATTGGCGCATACTACCTCGGAAAGTTCGGCAATCTGGTTGAAGTGATGTTTGAGGGAGCCTACAAATTCGGTTCCGCAGATGATACCGGACTCAAAGGGGTGTTCAACGGTGTGGATACCATTGCCTATGATGATTTTGACATCTCCGCGTTTGCTCTGGCTGCGGATGTGGCCTTTGAACTCAAGGACACCGTTGGCTGGCTCAGTTTCAAGCCCCACATCGGATTCATGTACACTTCCGGTGATGATGATCCCAGAGATGACAAACTCAGCGGTTTCACCGGCATCACCAACGCGCAGCGCTTTTCCTCCATGTGGGGCGGTGAGAACACCATCATCGGTGACAACAGCATGGTTCTGGGAACAGCCATCTACGGATATGTTCCGGAACTTTACGGAAACGGCACCCCTGTATTTACCGGCGGTGTGCAGAACTTTGCAGGCATCGGCAGCGGCCGCGGTGACAACCCCGGTCTGACCATGATCAGCGCGGGCATCACCGTTCGTCCCAAAATCTTCCTGATCTACCGCACCAATGTCAACGCGTTCTGGTGGAATGAGGATTTTTATGTGGCTGACATGGTCAATCCGGTTGTTTTTGATGAAGCCAGCGGTACACTGAAAAAAGGGAAATACAGCCTGGTGGAAGCCGGTTATGTGGGAACCGAATGGGACAATGAAATCACCCTGGCCCTGAGCAAAAACATGTTTGTCAAAGGTCAGCTTTCCTTTTTCTTCCCCGGCAGCGGTGTTGAGGATGTAACCACTGCCCTGTCCGGCGGGATAGAGAGCAGTGATACTGCCATGCGTCTGGCTTCAGAGCTGATCTGGAACTTCTGATGCCTCTTCCGGATGTTTATTTGCTGAGGGATTACTGAGGGATGCGGAAATTGCTGATGTACCGGTTTCGGGGTTTCAGTGTCTGTTTCCTGACACCTGAACACTGGACACTTCGGCACGTTAAGAAGTTCCATTTCCCTAAGGGTTTGTAAAAAAATAACCTGTACAGTTTTACTGTCCGGAAACCCTGAGGGTTTTCAAAACCCTCAGGGTTTGTAACAGGTTATTTTCATACAGACCCCAAGTACTTATAAAAAAGGGAGCGGTCTGCACCGTTCCTTTTTTTGTTCCTCCCCATTGTTGCAGAGATGCAGGAGTGCCAACCTCAAATTTTGAGACTCATACCACAACCCTTTCAGACTCCCAAACTTCCGAATGCTTCCGTTCTTCCTGTTTTTTTCAACTTGACAAACAGCGTGATACATGAAATAAACTGCTGACTAACGACCGGTCGGTAGAAAATTTTCCCGGTCATCCTGCTGTTCCGGAAGCGGAAATCTGTACAAAGGAGAATGTTATGACTGGGGGGAATATGAAAGAGACCATCAAATCCGTTGCCATTGATCTGTTTTTTCAAAAAGGATATTTTGCCACCAGCATCAGCGATATTGCCCGTGGAAGCGGCATTCAGAAGGCCAGCATCTATTATCACTATGCCAGCAAGGAGGAACTGCTGTTCAGTATCCAGAAAACAACCATGGAAGATCTCACAGACTGTCTGAAAACCGGCATCGCGAAAGGCAGGGATACGGAAGCAAAGATGCGGATGGCAGTGCATACGCATGTCCGCTTCCATCTGGAACGGCAAAAGGAAAATTTCATTGCCAACAGTGAAATGCGGGGCCTGACACCGGAGCATCTCCAGGTAATTGTGCAGGAAAGGGATGAATATGAGCATATTTTTCAGAATATCATTCAAAACGGCATCCGGGAAGGCGTGTTTTCACCCGGAGATGTGAAAATTCTTTCCTATGCCATTCTGACCCTGTGCACAGCAGGGGCGGCATGGTACAAGCCCAAAGGAAGGCTGAGCGTGGATGAAATTGCCACCATTTATGAACATTTCATTATCAGCGGTCTCAAAACAGGGAAATATGCGCTGTGTCCATAACACCGGGGTTCCCTCTTCTGCGGCAGCCTGTTTTCCATCAGAGGTTTAAAACCTGCTGATGAATATCTCTCTTTTTGGGGAAGAGGAAGTTCTTAAAATAACCCAAGTTGCCACCTATGAAAAAACTCAATAATATCAAACATCGGATTTCTTGCAAAAATATCATGATTTTTTATAACATCCTGTTTATATGATATTTATAAATTTATAGGTAGCAACTTGGGTTAAAATACCGGATTGTTCTGTTGCCGGGTGTCAGGTTTCAGGTGTCAGGAAACAGACACTGAAACCTCAGAACGCAAAACCGGCACATCAGCGATTTCCAAATCCCTTAGCACCAGCCCAAATCTGTTGAAAAAACGAAAGCCTGTTTTCCCTTTGGGAGGCAGGCTTTTTTCGTTTGACTTTTTCAGAGGATAATTTATGATTGCCAAGCCTTAGGCACTTCTGTCACCGCGATGAAAGTCTGTATCCGGAATATCCTGAAATCACTGGATTCCGGCTTTCGCCGAAATCAGGGGAGAATTATTTTCTGATTTCTGAAAAGTCTGTGCAGGATAAGCGGGTAACATAAGATTGTGACAAGAACTGGTCTGCCGGACATGACTTTTTCGTGAAATTTTGCCGATATGCTGAAAGAATGAAATCATGATGTCTGTGTACAATATTCTCCTGTGGTGGGCAATGATAACAGGGGTTCCGCTGCTCATTCCCGTGGTTTTGCTGTCTCCCAAACGGAGAAAGACTGTTTTGCACCGTCTGGGACTGACACCGCTTCCGGTCCGAAGCCGGACAGCAGGCAGTCTGGAAAGCAGACGGGTATGGATTCATGCGCTTTCCGTGGGAGAGGTGATGTCTGCTGTGCCGCTGGTAAAGGCATGGACAGCGCATTTTCCCCGGACAGAGATTGTTTTTTCCGCTTCCACTCAAACCGGATTTGAAACTGCCGCCCGTGTGATCAAAGCGCATGTTTCATCTGTTTTCCATTTTCCCTATGATCTGATTTTTTCTGTAAAGCACATTGTTTCACGCATTGATCCGGATCTTGCGGTGATTGTGGAAACCGACATCTGGCCGAATTTTCTTGCAGAGATGAGGCTGCGGCAGATTCCGGTTTTTCTGGTAAATACAAGACTGTCGGCGAAATCCTTTGCAGCATACCGGAAATTTTCCTTTTTCACAAAGCCTGTGTTTGCGTCCTTTGAAAAAATATGCACTCAGTCCCGTGCCGATGCACAGAGATTCCAGGAGATTGGCGTCCGTCCGGATCGGATTGTCCTTACCGGCAATATGAAATTTGATCAGCCTGTTACTGCCCCGGATCCGGAGTCTCTCCGGCAGATGAGGGAAAAGCTGGGCATTGTTTCGGGCCGGAAAATTCTGATTGCGGGAAGCACGCATGAGGGAGAGGAACACATTGTTTCAAATGTGTATGCTGTCCTGAAACGCCACTTTCCGGATATGGGTCTGATCATTGCCCCCCGAAATCCGGATCGGGCTGAGACTGTTTGCCGGATTTTCAGAGATCAGGGACATGGTGCGCGGAAAATGGCAGAAGTGGAAGAAAATCCCTCTCTTTCCTGTGAGGTGACAGTGGTGGATCGCATCGGTGTGCTCAAAGATTTGTACGGACTTTCAGATATTGCCTTTGTGGGCGGCAGTCTTGTTCCTTTGGGCGGTCACAATCCTCTGGAACCTGCTGCGCTGGCCAGACCGGTGCTGTTTGGCCCGCACATGAGCGATTTTGCCGAAATTTCACAAATGCTCATGGAAGCCGGGGCTGCTGTGCAGGTGGGGGATGAGGCATCTTTTTCCAAAGCTGCCCTTGACTTTCTGGGCAATGAAAACAAATCCCGTGAAGCCGGAAAACAGGGGCAGCGTGTGTTCCGCGAAAACAGAGGGGCAGTGGAACGCACGGTGACAGTCATCCGGGATTGTGTTTCCCTGGGGTAAACATGACAGGAAATCAAATTGCCGGAAGAAACGAAAAAGTTGCCGGTATTACAAAAAAAGATAAATTCCGGTCTGTTGACACAAAAGAAAAGACAGAATCCGGTCAGGGTTTTTCAGTGGAAGGAGCCAATTTTGCCGAAAATAAAACTTGCCCTTTTTTTCAAGATTGTGGGGATATACTGGGCCGCAGTGTTTGCTGTTCCCCTTATCCTCTCAACCCTCATGTTTGTTATACACGTACTGACATTCGGCACTGTGTTCAGCATTAAATTCAAGACGGTTTTTGTATGCACACTTTTGTTCCTGCCGTCTGTATTTTTTCTGATGGCAATGAATTATCTGCTTTCTTCCACCCGGCACTGTGACAAATGCGGTGCAGAGTTGGACAGGGTCAAAAATCCCATAAAATTCTCTTTGAAAACAGGATCTCCCACCCTTTATGAGATAAGTTTTGTCTGTACAAAAAAGAAAAAAGAGCATCCGCACGATGCCATAGAGATGGAACCTGAACTCCTCTGGACACATATTGAGTGACTGTATTTTTATGGAGTGCCAAACTGAAAGTTTGGCACTCCGGAATACTTATACCAATTCGCCATTGATTTGATACAATTTTAAAAAATCCCCTCTTGAGGGTGTGTCGTTTTCCCTTCCCAAACACACCTCTTTATCTGCTCTCAAGAGGGGAACAGCAGATTTTTTCATAAGTATGTTTTCAATGACGAATTGGTATTACAATCCCACCTTACGCACTTCCGTCATACCGAAGAAACTCGGTATCCGCGATATTATGAAATAACTGGATTCCGGCTTTCGCCGGAATGACCGGTGGATACAGCAACTTTCTGATTTTGAAAACTCTGCGTAAGGCGAGTTACAATTCTTCGGGTGCAAACGCGACCACATCATCAATCTGTTGGACATTGGCAAAAAGCATGACCAGCCGATCCAGTCCCAGCGCATTGCCGGAGGCATGGGGCATGTACTGCAAATCCTCCAGAAATTTCTCCGGCACGGGCCATACGGTTTTTCCGGATTTTGCCCGAAATGCCCTATCTGCTTCAAATCTTGCGCGCTGTTCTGCCGGATCGGTGAGTTCTGTGAACGCGTTGCACAGTTCCATGCCGCAGATATAGAGTTCAAAGCGTTCCGCAAGATGCGGACTGCCCGGTTTCAGCCTTGCCAGCGCGCCGCATTCTGCTGGATAATCATAGAGAAAAACAGGTTTTTCATGCCCCAGCCGGGGTTCGATCTCAATTCCCATGACTTCATCATAACGGCCTGCGTTCAGCGCATCATTTACGGAAAGAGAACCGTATCTTTCAAACGCGTCAGAAACGCTGAGCCGTTCCCAGGGCGGTGTGAGACTGACATTTTCTCCCTGAAAATGCAGTATTTTCCTTCCGCACACCTGCCGGGCCGTATGGGAAATCAGATCTTCACAAAAAAGCATCATGTCTGCATAATCTGTTTCTGCCGCATACCATTCCAGCAGGGTGAATTCACTCAGATGCCGTTCTCCCCGCTCTCCTCTGCGGAAGCATCGGCATATCTGAAAAATCCGGGGATAACCGGCCGCGAGCATCCGCTTCATGCACAGTTCCGGGGATGTGTGCAGATACCAGTTTTCTGACACCAGCGGATCAATATGAGCTTCGGGAGCCGGAAAGGGAATGCGGCTGGGCGTTTCCACTTCCAGAAAATCATGGGCAGTGAAATACGCACGGATGGCACGGATGACCTCTGCACGGATGCGGAGACAGCGCTGTCTTGCCGACAGCCGGAAAAGGGAAGGATTCATCTGAGTTTGCGCCGTGTGAATTTGTCTTCAGTCCGATCCTGCAGACAGGCCATGTCAAAGGTGTGCTTATCCGCATGATCAAACCATTCATGGCCTTTTTCAATGCAGGCTTTGCAGGCCTTGAAGGGAATATGAACGGCCAGAATATGCTGGCCCTTGTCGGAAGCAGTGTCAATGCACCATGCCCCCCCGCAGTCCTGGCAGATTCGGAGGGTTTCTCTCTGCTTTTCCAGAATATTGTCTGTATCATAAAAAATGCTCCGGGTGCGTTCGTCAAATTTTTTTCCTTCCTGCATTTCCGCACGGGTTTCCTCCCGGCGTTCCCAGGCAGGCATGACTTTGTCCCGCAGCCGTTTGATATAGGTGGTGACATCATATTTCTGGCGGATCTTTTCCGGCTCAAAATCCGGTTCCCGCACACGGCTGTAATCCAGACCGGCCATAGCCAGAATAATTCCCACATTCACATAGGGCAGTGCTCCCTCAATGGAATATCCGCCCTCCAGCACAGCAATGTCAGGTCGCAGCATTTCCGTGAGACGGGCATAGCCCTGGGCTGAAAAATTCATATTGGTGATGGGATCAGTGTAATGATTGTCCTGCCCCGCGGAATTGACAATAATGTCCGGTTTGAAATCCTCCAGAATGGGCATGACCATATGCTCCATTGTATAGAGAAATCCGTCATCAGAGGTATTGGGCGGAAGGGGAATGTTCACGTTCAGCCCGGCAGCATTGGGGCCTCCCAGTTCATTGAGAAATCCCGAACCCGGATACAGGGTGCGGCCATCCTGGTGAAGGGAGATGAACAGGGTGTGGGGATCATGCCAGTAAATGTCCTGTGTGCCATCCCCGTGGTGGCAGTCTGTATCCACAATGGCCACCTTCTGAACCTTGTACTTGGCGCGGAGAACTTCGATCATCACGGCTTCGATATTGATATTGCAGAATCCCCGTGAACCGTGAACCACCCGCATGGCATGATGTCCGGGCGGACGCACCAAAGCGAATCCGCGCTCCACTTTCCGATCCATGACGGCCATGCCAATGGTTTTGGCCCCGCCCGCGCTGATGAAATGGGATTCCGTGGTGACAGCCCATTCATCCGGCACACAGAAATGGACCCGCTGTATATCCCGGATATTGACCAGATCCGGTTTCAGTTCCGTAATTCCCTCAATATCCAGAATCCCTTCCTCCATCACCTGATCCTGGGTGTAGAGAAGACGCTCTTCCCGTTCCGGATGGTTGGGGCTGATGGCCCAGTCAAAGGCCGGAAAAAAAACCAGTCCGGTTTTATGTTTGGCTGTAAGCATGGGTGCCTCCGTTTTTATTGAACGCAGATGACACAGAGAAAACAAATCTTTGCATTCTCCGCGTGAACTTTTCGATTTTTCCGGTTAAATGTGAAAGAATTTATTTGACAGTCCACTGATTATGCAGTCAAAACAGAATCTGCCAGTTTCTGTGTGACCAGACTGTTCAGACTTATTCCTGCTTTTTTCGCCTCTGTCATAAGACAATGGTACAGTTTCTGATCAATTCTGACATCCAGTTTTTCTGTGCAGGGTTTGGGAATCTGTTCATTATGCTGCTGACAGCTTTCCTTAACGCCTTCCCATGCGGTTTCAAGCTGCATAAGTGCGCGTTCTGGTGTATCCGAAAAAGCGGAGATATTCGGCAGTTCCACAAAATGCGCCAGCCAGTCGCCGTCCTCATCTTTATAAAGCCTGATACTGAATTTATCAAATCTGTCCATTTTCATTTTCCTTCCTGTATTGTTCCAGAAACTGTTTAACCTGATACCCTTTTGCCTTTCCGTCATGACGCGGCTGAATCGGAAGACGGCAGCCTTTGGGTGAACACCAGATACTGTGACTTCCTTTCTGATGATCAAATATCCATCCGCTTTGGGAAAGAAGTGTTTCAAATTCCCTGAAAAGCAGTCCGGAAGGATTATTTTCAGCTTTTGTGAACAGTTTTTCAACTTTGGTCATACCCTGTCACCCGCTTCTGAGTGTTCAATCCTTGTTGAAGTTTCCCGCATAGGACACAGCGTTTTTTCTCTGTGTTTTTTCTGCGGGAAACACAGCATATGCAGCCTGCTGATATTATCCGGTATAGCCGCAGACTCCGGTACGCGGGGAATTGACCACAGGCAGCAGCATTTCCTCATCGCATTTGTGCTTTTTTGCACAGGCCTTGCACAGCCAGCCCCGGCCATCCCAAATACATTCCGTACAGACCTGCACAGCGGGAACTGCACCGCATTCCGAGCAGGGGATTTCCGGTTCTGCGTTTCTGGCCAGAATCTCAATTTTTTTGCCTTTGGGCATGGGGCCTTCATGCCTGTCAATCACTTTCACAATAAGTTCTGTGGTGGTGCCGAAATCATACTCATGCAGCAGCTCCATTCCGGGTTTAAAAATATCTCCCGCCTTTTCATCCATCTCCACTTCTTCCCCATCCAGACTGAACGCGCTCATATGGCCGCAGCATTCAAGCCAGATATCCCGCAGAAAACGATCCAGATCACCCAGTTTCGCGTCAGCCGCGATTTTCAGGTGCATCCAGTACAGAAAGGGTGCATAGCGGAAAGACACAGCAATATGGTAAAAGGCTTTGCCTTTCTTTTTGCTGTCTTTTGTTTCCAGATGTTTGGGAAGGCAGGATTTCAGATGCTTTGTCATGCCTTTTCCGGTAAATTCCGAGTTGCAGAGCAGACACTGGGATTTGGGGGATTTCACATTCATTCGGATTCTCCTTTGTTCGGTTTTTTCAGAAAGTTTATGAAAATGCAAACGGGACAGAAAAAATATTAATTTTAAATTTTAAGCAAATTCAAATACATCTGTCATAACAGATTTTACCGGTTTGGCTTTTCCGTGAATCATTTCCCTGATTTTCTCAACAGTTTCCATCTGAAATACCGATTCACCGCAACGCTTGCATACAGTTCCGGGAACATTTTCAACAATCACCGGTTTATCATTGATGAAAAAAATATGGGTTACTGTATCCTGACGGGATTCTTTTCCTCCGCAGACATGACATTGAAACATTTTTCACCTCCGTTCTGTAAAATTATGCCATTCGGATTTCTCTGGCTCATAAATTGTAATGATTCTGGTTATATCAGACTCCATTCGTGAGACCTGAATATGCAGGGGGCGCATTGCTTTGGTATATCCGAGCAGCAGACAACTCGGTGAATATTTGTCATCCGGATAGTCTTCAATCATCACACACGATTTCCCGGCTTCCTCTATCTCTCTTTTACTGATATTTCGTTCCACAACACGGACTGAGGCATGGTATGTCAGTTCAACCCGACCTGACGAAAGCTGCTGGCGAATTTCCTCTGTGGATTTCATTTGAAAGGCCACTCCCTTCTCTGAACGATGATGTAATATCAGTATCCTGTTTTTGACATATGATATTCTTTTATGGCTTCCAAAAGATAATCCTTTCTGCTGCGCTCAGCAGATTTTTTTCCACGTATGAAGGTGTTATGCCTTTTTCTGCAAGGATTTTCTCTGCTGAAATTCCGTTGCCGGTCTGCACCAGGATATGATGTCCGCATCCGGCATTGACCGCGCATTCGATGTCTTTGGCACTGTCGCCCACCATCCACGCGGAAAGCAAATCAATTCCGTATTTATTCTGCGCCTGCCGGATGAGGCCGGGTTTGGGTTTCCGGCAGTCGCAGTTTTCATCCGGACGATGGGGACAGAAGAATATATCACAGATTTTTCCGTCATGCTGACGAATTTTTTCCTGCATTCTGATGTGCATATCTGCCAAATCCTCCGGAGCAATGATGCCCCGGCCAATGCCGGACTGATTTGTGATAAGAATCACAGCAAAACCTGCGGCAGTCAGTCGGCAGATGGCTTCGATGCTGCCGGGAATGAATTCAAATTCATTCCAGTTTTTGATATAATCCGGCGAATCTTTGTTGATTACACCGTCCCGATCCAGAAAAACAGTTTTTTTCGATTTTCTCATCTGTAATACCAGACAGATTCTAAAACACTTTTCCATATTCCCTTCAGGAAAAGGAGGCAGGGTTAGGCTAATTTATCTGTAATTCTTTCAAGAACTCCCTCAATATCATTATTGATTTCCTCATTGGGAATATGCAGAATCTTCAAGCCTTTCAATATCAAAATCCGATCCCGTTGCTGATCCCGTTCAATTTTTTGCTGATGAACATATCCGTCCACTTCAATCACCAGCCCTGCGGCATGGCAATAGAAATCAGCAATGAATCCGTCTATAATCTGCTGCCTGCGGAAATGAAATCCGTTCAGGCGGCTGCCTCTCAGTTTCTGCCACAGCAGATTTTCTTCCGCTGTCATTTCCCGGCGAAGCATTTTGGATCGTTGAAATTTTGCATGACTTACTTTCTGACCTGTTATAATATTTTTATATTTCATTTGTTTTAATCCCCGCAACCCAAGGCTATATATTAAAATAAATATACCAAACTGTATAAATTAAAATTTGGCTGATTTTCAACTTGATTCAAACATCATTATATAATATTGTACATGCAACTGTCAACTGCTGAACAAAAAACAGACAGAAAGGGATCTCAGAATGAAATCTTTCAAATTGTTAAATTCTGATTATATTGAAGATATCCGTTCCGCAGCCACAAAAATGCATGGATCTGAACGGCGTTCATTCATGGCTGAAATGACACTGAAACATTGCGGGGGCAATCCGCGAAGAACTGAAACAGTAGACCTCTTTCAAAAGTCATTTCCTCTTGTTTTCAATTCAAAATTATAAATACC
>CAZDIU010000089.1:0-16937 GCA_964505535.1 uncultured Desulfobacterales bacterium | reverse complement strand
GAACGCTCACAATCAAAGTGGACAGAGTACTGCCAAGAACTAAACTACCCGTTTGTTGCAGGTAATTTGCAGGGGCGAGCGGCCGGTCGCCCCTACAGTGGGTAGATTATTTATTAGAAAATCCCTAACTGTCCGATCTGTCAGTCTGTGGCTGCGGATGTTTCGGCTTTTTCCGAAAAACATCCAGCGGCCCGCCCCATTGAAAAACAGCGACCCCTTCCCATTGCCAGCCCCGATCAAATATTTCATACCTGTCCGGATGACAACGATTCCGCGGACACCATACGGTTGATCAGCAGCCTGCGGGACTTGCCGAACTCCCTGATCCGGGCCGGATCAAATTCTCCGCTTTGGTAAAATTCCCTGAATTCCCTGTTATCCAGAAGATGCAGAATAAAACTGATATGCCCTGAATAGCCGTTATCATCCAACTGCTGCAGGCTTTTCACCGTCTTTTCTGCCATCTCTCTTGCCTGACAGTGAACCGTTGCTCCCAACGGACCGCATTTTTCCAGAGAATACAACTGACGGCAGGAAAAAGGTCGGATTTCATAAATCAGACAGGTATGATCCGCTTTCAGAAAAGGGCATGGGGCAATGCGCCCCTTTTCTTTTTCCTCCCAGTTCCGGACCAGCCGGCTGTGCATCTCTTTTTTCTTTTTGGAGGAAAAACCGCTGAGGTGGTCCCGGATAATCATGCCTTCCAGGGTGGTCACATCAATATTTCCCATATTCGTGCAGCAGAAAGCGCATCCGGACCTGCACACGGCCTGTTTGCGGAATTCCCCTGATTCTGTTTCAAATCTCCCATAAATGACAGTCAACTGCTCTTTCTTTTTTTTCAGATTCATCAGAAATCCTTAAAATCCTCCTCGTCAAGGGGAATCAGTTTCTCTGCATCACTTTTTCCGGCTTTTGTGTCCGCAGGTTTTGGCACATGGACGTCTGCTGATTTGGAGAGATGCAAATCTTCTTTCAGCAGTTTTTCCTCCTGAGGTTCCCGCGGAGAAGTGTTTTTTTTCCTCTCCTTTTTTCCCCGCATACCCACCAGCGAAACCAGTTCATCCACAAAGTCTTTCATCTGCCGGGCCTGTCGGCTCATTTCCTCCGAGGCATAGGCCGATTCCTCGGCATTGTCCGAATTCTGCTTTGTAATCCGGTCAATTTCATTCATTGCGCCGGTCAGTTGCCGAATGCCTTCAGCCTGTTCGTCGGATGCGGCAGCAATTTCTGCCAGCAGGCTGCCCACCTTTTCCGCACTTTGGGTCACCTCCCCGAAGGCCTCACCGGTTCTGTTTGCAAGTGCTGCCCCCGCATTGATCTTCTCCACGGTTTCCCGGATCAGATCTGCTGTACTCCTGGCTGCCTCGGCTGATCGCATGGCCAGATTTCTGACTTCATCTGCCACAACAGCGAAACCGGCTCCGGCCTCTCCGGCACGCGCGGCTTCCACTGCCGCATTCAAGGCCAGAAGATTGGTCTGAAACGCGATTTCATCAATGGTTTTTACAATCCGGGAGGTGTCCTCGCTGGCTTTGGAGATTTCTGTCATGGACGCGGTCAGATCCTTCATGGAGACATTGGCCCTGCGCACCACCTCATTTCCCTCTCTCATCACCTTATCCGCCTCAATGGCATTGTCCGCATTTTTCCGTGTCATGGAAGACATCTGTTCCAAAGAAGCGGATGTTTCCTCCAGCGAGGTGGCCTGTTCTGTGGAACCTTCGGCCAGTTGCATGCTTGAGGCCGAGATGGTATTGGCTGCCTCAAGGGTTTTGCCTGCCACTTCGGTCAGTCCTTCCGTCAGTTTTTCCAGCAGGGAGAATATCCTCTGCACATCTTTTCTGACCAGATAGAGAATAAGCAGAAAAATCACGGTAAGAAACAATCCGCCCCATTGAAGCGAATTTTTCAGAAAAATCAATTCCCTGATACTCTCCTTCTCAAGCATGGACACTGCCTTTTCTGTTTCTGCAAGCAGCAGGGGATCATTTTCCAGAATATATTTCAGATCATCGGGATTTTTTTCTTTGATGAACAGCAGGCATTTTTCCCGGAAAGGTTTCCACAGGGATTCAATTTTGCGGAACTGATCTGCAATTTCCGGTGTGTCTGCGACCCTGATCTGCGCAAATCCGGATGACCGGGAATCGGTCTGAATTTTTCCTCCTGTGACAAAGGCTGTCAGTGAGGCATTGAACTCTTCCATTGTTTCAGCCGGCACATCCCCGGAAACATCCCCACGGGAAAAAAAGGCTATTTCCTTTGTCATCTTCTGAACAAGCATTCTCTGCCTTCCCGCGAGATTGACAATGACACTGTCTTCATCCCATGCATTTTCAATCATAAATACAGACATTGCCACAAGGGATGCCGCAAGCAGATACTGAAATATGACTCCTGTGTAAAGTTTGCCTGATACCTTCATTTTCCTCCTCTGTGTCCGGATCTGTTTCCGGGCAGCCGCCATGCAGCATTTTCAGCAGATCCCGGTCCGGAAGCCGGGCAGTTCCCGACATTCGGTTCTGACAAATTGTCATTGCAGAGCCGGGAGGATGCCGGTATCCAAAATCTCTGAAAATTTCCACAGGCACCAAAAAAATTTTGACAAAACACCAACAGGTTCCAAAAAATCAAAATCCGGGAGCCCAAAAGCAGCAAATGGGTGCTGTTTCATTCCGTTTCCCGCCAAAAATGTCCTGCTGCATGACCAGGTTGGTTTTTACAGGATGAAACAGTAATGAAAAAACTGAATTTTTTGAAAAAATTCAGTTTTTGATCCTATAAAATTCAACGTGGTAATGTACTACTGCAATCCGTTTAAGGCATCTTTCAGAACATCCGCCCCCGGATTGTCGAAACGGTTTTCCAGAAGAATGCCTTCAGGCGTGGCATTTTCCCCGTAATAATTCCGGTTGGCCGGATGATCGGTATTGATAATCTGTCCCTCCAGGGAAATCCCGGCAAACAGTCCTTCCACACTTGAAAAATAATAAATGTCTTTGAATGCGGTTTGCGTGGACGCGGAAAAAGCCGCTCCGGCAGAACCGGCAGACACGGAAGCATCCGCTCCCACTGTCACACCGGTGCGGATGGCAGAATTCAGTACCCTGTCATTCATGAAAACCAGAATCACGGATGATCTCTGCATACCGATCTGAAAGCCCAGGCTCCCGCCGCCCATCACATAAAAGGCCGGACCACTCCAGTTTCCATCCGCAGATTTTGCCACAAGCACGCCGCGGCCTCCCTCACCGCCAAGCAGAACGCCTGCCCGGATGATCCGGGGATAAATCAGAACTCCGCTGGCATTGTCAATCAGAACATTCAGCGAACGGTTATCCGGATTTTCACACATCACCTTTACGGCAACAGCAGCAGCCTCCACAAGTTCCTGCTGCGGATCGCGGTAACCTTCTGCCACAAAGCCTGTCTGAGTCATTGAGACACATCCGGCAAAAAACAGGAACATCATCGGACAAATCACTGACAGAATCTTTCCCCTCATCTCTGTTCCCCCTTCTGATTTTGAGAGTTTTTTGGCTCATCTTACGCTTCCCCTGCAAAAATCAGGAATTCATCTCCCTGATCCCTGAGTCCTGCGAAAGCTGGAATCCAAAATTTTCAGACTGTTACAGATACCGGCTCTGGCAGGCATGACGATACAGCATAACATCGGATCATAAGAAAAACATACCATATTCCCTGTACAATATATGAACCCTTTCCCTGAAGCAAGCAAAAGTATGGAAAATCCCTTTCCGATATGCTATGGATTTTGACACATGCTTACTTTTATGGATATACCAAGGCAGAGGAGAACAGTATGATGATACAGGCAGCCCCGGAAAAAACGCGGATCGGGTGGATTGGCACCGGTGTGATGGGCCGGTGGATGTGCCAGCATATTATGGACAGGGGATACCGGACAGCCGTTTTCACCCGGACACGGAAAAAGGCCGTACCCCTGCTGGAAAAAGGCGCAGTCTGGACAGATTCTCCCGGAAAACTGGCAGAGATGTCGGATGTCATCTTCACCATGGTCGGATTTCCTGATGATGTTCGCCAGGTGTATATGGGGCCTGACGGCATTCTGTCCGCGGCTGGTCGGGGGACCATCCTGGTGGATATGACCACCACACTGCCCGGTCTGTCCCGGGAAATTTATGACCGGGCAGGGGAAAAAGGGATTTATGCCATTGATGCACCCGTGTCAGGCGGAGATGCGGGCGCGCGCAATGCCCTTCTGTCCATCATGACGGGCGGGGATGCGGAAGCAGTGCAGGCGGTCATGCCCCTGCTGCGGGCAATGGGGAAAAAAATCATACATCTCGGAAAAGCCGGAGCCGGACAGCACACCAAGATGTGCAACCAGATTGTCATTGCAGGAACGATGGTCGGGATGTGCGAATCCCTGATTTACGGATACAGGGCCGGCCTTGATCTGGAAGTGATGATCTCTGCCATTTCCGGAGGCGCGGCAGCCTGCTGGTCTTTGGACAATCTGGCCCCCAGAATTCTGAAACGGGAATTTGACACAGGCTTTTTTGTGAAGCATTTTCTCAAGGATATGGGAATTGCCCTGGAAGAGGCAGCCAGAATGAATCTCTGTCTTCCGGGGCTGGCACTCGCGAAGCAACTGTATCAGTCGGTAAAGGCATGGGGCGGGGAAGAAATGGGGACCCAGTCCCTGATCCTGGCCTTGGAGCATATGAGCAGTATCAGCAGAATAACATCCTGAAAAATAAAACAGTTGAAAAAAATGCTTCCTGAACGGTGCAGGCCGACTTTGGGGTGCCGGGACTCATGCAGTTGCGTTTCAACATGTTTTTTTCATAAATACATATTTTTTATTATTCAGTGTTTTATATTCCTGACACCTGACACCTCAACCCGGCGGCACTGTAAGAAATTTCACTTCCCCAATAACAGGTCGCAAATCTCCGGCTGTTCCGGAGAACATGCGGATTTCGGAAATAAACAAAGAGTTGTGAAAAAATATTGACAAAGCAGTTTTTTTGTCATAAAGTGCAAACTTTCAGAAGCGGGCATAGCTCAGTTGGCAGAGTACAAGCTTCCCAAGCTTGGTGTCGCGAGTTCGAATCTCGTTGCCCGCTCCAGATTTATGATGTCCGCCTTTGACTGGACAAAAGGTAGACCTTTTTATTACTTTTGGTTAGGTATGCGGGGTTCGGTGTCATGTTTCTTATGCTTTGCAAAAGTGTATCTATGAACAACTGATTTTTTTCCACATCTGATTGAAAGAAGGTCTATAGGCATGAGAAAACGGGCGGCAGCCCGTTTTTTTGTTTTCTGAGGCAGGTGCAGAACCAATGAGGATGTCCCAAAAGAAAAAACCGGTTTCCGATGGGCCGAAACCGGAAAGGATCAGGCAAAGCAGGAATGCAAATACCGCTTCTCCTGAAAAAGACAAAATGATTGCCGCCCGTATCAGTGAACTGGCTGAGCCTTTATGCGAGGCCGAAGGAATTGAACTGGTCCATGTCGAATATCAGCGGGAGCCCCAGGGCCGGATGCTTCGTCTTTACATTGACAAACCCGGCGGTGTGATGCTGGATGACTGTGCTGCTGTCAGCCGGCAGGTGGGAGATCTGCTGGATGCGGGATTTGAAGACATCGGGCCTTACCGTTTGGAGGTTTCATCGCCGGGGCCGGATCGTCCTTTGGGAAAAATGACTGATTTTGAGAAATACAAAGGACACACGGCAAAAATCAGCACTTTCCGGACTGTGGCGGGAAAGAAAAAAATTCAGGGGATTCTGAACGGTGTGTCTGCCGAGGGGGCGGTTTCCCTTCAGATCGGTGAAAACACAGTGGAGATTCCGTTTCAGGAGATTATTCGGGCACGACTTGTCAGTCAGACGGGAGAAAAGGAATGCTGATAACAGATATAAAACGGGTCATCGAACAGGTTGGCCGGGATAAGGGAATAGATGCCGGAGTGCTGATCAGTGCCCTGGAAGAGGCGCTGAAATCCGCAGCACGGAAGAGATACGGCAACCGGATTGACATTGAAGTCAAATACAATGAGGAACTGGGGGAAATCGAAGTCTTCCAGTTTAAAGAAGTGGTTGCGGAAATCACTGACCCTGATTTGCAGATTTCTGTGGAAGACGGGATAAAACTTGATCCGGACTGCGAGATCGGTGACAGCCTGGGAACCAAAATGGACACAGCCTCTTTCGGAAGAATTGCCGCACAGTCCGCGAAGCAGGTCATCATTCAGAAGCTGAAAGATGCGGAACGGAATGCGGTGTTCAGCAATTTCATCAACCGGAAAGGTGAGATCATCAACGGAATTGTTCAGCGTTTTGAACGGGGAAATATTATTGTCAATCTGGGACAGGCTGAAGCGGTTCTGCCTGTCAAGGAACAGCTTCCAAGGGAAAACTACCGCAGAGGGGACCGGATCAGGGCCTATATTGCGGATGTGCGCAATGAGGCGCACGGCCCCCAGATCATCCTGTCGCGGACACATCCTGATTTTCTCATAGCGCTTTTCAAAACAGAAGTGCCGGAAATCAGCGAAGGTCTGGTGAGCATTGTGGGCGCATCCCGTGAGCCGGGAGTCCGTGCGAAAATTTCCGTGACCTCCAATGATTCGGACATCGATCCGGTGGGGGCCTGTGTCGGAATGAAAGGGAGCCGGGTCCAGAATGTGGTGCAGGAACTGAGAGGGGAAAAAATTGATATTATCCCCTGGCATGCGGACCCTGCCAAATTCGTTTGCAACGCACTGGCACCCGCGGAAATTTCACGGGTCATCATTGATGAGGCAAACCGTTCCATGGATGTCATTGTTCCGGATGAGTTTCTGTCTGTTTCCATCGGCAAAAAAGGACAGAATGTCCGGCTGGCCTCCCGGCTGACCCGCTGGCGTCTGGATGTGAAAAGTGAAAGTCAGTACAGCGAAACCATGAAAGCCGGTTATGAATCTCTGACCGGACTGCCCGGGGTCAGTGCGGAACTGGCTGATGCCCTGTGTGAAAAAGGTTTTTTCTCTGCGGAAGAAATCCGTCAGAGCACACCTGAGGAACTGATGAATGTTCGGGGGGTCACGGAAGAAAAGGCCAGTGAACTGATCCGCATTGCCGGAGAGTACCGGCGGGGAAAAAAGCACGGGGAAAGTTCGAAGACCGGGAAATCCGAAGAAGGCGCAGCAGAGAAAAACAGAGAGCATAACAAAGAAGAATCTCCGGACACGGCAGAAGAGGAAGGCAGAGCACAGATTTCTGCCCTTAAGGACGGAACAGAGGAAAGAGAAGAGAAGACAGAGGAAAATACCGAAGACGGCAATTCATGAAAAAGAGGGACTGGGAAAATCCCTGCATGGGGAATGCCGAACAATACCGCAGGGCAATGCCTTAGGTTAAAAAAATTCCGAGTGCCAAACTGAAAGTTTGGCCGGATTTTCCGAATTTTTTCAATGTCCCAAACTTTCAGTTCGGGACTTCTTCGCCCTTAACTTAATGGCATTGGGACATCAGGGAGGCAGAGGAAATTAATATCCGGCAGACGGCGGGCAGTGAATCTGGCATGTTTTTCAATGAATGATGACGGGAAATGAGGGGGGACGGATGGCAAAAATCAGAGTGTATGAACTTGCCAAGGAGCTGAATATGAAAAACAAAGCGCTTCTTGACAGGCTGGTTGAAATGGAAGTCAGCGTGAGCAGTCATATGACTTCTCTGGAAGATGATGTTGTGGAGAAGATAAGAGCGGATATCAGCGGTAAAAAGGGAGAGACTTCCAAAGAAGTCCGTGAAAAGCCGACAGTGATCCGGAAACGCAGGAAACGTCCGTCTGACAAAGGCGCCCATCCCAGATCAGATGCTGCCGGCAGAAGTGACAGGACTGGAAGGCCGGACAGATCAGCCGCAGATGCACATCCGGAAAAAAGCGTTTCGCCCGAAAAAGCGGAAACCGGAAACCGGAAGCCCCGGCTTCCCGCTGACGACAGTAAAAACGAATTTCCGATATCTGGAAGAAAAGAAAGAGCGGAAGTGGTAAAAACCGGGGCCGGGGATGCCGAATCTCCCCCCAGGGTATCGGCCCGGCAACCGGAAAAATCAGACAGATTGGCCGAACATGCTGATTCGGATGAAAAGGCTGTCTCCAAATCGGAAAAAAAGGCAAAGAAGAAGAGAAAAAGAAAAAAGAAGGCGCAGAAAGATATGCCGGCGAAGATTATCAAGCTGCCCCCGCCGCCCGAAGAAAAAATTCCGGAACCGCCAAAAGAGGAGGAACCCGAATATATTCCGGAGCCAGTCCCTGAAGAGGAAATTGCATTGGAGCCGGCAGCAGCGACTCCGGATTCTTTGGAGACAGTACCCTCCGCTGTTTCCAAAAAGAAGAAAAACCGGAAAAAAGGCAGTGATGAAACAGTTTCCGGAGATGACGAGAAAGAAAGCCGGTGGGCCAAAAAGAGAATATCCTTCAAACGCAAGGAAGTTGTTGAGGGGGCTGACCTGTATGCCGGAGGAAAGGGCCGGAAGGGAAAGAAGGTGAAAGGAAAAGTCGTGAAACTGCAGAAAACCCAGATCACGACTCCCAAAGCCATCAAGCGGCGTATCCGGGTTGATGAAACCATTGTGCTGTCTGATTTGGCCAAACGCATGGGGATCAAAGCCGGTGAGATGATCAAAAAACTCATGATGATGGGTGTCATGGTGACAGTGAACCAGACCATTGATTATGATACGGCATCCCTGGTGGCCACTGAGTTCGGGTATGAGGTGGAAAAAGCCGCTTTTGAGGAAGAAAGCATTCTGAATGTCGAACAGGCCGATGATCCGGAAAAAATGACGCATCGTCCTCCGGTGGTGACCATCATGGGCCATGTGGATCACGGCAAGACCTCACTGCTGGATGTGATTCGCAAAACCCGTATCACGGAAATCGAAGCAGGCGGAATCACGCAGCATATCGGGGCATACAGTGTATCCACCGAGCGGGGTCAAATCACCTTTCTGGATACACCCGGGCATGAGGCATTCACAGCCATGCGGGCCCGGGGAGCGACTGTAACCGACATTGTTGTACTGGTTGTCGCTGCGGATGACGGTGTCATGCCCCAGACCATTGAGGCCATCAACCATGCCAAAGCAGCGGGCGTTCCCATCATTGTTGCCATCAACAAAATGGACAAACCCGGGGCGGATCCGGATCGGATTCAGCGGGAGCTTGCCGATCAGGGACTCATGTCCGAAGCATGGGGCGGAGACACCATATTTGTAAAGGTGTCAGCCAAGAAAAACATGGGGATAGACGAACTGCTGGAAATGATTCTTCTGCAGGCAGAGGTGCTGGAACTCAGAGCAAATCCGGAAAAAAATGCAAAGGGCTATGTTGTTGAATCAAAACTGGATTCAGGCAGAGGGCCTGTGGCTACGGTTCTGATTCAGGAAGGCACGCTCCATGCAGGTGATGCAATTGTATGCGGGGTGCATCACGGAAGAATCCGGGCCATGCTCAATGACATGGGGCTGCAGGTGGATGCGGCAGGGCCGTCTGAGCCTGTGGAGATACTGGGGCTGTCCGGCGTTCCCAATGCCGGGGATGAAATGATCGTGCTGGAGGATGACAAGAGCGCGAAACAGGTCAGTGAACACCGTCTCCAGAAACAGCGGGCTCTGGAACTGGCAAAAACCAGCCGGATCAGCCTGGAAAAACTCTTCGAGCGGATGCAGCAGGGAGAAATGAAGGAACTCAACATCATTGTCAAGGCTGATGTGCACGGTTCCATTGAAGCGCTCAATGATTCTTTGGTGAAACTCTCCAATGAGGAAGTCACCATCCGCATCATCCATTCAGCCACCGGTACGGTTTCTGAATCTGATATTTCCCTTGCAGCCGTGTCCAATGCCATCATTATCGGATTCAATGTCCGCCCCAGTGCCAAAATTCAGGCAATGGCGAACGAAGAGCATGTGGATATGCGCTTTTACAACATCATCTACAATGTCATCAAGGATGTCAAAGACGCGATTGTGGGCATGATGGAGTCCAAGTTTGAGGAACGCATCATGGGCATGGCTGAAGTCCGCCAGGTATTCCATGTGCCCAAGGTGGGAACAGTGGCAGGCTCCTACGTGACAGATGGAAAAATCCAGCGCGGTCTGAAACTGCGTCTCATCCGTGACGGTGTGATTGTGCATGAAGGCAATATCTCCTCGCTCCGCCGCTTCAAGGATGATGCCAAAGAAGTGCAGAGCGGGTACGAATGCGGCATCGGCATTGAAAACTATAACGATATCAAGGTCGGAGATGTGTTTGAATGCTTCTACATGGAAGAAATCCGGCCTGAAATCCAGTGAACAGTGAACAGTTGTCATTGTTCAGTTATCAGTAACCAGGCTGTTGTCAAATGAACACTGAGCACCGAACACCGAACACTGAGCACTGAACACTGAGCACTGAGCACTGAGCACCGAACACTGAGCACCGAACACTGAGCACCGAACACTGAGCACCGAACACTGAACACCGAACACTGAACACTGAACATCGGACACCGAACACCGAACACTGATAACTGATAACTGATAACTGATAACTGAAAAAAACATGATCACAGGAATCGGCATTATCATTTTCCGGCTGCATGGCTGCAATTCCCTGAAAGAGAAGCGGAGCATTGTAAAGTCCATTGTGGGCCGGTTGCAGAACCATTTCAATGCCTCTGTGGCAGAAGTGGGAGCCAATGACATTCTGGATCGGGCAGAAGTGGGATTTTCCCTCGTGGGCAACAGCCACACTCTGATCAACTCCAAGATTGACAAGGTTTTCAATATGGCAGAGTCTCTCGGACTGGCAGAAATCATTCATACGGAAATGGAGATTATCAATCTGTGAAATCATATACACGGGCTGAACGGGTGAGTACGCTGATCCGGGATATTCTGGCTGATATTCTGCGAAAGCATATCAAAGATCCCCGTCTGGAGATGGCAACGGTCACAGGAGTGAAAATGTCCAATGATCTGAAAGTGGCAAAAATTTATTTTTCCATATCCGGCGGAAAGGATCGTGTGGACGGAGCCAAAAAGGGGTTTGAAAGCGCTGGAGGATTCATCAAACGGAGCCTTGCGGGTCAACTGGATCTTCGATATATGCCGGAACTGCGTTTTTTTTATGATGAATCCTTTGATTACGGGGCACATATCAACAACCTGCTCAAATCAGTCAGTATGCAAGATGGAAAAGATCATCACTCAGTTGAAGCAGAGTAAGCATGTTTTCATTGCCTCCCATGTCAACCCGGACGGTGACGCGCTGGGGGCTCTCATAGCCACCGGCCTGATGCTGGATGCTCTGGGCAAAAAAGTCACCCTGTACAATGAAAGTCCGATTCCTGCTGTTTACCGTTTTCTTCCGGATACGGAAAGGATTGTGCGTGAATTTGCCCGTCCTGAGATCTGTGACACGGCTGTCATTCTGGACTGCAGTGACATTGGCAGAGTGGGAAAAATTGCTCAGCAGATATCCCGTATTCCGGCACTGATCAATATTGACCATCATGTCACCAATACCTTTTTCGGGAATCTTCACTGTGTTGACACACATGCCTGTGCCACAGCCGAGATTGTATACCGTTTTATCACAATGATGCGCATTCCGCTTGACAAAGCCATTGCCACTGCCATTTATACCGGTATTGTCACAGATACCGGTTCCTTCCGTTTTGCCAACACCAACAAGGCCGCGTTTTCCATCTGTGATGAAATGGTTGCCCAGGGGGTGGATCCCTACACAGTTGCCCAGCATCTGTATGGAACCTATTCCCTGGGACGGCTCAAACTGCTCAATCTGGCTTTGGATTCCATTGAGATTCTTCACAACGGACAGGTTTCCTTCATGACGGTGACAAAGGAGATGCTGGAGGAAACCGGAACCCAGTCGGAAGATATTGACGGCATGATTCACTATGCCAAACGGATCAAGGATGTGAAAGTTGCAGTTCTGATTCAGGAGCGCTGCAACGGGCTGAAAAACGGACAGGGCCGAAACTGCTGTTTTCATGTCAGTCTGCGTTCAGACGGCGCAGTGGATGTGGCGGCTTTGGCCAGTGCATTTGGCGGAGGCGGCCATCAGGGGGCAGCAGGTTTCAGCGCGGAAATGAGTCTCCCGAATCTCAAAAAGGGAATTGTCACCTGGGTGAAGAAGGCGCAGATCAGCGCTGGAAACGGATCGGCAGGCAGATGACAGACGGGATTCTGCTCATGGACAAGCCTGCCGGCATGAGTTCTGCCCAGTTGATTTCCCGTGTCAGGAAACTGAGCGGAGCCAAAAAAGCCGGTCATGCGGGCACACTGGATCCCTTTGCCACCGGCCTGATGATCTGCTGCCTGAACCAGGCAACAAAACTGTCCGGTTTTTTTCTTCACGGCAGCAAAACTTATGAGGCCGTGCTCTGTCTTGGGATCGAAACCGACACCCAGGACTGCACAGGGAAAATTGCAGCACAGAATCAGGTACCTGATTTTTCCCCGGAGCATTTGGAAAAAGTGTTTTCCGGTTTCTCAGGAACCATCCTGCAGACACCGCCCGTGTATTCTGCTCTGAAGCATCAGGGAGTTCCCCTTTACCGGCTGGCCCGGAAAGGTCAGGCAGTCGTGAAACCGGCAAGGGAAGTCCATATTTCCGAAATTCGCATTCTGGACATCCGTATGCCGGAAATCCGTTTCCGGGTTTCCTGTTCCGGCGGAACCTATATCCGGACACTGGCTGCGGATATCGGCAGACGGCTGGGCTGCTGCGCTCATCTGAGTGCC
The DNA here is from genome assembly GCA_964505535.1 of uncultured Desulfobacterales bacterium. Lineage (GTDB taxonomy): Bacteria > Desulfobacterota > Desulfobacteria > Desulfobacterales > Desulfococcaceae > JAABRU01. The sequence continues at coordinate 4,143 of CAZDIU010000089.1, read as the reverse complement.
CTGCGCAGAACTGTGTGCGGGGATTTCAGAATTGCGGATGCCCTGACACTTCCGCAGGCTGAGGAACTGGCAGGGGCCGGAGAAATGGCACACAGGCTCATTTCCCCCGGCAATGCTCTGCCCCGCCTTCCCTTTTATACAGCGGATGCGGCACTGGAGCAGCGGATTGTGCACGGCAAAACGATTGACCGCAGGCATATTCCCTTTCCGGAATCCGCAAAAGCGGAAGAGACCCTCAGGGTTTTGGACAGAACAGGAAATCTTCTGGCCATGCTCAACCGCAAAAAAGGGGAGGACAGATACAATTATTCTTGTGTTTTTATCCGCAAAATGGATAATGAACGGTGACCGGCGGCTGGCAGCCGGTTGCTGACAAACGGCAACTGATAACTGACAACTGAAACCTGAACACACTGAGACCTTACGGAAAACTGATCGTGGGGATCGGTATTGGACATTCAATTAACAAAAAAAGGAGACATTGGGAAAATGGCTTATACAGCGGAAAGCAAAAAAGAACTCATCGAAAAATACAAAACGCATGATACAGATACCGGCTCGCCCGAAGTTCAGATAGCGCTGCTCACCCATCGCATCACCTATCTGACAGATCATCTGAAGATTCACAAAAAGGATCATCATTCCAGACGGGGGCTTCTGATGCTGGTCGGTCAGAGACGCAGACTGCTCAACTATGTCAAAAACAAAAATGTTCAGCGTTACCGCACCATTATTGAGGCGCTGGGAATCAGGAGATAGGTGCTGCGTCTTTCCTTTCCCGATGCAGCCGCATTCATATGCGCATATGCGGCCTGCATCTGCATGCCGGACTTTTTTGCGTCCGGTACTGCCGGAAGATCAAAGCATCCGGCAAAGCGTAACCGGCACTGTGCCGGTTTCCACAATGGGCGGCTCCTGTCTTTTGAGACAGAGCCGGCCTCTTCTTTTAGGAGACAGATATGGAGTTGACACTCAAAGCAGATATCGGGGGCAAACCCCTGAGTATCCAGACCGGAAAGGTGGCCAAACAGGCTTCCGGATCGGTGGTGGTTCAATACGGAGAAACGGTTGTACTGGTTACTGTCGTCTCCTCGGACGAAGCAAAGGCCGGCACGGACTTTCTGCCGCTTTCGGTCGAATACCAGGAAAAAATCTATGCGGCCGGCCGCATCCCCGGCAACTATTTCCGGCGTGAGATTGGAAGACCCAGTGAAAAGGAAACCCTGACCTCCCGGCTGATTGACCGGCCCATCCGCCCCCTCTTCCCCAAAGATTACTTCAATGAAATCCAGGTCATTGCCACAGTTCTGTCCATGGATCAGGAAAACGATCCGGATGTGCTGGCCATGATTGGAACCTCTGCGGCTCTGGAGATATCAGACATCCCCTTTGCGGGTCCCATTGCCGCTCTGCGTGTGGGACGCATTGACGGTGAACTCAGAATCAATCCGCCCATCAGCGAATGGGGAAAAAGCGACATCAGCATTATTGTGGCCGGATCAAGGAATGGTGTGGTCATGGTGGAGGGCGGCAGTGCGGAAGTCAGCGAGGCGGAAATGCTGGACGCCATCTTTTTCGCGCATCAGTCCATGCAGCCCCTCATTGACATTCAGGCCAAAATGAAAGAGGCTGTGGGCAAAGCCAAGCAGATCATCAAACCTGCCCAAAAGGATGAGGAACTGGCAAACCGGCTGCAGACTCATTCCCCGCGCATCCGTGAGGCTGTTCTGGTTCCGGGAAAAATGAACAGAAACAAAGCCTACAGGGAACTGTGCGCCAGGATTCTGGAAGAACTGGGCCCGGAATATGCGGATCGCAAAGGGGAAGTGTATGCCATTCTGGAGAATGTGAAAAAAAAGGTCTGCCGGGATTTGGTGCTGAAAGAGGGCAGACGCATTGACGGACGCAGATTTGATGAAATCCGTCCCATTGCCTGCGAAACCGGTCTGCTGCCCAGACCCCACGGCAGCGCTCTTTTCACACGGGGCGAAACCCAGGTGCTGGCTGTGCTGACCATTGGTTCAGGCCAGGATGAACAGCGGGTGGAAACCCTGCAGGGCGAGGATATCCGCAGATTTATGCTCCATTACAATTTTCCGCCTTTTTCCGTGGGAGAGGTCAAGCGCATGGGCGGTCCCAGCCGCCGGGATATCGGGCATGGGGGGCTTTCCACCCGTGCTCTGGAAAGAGTGATCCCGCCTGCTGAGGAATTTGACTATACCATCCGGCTTGTTTCCGAGGTGCTGGAATCCAACGGTTCCTCCTCCATGGGAACCGTGTGTTCCGGAACTCTGGCCCTTATGGACGGCGGTGTTCCCATCAAGTCTCCGGTTTCCGGGATTGCCATGGGCCTGGTCAGGGATGAGGATCAGGTGGTGATTCTGTCTGACATTCTGGGAGACGAGGATCATACCGGCGACATGGATTTCAAGGTGACCGGAACCCGTGACGGCATCACAGCCCTGCAGATGGACATCAAAATCCTTGAACTTTCCAAAGAGATCATGGAAAAGGCTTTGGCGCAGGCACGCGCGGGAAGACATTTCATTCTGGATCGGATGCTGGAAACCTTAAACAAACCCAGAACCGAGATTTCCCCGTATGCGCCCAAAACCATGTCCATTCAGATCAATCCGGACAAGATCCGGGAAGTCATCGGCCCCGGCGGAAAGATGATCCGGTCCATCCAAAGCGAAACCAACACCCGCATTGAGATTGAGGATTCGGGTCTGGTCAAGATTTCCGCTGCCACGCAGGCAGAGGCGGATGCCGCGCTGCAAAGGGTGATGGAAATCACGGTGGAACCGGAAGTGGGCGCGACCTATGAGGGCAAAGTGGTCAAAACCACAGATTTCGGCGCATTTGTCCAGATTCTGCCCGGAACCGAGGGGCTGGTGCATATTTCCCAGCTTGCCATGCAGCGGGTGAAAAAGGTCACGGATGTGGTCAATGAGGGAGATACCATAAAGGTGAAAATCCTGGAAATCAGCAGGGATGGAAAAATCCGCCTGAGCCACAAGGCTGTGCTGGAAGAGGCCAATGCCCGCTGAAAAAACCATTCTGGAAAACGGTGTCCGCATTCTGACCCGAAACATGCCCTATGCCCGTTCTGTATCTCTGGGCGTATGGGTGGAAACCGGCGCGCGGGATGAAAGTCCCGCGGAAAGCGGACTCTCCCATTTCATTGAGCATATGATCTTCAAAGGCACAGCCAGACGCACGGCCTTTCAGATCGCAAGGGAATTTGACAGCATCGGCGGCCAGACCAACGCGTTCACCTCCATGGAAAACACCTGTTACCATGCACGGGTGCTGGATACCCATCTCGCGAAAATGGTGGATATTCTTTCAGACATTTTTCTGTCTCCTGTGTTTGATCCGGTGGAGGTGGAGCGGGAACGGGCGGTGATTTTTCAGGAAATCGGTATGACAGAGGACAGCCCCGAAGAATATATCCATGTGCTGTATGAAAATGCCTTCTGGGGAGATCATGCCATGGGGCAGCCCATCACCGGAACCCGTGAAAATATCATGGGTTTCAGTGCGGCTGACATCCGGAATTTTTTTGACAGGCTCTATCATCCGGAACGCATTGTCATTGCCGCAGCCGGAAATCTGGAGCACAGCCGCATCGTGGATCTGATTGGCCCGGCCTTTGCATCCGTCCGGAAAAAAAACGGTTTTCCTCCGCGCACAAAGCCGGTGGGAAGAAAAGGTGTGTTTCTGCATCCCAGGGATACGGAGCAGGTGCATATCTGTCTGGAAATAGGGGGGCTTCCTGCCACTGATCACCGCCGATACGCGGCTTCCCTGATGAATACCATACTGGGCGGCAATATGAGTTCCCGGCTTTTTCAGGAAATACGGGAGCAGAGAGGTCTGGCCTATTCTGTTTATTCCTTTCTTTCCTCTTATACCGACACGGGTGTAAGCGGCATTTATGCAGGCACATCTGCTGATGCGGCAGCCGAGGCCGTGGAACTGATCCTCAGCAATCTGGAAAAACTGAAAAACACACCGGTGGATGCGTCTGAACTTCGGGATGCGATGGAATATGGCAAAGGAAGTCTGATGCTGGCAGCCGAAAGCGTGGACAGCCAGATGGTGCGTCTGGCCCAGAATGAAATTCATCTGGGATGCCAT
>CAZDIU010000088.1:0-16962 GCA_964505535.1 uncultured Desulfobacterales bacterium | reverse complement strand
TATAAAAAGACCGTGCCAGAGCCAGAGCCAGGCGCGCGTCAAAAGTGTGATCCCCCTGTTTTTGTGCAAAATCGCAAAAAAATTCAAAAAAATAAAGGGTTGTTGTATTCAGGCGTTCCCGCAGTTCTGTATCAAAAACCGGCAGCCGGAAATGGGAAACCAGAAACACGGATGCATCCTGCACATAATCCGCGTCCCGTGACCGGTAGAGATCAATATAATTGATTTTCTGATCAGAATGATTGTAAATGATATTGTTGGTGTTGAAATCCCCGTGAATGAAAATGGTGAAGGGTGCGGGAATTTCTTTTTCAATGCGTTCACAGTTTTCAATCAAAGCACGGCTGGAAATAACATCCGCGTTTCCAATCCGCTGACTGGCACGTGTGAAACAGGGATGCACCCGGTTAATATTGGCAAAACGCGACTGAAGCTGCTTCATGTAATCAGTGTGAAAAATTCTTTGCCGCAGAGTGCTGTTCCATATTTCAGAGACCGTATGTTCAAACAGAAAAATCACATTGCGGATGACATCATCTTTTTCCGTGAGAATAACCTGATCCAAAGTGCATCCGGCCAGAAATTCCACCAGCATGGAAGCAGTGGTATGTTTTTCATAATATCCGAAAATACGCGGGGCAATTCCGGGAAGAAGTGCATTCCACCGCTCAATATTTTCCTTTTCCTTTTTTATTTTTTTGAGACTGCCTTCCTTGAAAATCCCCTGTGCCTTGAAACCTGAAGGCCGTTTGTCACCCACTTTTCCTATACGGCATCCGGAACGGGACCCCCAGATGGAAGTGATGTCAATATCTGACAGGGTTCCCTCAAATCCTGATTCACTCAGGGTTTTCTGCAGCGCGTCAATCTGCCGGATTTTGATGCGATCCCCGATAATGGCAAAAATCAAAGCCTCCCCGATATTCAGCAGGGAATCCCCGATGCGCTCCAGATAGCGGAAAATGAAAATGGATGTGACCAAATCCGAAACCTGTGCACTTTGGGAACTTTTTTTCAGTTCCGTCATCATCAGGTCAAAGTTTTCCTTGTAGAACTGATCCAGAAGAAATTCACTTCTGCAGATGTCCAGCGCGCCGGACAGATCCTTTTGATCAAAAACATCGGGAATCCGGTTAAGGCTTTTCATTGCCTCGGAACACATGGATGTGTAATTGTACCTGTGAATAAATTTGGGATCAGACAGGTAAAGAGTCTGCCTTGCCACATTGACACAGAAATCGGCAATGCGTTCCAGATTGACACAGATAATATGAATTGCACGGATCTCATTGATTATTTTGGGATTCGCATCCTTTGGCAGGGTGTGGATTTCCGAAAAGCAGTCATTTTCAACTGTGGTTTTCAGATTGTCAATATAATCATCTTTGGAAGATATTTTTTCCAGCAGAGAAGGATCAGACTCAGACAGCAGACCGTGAGTAAGTTTTACCTGATTTTCCGTCTCAATGGCAAGAAATCTGAAATTTTCAATAATGTTTTTCATTGAATTCTGCCGGGTTCTCCGCTGATGGTCAAATCCCTTTCAGAGGAAATTGCACCTTTTCCGGAATCTTTCCAGAAAAATTTGAGGGTGATTTTGTTTTTGTCCTTTTTCTTTTTCACCTTAATGCCGAAATCCAGCAGATTGTCAGGATTCAGAACCATCTGCTGATCCTGTGATTCAAAAACAAGTTTTCCGTTTTCAAATCCCTGCATCATTTCTCTGAGAAATCTGCTGATACTCTGGCTGTCCTGAACCGACTCATGCTCAAAAAGTTCTTTTTCCATCATAATTCTTCCTTTTCCGGTGTCAGGTTCCGGGGTTTCAGTGTTTATTTTCATGAAATCTGACAGTTTTATCATATCCTGTTCACTGATGTTACGCCGCTCTTTTCACAGTCATTCCGGCAATATTAAAAAGTTGCGGATACATGCTTTCTCCGTTATGTCCGGAAAGTCTCCCTTTCCCGTCATTCCGGTGAAAATCTGAATCCGGTTGTTTCAGCCGGTTCCGGATACCGGCTTTCGCCGGTATGACGATGGGGCGTAACATCACCTGTTCAGGTAGACATTTTGGATATTATGGACTCTGCTCTGAATAGATGAACACTGACACCTGAAACCTCTGTTTTATCCAGCGAGCCTGCTTTTATACTCTTCAATCACCTGTTTCCTGCTGGTTCCGGCCAGAATCAGAGTTTTGCGTATGCCCAGATCATCCCATGCAGGCTGCAGACCGATTTCCCTTGCAGATTTTTCCGGATGCTGTTCACCGGGATCACGGGTTTTTTCACTCATATGCGTATCATCTCCCATAAAAATCAGCAAAGGTCTTTCAGAGGAATCCATGCGCCGGTTTTTTTCATTCAGCACGGAAACCAGAAAATTTGTATAGCGGTGCGACTGGGGATTCCATACTTCCACACCATCCACATCATAACCTGTCAGCAGTATGGGCCAGAACTGCTCGGGATGGGGAATTACAACACCCGCGCGCAAAGCCCGTGCCTCCTCAATCACTTCTGATGCCCGGTAGAAATAGTGAAGCGGAAAATTTGCCTTTACAATCATCTTCACCGCATTCATAAAAGTCTTGCACCGGTCTATGAGAGCAGTGCCGCAGTGGGGGCGCAGACAGTCAAAAAAATAGGGCAGCACCTTGTTTTTTATGGAATAAGGCGATATTTTCGCATAATTTTCATTCATCAACTGCTCAATTTTGCGCACATAAATCTGCACAAATCGAATCAGGTCATTATCTGCACCGGTCTGCCTTGCTGCGGCTTCCAGACGCTCCTCATTGGGCTTTGTGATGGTTTCCATTAAATCAAACAACTGGGAAGAGCGGTACTGAAAGGTATGCGCGAGCATCTGCTTTAAGGTATGTGCTTTTCCCTCTTCCACATTCGCGTTTTCAAAATGCAGCAGCAACTGAACTTTCTGATTGAATCCGGACGCATAACAGTCCACCTCCACACCGGAATAGTTTCCGTAACACATGATTTCATTGTGCTGGGTGGGAATGATGAGTTCCTGTTTTCTGCCGGGAAACATGGCATCAATGCGTCCCCCAATCATTTCCATTGGCACATGCTCCGGATGCCAGTGAACAGCCAGCACAGATTCCTGACGGGGATAAACACAGGACGGTTCAAGAATCTGTCTGCGCTGCTGCTCATTTATATCTGTGGAAACCACCCTGAAAAAAAACTCCCTGTCCGTATCCGTGATTTCTTCGGGAATATCATCAGGAACTGCTGACAGGGATTCCGGCCTGCCTCTGTGTTCAGGTCTTTTGCTCATATCAGTCTTTATACCGTTTATGGCAGTCATCTTTGAGGCGGCTGAGTTCATTATATGCAGTTTTGCAGGCCTGCATATCCCTGTTTTCAAAAGCCCTGCGGAATTCTGCACAAATTTTGTCATATTCTGTAAAAAATTCAGCTCCATATTCGCTGAAGGAAGTCATCAGCCGGGAATCCTGCAAAAAGGAAGTGACAAGCTCCTCTTCAGGAAGAGTGCCTTTTTCCATACATTCCGATATTTCCTTAAAACTGGCCTTCATTCTCTTTTTTATCTTTTTGTACCTGCTTTTTTCCTTTTTTCCGGATACAGCAGGACTCTCTTTTTCTGCTCTGTCTTCATGGGAAATTTTCATTTTCACTTTCAGGGAAAAACCTTCCTCACCTTTCTTTATTCCCATTTCAAGTTTTTGGAAATTCTCCGGATCAAAATCCGGTATCACAATGTTTTCTCCGGAAATTTCCTCTGAGATTTCTTCGTCTTCAATGGAATCCTCTGCATCGGTCAGAGTTTTTTCGGCAACATCCTTTGCTGCATCTGCAATCTTTTCAGAAATCTCTTTTGAAACTTCTGCGGATTCAGCGGAATCCTCTGCGGTGGTCAAAGTTTCTTCCGAAATATCCTTTGCCGCATCTGCAATATTATCGGGAATCTCTTCTGAAACTTCTGCGGTTTCAGTGGAATCCTCTGTTTCAGTGTCTGCGGTTTTCTCAGAAATGCCTTCAAGTTTATCCGCAAATTCCCGTAAAAAACAGACCAACTGTGCCTTTGTCAGTCCTTTATATGCTATCTTTTCTCCGCTTGCCATTATATTTATCCTCCAGTTTTATATGATTGTCATTTCCAATGGATTTAATACCGATTCTCCATTGATTTGATACAATGCTTTCTGCACAGCCGAAAGTTTTCGGTTTTTCCGGGGAACCGGCAGAAAATATTATAATGTTTCAACTTTGGTTTTTTATGGCACAAAAATTGCTGAAATCCGGGAACATGTCTTTCTGACCTGTTTCAGCATTGTTTTAAGCTCCAAAACGGTCGTTTTTCTGCAATCCGGGCTGAAGGCAAAAATCATGCCCGAAAAAACCAAAGTTGAAACATTATATATAAATTCAATGGCGATTTGGTATAACATCATTTACTTATCCGAAATCATTGTGCTGTTTCCACCCATTTCAGGATTCTGTCTTTGATACTGTCCCGGATTTTCCGCAGGGAAATCAGTTTTTCCTCATGCGAACCGGTCAAATGCTCCGGATCAGGAAAGGGCCAGTGAAGCCGCTGACAGATACCCGGAAAAATCGGGCATTTTCCCTCTGCCGCATCATCGCAGACCGTGATGACAGAATCAAACAGCCGACCTTTTTTGAAAATATCAAAAACACTCTGCGTTGTCTTCCCACTCAGATCAATACCCACTTCGTTCATCACCTCAATAACCAGAGGATTTACAGTTGTGGGTTCCAGTCCCGCGCTTTCGGCATGAAAGAGATCTCCTGCCAGCTCTTTCAAAAAAACTTCAGCCATCTGACTTCTTGCGCTGTTGTGAACACATATGAACAGAACATTTTTCTTTTGCATAGGTTAATCCTGTTTTTTTCTGACTGGACCGGATAAAACCGGCATGATGCCGGTTTTCCTGTCTGTCAATATTCGCGATGCCGCACAATCTCCCCTTCAATGAGATAGATCACTTCTTCGGCAATATTGGTGGTATGATCCGCGATGCGTTCCAGATGACGGGAAAGCCAGTACATATTGATCAGATATTCAGTTCCTTCCGGATATTCCCGGACATCTTTTATCATCTGACTGTACAGATTTTTGTCAAGCTGATCCACTTCATCATCTGTCACCAGAACCTTGAAGGCCAGATCCGCATCCATGGTGACTAAGGAATCCAAGCTGTTTGTCATCATGGTCTGGCATTTTGTCAGCATTTCGGAATAATCATATATCAGATGGCAGCCGTTTTTTTTCTGTATGATTGTTTTGACGCGTCTGGCAATATTCGCGGTTTCATCTCCTATGCGTTCCAGTTCATTGTTGATTTTGATGGTGACAACAAGCATACGCAAATCCGCGGCCACAGGCTGATGAAGAGCCAGTACCTTGAGACATTCCTCCTCAATTTCCACTTCCTCATGATCAATTTCATAATCGGTCTTGATAATGCGTTCCGCTTCATAAAGACTGCGCTCTTCAATGGCACGCGCGGCCATGCGCAGTCTTTCCTCCACCTGCGCTCCCAGGGCCAGAATTCTTTTTTTGATTTTTTCCAGTTCTCTTTCCAGATGCTTTGCCATAATCTTTTCTCCAATAAGCCGCTGATCAGCAAAAATTTTTTCCAACAATATGAAAATCATCCAAAACGGCCGGTGATATAATCCTCTGTCTGTTTCAGATGGGGTCTGGTAAAAATGGTATCCGTCTCCCCTTCCTCAATGAGTTTCCCTATATAGAAAAACGCGGTGCGATCAGAAACACGCGCTGCCTGCTGCATACTGTGTGTGACAATGATAATGGTGTAATTCTGTTTCAGTTGATGGATCAGATCCTCAATTTTCTGTGTGGCAATGGGATCCAGCGCGGATGCGGGTTCATCCATAAGCAGCACATCCGGCTCCACTGCCAGGGCACGGGCAATGCAGAGACGCTGCTGCTGGCCTCCGGAAAGTCCCAGAGCAGAATCCTCCAGCCGGTCTTTGACTTCATCCCAGAGTGCGGCTTTTTCCAGGCTTGCCTCCACCCTGCGGGAAATGAAATGCTTGTCTTTTATGCCGTTGACCCGAAGTCCGTAGGCCACATTTTCAAATATGGTTTTGGGAAAGGGATTGGGTTTCTGAAACACCATGCCCACTCTCCGGCGCAGCATGACCACATCCAGAGAGGGCGCATAAATATCCTGCCCGTCAAGCAGGACTTTTCCCTCCACACGGCTGATGGGAATCAGGTCATTCATCCTGTTCAGGCATCGCAGATAGGTGCTTTTGCCGCATCCCGAAGGCCCGATCAGCGCAGTCACCTGACATTCTTTGAAATTCAGGGATACATCATCCAGAGCCTTGAAATCCCCGTAATAGAAATTCAGATGCTCAGATTTCATTTTTATACCATTACTGCTGCTCATACCTAATATCCTTTTTCATTATTGACCGGAGTGCCGAACTGAAAGTTTGGCAGTGTTTTCTGAATTATTTCAGCCTCCCAAACTTTCAGTTTGGGACTCCTTCACCCGGCATAATGGCATTGAAACGCCAGTCCCCAGCACCCAGAAACCGGCACCCAGTTATTTCAGTTTTCTCCGCAGCCGGCTCCGCCAGATAATTGCAATCATGTTCATGCCCAGCACAAGGGTAATCAGCACCAAAGCTGTTCCATATTGCAGGGGGCGTGTGGCCTCAATATTGGTTCCGGCTGTGGCCAGCACATAAATGTGGTAGGGAAGTGCCATGATTTTGCTGAATACGGACGATGGCAGATCCTTTGTGAAAAATACGGCTGCTGTGAACATGATGGGTGCGGTTTCCCCTGCTGCCCGGCTCAGTCCCAGAATGCCTCCGGTAAGGATTCCCGGCAGTGCGGCAGGCAGGACAACCCGGTAAATGGTCTGCCATTTGGTGGCTCCAAGTCCCAGAGAGGCTTCCCGGTAGGTATTGGGCACAGATTTCAGGGCTTCCTCAGTGGAACCGATAATGACAGGCAGAGACATGGCTCCCAGCGTCAGCGCGCCCGCGGCCAGACTGACCCCCATTTTCAGATACGTTACAAAAAAAGCCAGTCCGAAAAGTCCGAATACGACCGATGGCACTCCCGCGAGATTGTTGATGCCCAGCCGGAGGATGCGCAGCATTTTTCCGGGACGCGCATATTCATTGATATAAATGGCAGAAGCCACACCAACCGGCATGGCAACCAGAATTGCTCCCAGACTCATGAACACAGTGCCCACAATGCAGGGAAGAATGCCGCCTTTGGTCATGGCATCTCTGGGCACATCCGTCAGAAATTCCCAGGTAATGGCGCTGATGCCGTTTTTTACCATAAAAAAAATGATAATCAGCAGCGCCAGTCCGTTGATAACAGCAGCTCCCCGGAAAAATGCAAACAGAATACTCTGCTTCATACGCCGTTTCCTCTGCAGAGTACGGACAGCTTTCTGAATTTCAGTTTCAGTTTTCACTTTCTCAGGTTCTTCATCCCTGTCATAAGCAATTTCGTCCATCATATACCCATTTTTTGCAATATCCATGATTTTTTCTCCATCCATCTTATAAAGACGCCTCCCCCACCTGCCGGTATCTGTGGGATACGAAATCTGCAACAATATTGAAAAGCAGCGTAAAAACAAACAGAACAATGCCTGTGGCAAACAGGGCATAATAATGCTCACCCCGGAAAGGAGCCTCTGCCATTTCTGCGGCAATGCTTGCAGGCAGAGGCCGGACAGGATCAAACATGGAACCCGGAATCATGGCTGCTCCTCCGGCCACCATCAGCACCACCATTGTTTCTCCAATGGCTCTGGACATGCCCAGAATGACTGCCGTGCTGATGCCGGACACAGAAGCAGGCAAAACTACCCGGATAATGGTTTCCCAATGGGTCGCTCCCAGGGCAAGGGAACCTTCCTTCAATCCCACAGGCACGCTGTAAATGGCATCCTCGGACAGACTGCAGATGGTGGGAATGGACATGAAGGCCAGCATCAGTGCCGCGTTGAAAAGATTGAGTCCTGTGGGAATGCCAAAGGTTTTCTGCAAAAAGGGGGCCATGATGACCATGCCGAAAAAGCCGATAACCACCGAAGGCAGGGCAGCAAGCAGTTCCACCACCGGTTTCACGATTTCCGCCACCCGTTTGGAAGCCAGTTCCGCAAGATACACTGCTGTCATTACGCCAAGAGGAATGGCAATCAGAGAAGAAAGCAGCGTGACATACAGAGACGCGGCAATGAGCGGAAAAATCCCGAAATCAGGGGGATCTGATGTGGGATACCAGTATTTTCCGAAAATGAAATCTTTTACAGACACATGCTTAAAAACCGGTATTCCCTCCATAAACAGGAACGCCATAATCATGAAAAGAATGGCAACGGACGCTGTGGCTATGCAGAGAAAAAGCGTCCGCATGGTCTTTTCTGTGGTCTGCCGTCTGTTTTTCACCATATTTTTTTTCCTCTTCCCTGTTGCGTTGTCAACTCTGTTTTTATGCCCTGAACTGTTCATAAAAACCGGATTTTTCGAAAAATCCGGTTTTTGCAACTCACAGATTCAAACCTGACAGAGTACTGTGCAAAGCAGGGGCGATGATACGCCCCTGCTTTCAGCACCTTGAAGGTTTCAGTGTTCAGGTTTCAGTGTTTTCCTGACACCGAAAACCTGACACCTGACACCCATGTTAGTAAAGCGGCACATATCCGCTTTTTTCCACTGCCTTCTGTCCGAATTCCGGGTGCATGACATAATTGATGAATTTGGCAGTCTCGCCTGCGGGCCAGCCTCTGGTGAACATGAACAATGCTCTGGAAATCGGGAATGCGCCGTTCAGTGTGGTTTCCTTGCTTCCCACCACACCGTCCACACTCAGAGCCTTGATTTCTTTGTTGAGATATCCGATGCCCACATAACCGATGGCATTTTTGTTCTGCGCCACGCCTGTCACGACTGCTCCGCTGGATGCCTGCAGCAATGCTCCGGGGAAAACCCGTTCCTTGTTCATAACTTTCTCTTCCCATACTTCATAGGTTCCTGATGAAGTGTCACGGGAAATAACCACAATCTTCAGATCCGGGCCCCCCACATCTTTCCAGTTGGTGATGGTTCCCATATAAATGTCCTTCAACTGTGCCAAAGTCAGATTGGCAACTGTATTTTCCGGATGAACCACCGGAATGATGCAGTCATAGGCAATGGCAAAAGGAACCGGATACGCGCCGCCCTTGAGAGCCAGTTCCACTTCCTTATCCTTGATAAAACGGGAAGAATTGCCAATATCAGTCGTGCCGTCAATAATAGCCTTGATGCCGTTGCCGGAACCGCCTCCGGAAATGGAGATTTTCACATCCGGATTAGCCTTCATGTATGCCTCGGACACTTCCTGGGCAATGGGCAGCACTGTGGTGGAGCCGTTAATCGTGATTTCTCCGGCCAGCACCAGATTGGGACCAAACACCAGCGCCGCAGCCAGCAGAATTGCAACAAGCATGTTTCTTTTTCTCATCTTTCTTTTTCCTCCGTATTTTTGATTAAAATATGCAGTCCGACTGCACTCCTTTGTCACGCGGACGGAAGATACACAGCCATTGTTAGAAAAATATTAGGATTGTGTTAGAAATGAATGAAAAATTGAATATGCCTTGCCGGGCAGGTGAGATATTGGGAATTTTGGAGAGATTTTCCTTCAAAGGAATTTATACCAAATTCTCCATTGATCTGAAACACAATTTTTTCGGAAAAACCGGATTTTTCAAAAAAATCCGGTTTGTTGAACACACGAAAACTTCTTTTTGCCTGCTTATAAGCGGGCTGTCAAAAAAGTTCTTTCACATTTGAGGATTTGAAAATTTCTGGCAGGCCGGTGTCAGTGTTCAGGTGTCAGGGAGCAGACACTGAAACCTGAACACTGAAACCTCAAAACGCAAAACCGGCACATCAGCAATTTCCAAATCCCCAAATGGTTGATGTCTGAAAGCTGCTGTTGTCCTGCGATTCTGACTTTGCCGCGTGCCACTTGGGAGCCTGGCCTGTTTTCTCTTTATTTCTGACAGGAAATTCTATATAAAAAGCATACTGTCGGAGCAGAGCAGAACATAAAAAGTCTCTCCTGTCTGTGCATGGGGGGAAATGATTGTTGCACACCGCTTTTCACAGACCGTGATTTTTCCCGTCCGGCATGCCCTGAAAAGAGCAATACTGCCGGACACAGTTCAGTTTTCTGCTGCTTCCTGTTTTGCTGCATATTCAGAGGGAAGGCATGGACAAGCCGATCCCGCATATAAAAATCCAAGGAGGAAAAAATGGAAAGACAGGAGTTTGTGCGTCAAATCAGTGTCGGGGATCGGAAATACGCTTTTTATGATATTCAGATGCTGGAAAAAAAAGGACTGGCCAATATCCGGCGTCTGCCCTTTTCCATCCGCATACTCGCGGAAAACCTGCTGCGGAAGCTCGATGGGTATGCTGTCCGGGAAAAGGATTTGCTTGCTGTTGCAAACTGGGCCGGAAAATATGACACAGCAGTGGAAATCCCCTGGCATCCCGCACGCGTGCTGATGCAGGATTTCACCGGCGTTCCGGCTGTGGTGGATCTGGCTGCCATGCGGGATGCAGTGAAAGAAATGGGCGGAGATCCCAGGAAAATCAACCCCCTGATTCCTGTGGAACTGGTGGTGGATCATTCGGTGCAGGTGGACTGTTTCGGCACGGCCGATTCCCTCACCAAAAATGTGGAACGGGAATATGAACGCAATACCGAGAGATATGCGCTGCTCAAATGGGCGCAGAAAAGTTTTGACAATTTCAAAGTGGTTCCGCCCAATTCCGGCATCTGCCATCAGGTCAACCTGGAATATCTGGGCAGAGTGATGATCACAGAGCAGCAGGATGGAACCCTTTTTGTTTGGCCTGATTCTCTGGTGGGCACAGATTCCCATACCACCATGATCAACGGAGTCGGTGTCATGGGCTGGGGCGTGGGCGGCATTGAGGCCGAGGCTGTGATGCTGGGACAGCCCTATTTCATGTCCATTCCCGAAGTGATTGGGGTGAAAATGGTTGGCAGACTGCGTCCCGGGGTTACGGCCACCGATTTGGTGCTGACGGTCACGCAGAAACTGAGAGAGCGGAAAGTTGTTGAGAAATTTGTGGAATTTTTCGGCCCCGGCATGAAGGAACTCAGCATTCCGGATCGCGCCACCATTGCGAACATGGCTCCGGAATACGGCGCGACCATGGGATTTTTCCCTGTGGATGAAAAAACGGTGGAATATCTGAAAATGACCAACCGGGAAGATCGGGCCGAAATAGCAGATGCCTGCGCCAAAGCCATGGGGCTTTTTTATACCGGCAAAGAAGATGCAGAATACACGGATGTGCTGGAAATGGATCTGGGCAAAGTGGAACCCTCTCTGGCAGGCCCATCCCGTCCCCAGGACCGGATTGTTCTCAATGAAATGGAAAAAAAGTTCCATATCCTGATGGGATGTGAACAGGAACGGGACGCGGATATTGGTGACATATCCCAGTTTATGCACGAATCCGGCTCTGTCACCTCCCGTGAGGAATACTGCGATCCCAGCGAAGGCAGGGGATTCACTGTCCGTATCAATGGTCAGGATTTGCGCATCAGTGACGGCAGCATTGTGATTGCGGCCATCACGTCCTGCACCAACACTTCCAATCCCTTTGTGCTCATGGGCGCAGGACTGGTTGCAAAAAATGCGGTGAAAAAAGGTCTGAAAGTGCCTGCGCATGTGAAAACATCGCTGGTTCCGGGTTCCCGCGTGGTGCAGGATTATCTCGAGGACGCGGGCATGATGCCCTGGCTGGAGGCTTTGGGTTTCCATCTGGCCGGATTCGGCTGCACCACCTGCATTGGCAACAGCGGGCCTCTGCATCCGGAGATTGAAAAACTCATCAAAGAACAGAACCTGACCGTTGCCTCGGTCCTGTCCGGAAACCGGAATTTTGAAGCCAGGATTCATCAGCTCATCAAAGGCAATTATCTGGCCTCTCCCATGCTGGTGGCGGCCTTTGCCATTGCAGGCAGGGTGGACATCAATCTGCTGAAAACGCCGCTGGGATCCGATCCCAACGGACAGGCTGTGTATCTGAAGGATATTTGGCCGAAAAATGAGGAAATCATGGCATTGGTCAAAAAGCATGTGAAACCGGAATACTACCGGAAAGTATATGCAAAAATCTTTGAGGGCGATGAATTCTGGAAAAATCTCAAAGTGGAGGAAAGCACGACTTTTGAATGGGAGGAAGCCTCAACGTATATCCGCAATCCGCCGTATTTTGACGATTTCAGTCCTGAATCCGGAACAATGGAGGACATCAGCGGGGCAAGACCGCTGCTGCTGATGGGCGATTCCGTGACAACGGATCATATTTCTCCCGCGGGCGGCATTCCTGCCGCGTATCCTGCCGGTCAGTATCTCACTGCCAAAGGCATAGAAAAGAAAGATTTCAATTCCTATGGTTCCCGCCGCGGAAACCATGAGGTCATGATGCGGGGAACCTTTGGCAATATCCGCATCAAAAACCGGCTGGTCAGTCCAAAGGAAGGCAGTTTCACCAGAAAATTTCCGGAAGACAAAGAAATGTACGTGTATGACGCTGCAATGGAATACAAAAAGCAGCATACACCGCTGCTCGTTCTGGGCGGCAGGGAATACGGCACAGGCTCTTCGCGCGACTGGGCGGCAAAAGGGACAATTCTTCTGGGAATAAAGGCAGTCATCACAGAATCCTTTGAACGCATCCACCGCAGCAATCTCGTGGGCATGGGTGTGCTGCCGCTGGTGTTCAAAGAAGGGGAAAACGCTCAGACATTGGGACTGGACGGGTCCGAAACCTTTGGCATTCAGGGCATCAGGGACATAAAGCCCGGAAAAATTCTGCATGTGACCGCGAAAAAAACAGATGGGTCAGAAGTGAAATTTGAAGTCATCTCCAAACTCAATACAGACATTGAGGTGGAATATGTGGCAAACGGGGGAATACTGCCCTGTGTTCTGCGAAAGCTGATGAAGCAGTAACACCGAATCCCCATTGAATTTATGCAGTACCTGCCCCTGTGTTAAGGGCGGAGGAGTCCCGAACTGAAAGTTTGGGACACGGAAATGATTTGCAAATCCGGCCAAAATTCCGTTTCACTCCATTTTGGAACTCCGGAATTGGACAGGCATATTTTCAGTGGAGAATCGGTATAACACTGATTCCATGACCGCAGGGATTTCCGCATATGCTGAAAAACCGAAAAATCCCTGCGGTTCTCAAAAAGGAGAAAACCAATGACCGCACAGGCACAGCGAAAAATCACGCCGGATGAATATCTTTTCATGGAAAGGGAAGCGGAATTCAGAAGCGAATATTATGATGGCGAAATCTTTGCCATGGCCGGAGCGAGCCGCAGACACAATCTGATTGTCAGCAACACTGTCCGGGAAATCAGTCTGCAGATGAAAGGCCGGAAATGCAATGTGTATTCCAGCGATATGCGGGTGAAGGTCAGTCCCACAGGTTTGTACACCTATCCGGATATTGTCACGGTATGCGGAGAAGAGATATATGCGGATGAGGAAGCCGACACCCTCCTCAATCCAGCTTTGATTATTGAGATTCTGTCCAAATCCACGGAATCCTATGATCGGGGGGAAAAATTCGCCCATTACCGGACGATTTCCTCCCTGAAGGAATATGTGCTGATTTCCCAGGACAGGATGCAAATCGAGCATTATCTCCGGCAGGACAATAACCGCTGGCTGCTTTCCGAATTTTCCCATCCCGAAGACACGGTGCAACTGCCATCGGTGGGATGCAGTCTGAAACTCTCCGAGGTTTATGACAAAGTGGATTTTTCTGAAAATACAGACAAATATATCCGGCTGAAATAATCACGGGGAAAATATTTTTCAGGAAAAAGAATCTCATGATTGACAAGCATATCTGCTTATGCTATACAATTTTTTTATTTCATGAATGCGCCCGTAGCTCAGTTGGATAGAGCGCCGGACTACGAATCCGTAGGTCGCAAGTTCGAATCTTGCCGGGCGCGCCACAGATTGCAGGGGGATTGCGGAGTTTTCCGCAGTCCCTTTTTTTGTTTCTGCAGCAAAATTGAAGTCAGTGGGAGTGATACCGGTTCGCCATTGAATTTATAGTATTTTCATCAACTTTTGTCCTTATGCATGACTGTGCAAAAAACCGCTATACACTTAATTTTTGGACTCCTCCGTCCGGTCTGCAGAGGACAAAAGTTGGTAAAAGAACTAAGTAAGGCAACATAAATTTTCGGGTGCAAAGTTTTCAGAAAAACCGGATTTTTCCGGAAAAATCCGGTTTTTTTATACCTGAAAACTTTCGGTTGGGTACTTAAAATTTATCCTCTGTTTCCGCAATGCCGTCAAGTCAGGTCAGGGAATATCCGGAGTGCCGGACTGAAAGTTTGGCAGAAAATGCAGGCTCCCAAACTTTCAGGTTTCGACATGAGCTCAGCCGAACGTTTGGGACTCCGGATCGGCCATTATCCGCTTAATCCGGCGGCACTGAGGTTTTGGACAAAACATATTTTCAATGGGGAATCCGTATGAAACATAATATGAAATCTGAAAAAGATTTCAGCAAAAAGACTTGGTCCCGGCGGTTTTCAGACGGCCACGAAGACGCAAAGACACAAAGTTTCACGAAGGTTTAATGCCCGGTTATTTTTCAGATTCCATATAAGTTTTTCACGCATAAAGTTTTTCAGAAAAACCGGATTCTTTGGAAAAATCCGGTTTTTGCAACTCACAGATTCAAGGCTGACAGAGCAGTGACTCCTGCCTGAAGCAACAATTTGATCTGCTGCCGAATATCTTAAGGAATGTCCGAAAAAAATTGACAAACACCGGTTTCCGGGTTTATCTGATAAGCGTTAAGCAGGTCAACGAAAATTTTCGGGTATAAAAAAACCGGAAATCACCCTCCCCCTGCCCCTCCCTCAAGGGAGGGGAGATATTTTATACCCGAAAATTTATGGCTGCCCACTTATTTTTCAGAGACTGGGAAAAGCAAACCCGAATACGGAACACAGAAAGGAAAATCACAATGGCAAACCTGTTCACTGACAGTTTTTTTCGCAAGCAGATGGGGAAAATCAAAGCTGAACTCGGAATGGATGAGGCGCAGATTGAAGAATATATAAAAACTGTTCAGAAACGGGTTGCCTATGTGAATGATTTCAATCCGGAAACCGACAGTGAGGAAAAGGACTGGCCAGAATTTGAAAGAGACGTTTTCAGAGATTTGCTGGGCTATAAAATAAAAGGTGATGATCCTTCGGATTACAATGTTTCCCGTCAGAAAAGAATAAAAGAAGCCGGACGCGGCGGCGGGACAGGTAAAGCAGACTGTACGCTGGGATTTTATTCCAAAAAGAGAAAAAGTGATGACAGCGATCCGGTGATTGTGGAATTCAAGGCCCCGAATACCCCAAATCTGGATGATGCGGTAAAGCAGTTGTGGGAATATATGTTAAACCATGAAAAATGTAAATGGGGGATCGTCTCCAATTTTAATGAAATCATCTTATACAGCAAGGGGCCGGGCAAGACCAAAAAGCAGACCTTTTATTTTATTGTGCCGGATGATTTGAAAGACAGGGCAGCCCCGCTGATCAGAGTTACTCCAATAAAGCAGAAAAATGCTGAGAATAAAGAAAAGAATGAAACAGAAGATAGCAGTAAGGATGAAAAAAAGCGTAAATTTGCTGTCGTGCGTGAATTTGTTGTCGCGGATGAGGATGGCAATGAATATGATTACAGAGAACTGGTAAAATTCCTTGCCATATTCCGGAAAGACCGGCTGATTTCCGAACAGGGAGATTCCCCGACCGACAGAATGCTGGCGATGCAGGGGACAGAGGAAAAAAAGGTTGAAAAGGAATTTTATGAAAAATACTACCGCCTGAGAATTGATCTGTTCAATGAAATTGCCGAACACAATCCCCAATACCGCAAAAAGCGGGAAGAACTCGTTTCAATAACACAGAAAATCCTCGACCGGCTGATTTTCATCTGGTTCTGTGAGGATTCACGGGAAGAACTGCTGCCCCGTGACATTCTGCAGCGGCTGATTGGCGGTCTGATGAAAAAATACCCGGATACCCGTTCTGAAAATGATGTATGGGATGAAATCCGGAAACTGTTCAAAGCCATTGATGACGGCAAAGGCTATAATATCGGCAGCGGATACAACGGGGAACTTTTCAAACCCGATTCCCGCATTGATGAACTGGTCATTCCCAACCGGATTTTTGAGCAGCAGGTCAAGCCCATCGGCGAAGAATATGATTTCGGGCATGAAAACGAACTGAGCGTCAATATTCTGGGCCATATTTTCGAGCAGTCCATTACCGATCTGGAGGAACTGAAACAGGGGGAACCTGCGGATAAAAAGACCGGAAAACGCAAGCGGGAAGGAGTGTATTATACTCCAGAGTACATCACCCGCTATATTGTGCAGCAGGCTCTGGGCGGTTGGCTGGCTGAAAGAGAAAAAGAACTGGGGAAGGAAACCCTGCCGGTACTGACCGAACAGGTGAAAAAGAAAGGCCCGAAAAAAGGCGGGAAACCCGCTGCCCGGAAACCGAAAATCACTGAGAAGATAAAAAAGGAACTGCAGACAGCCACCGGAAATGAGGCACTGATAACAAAACTCGGTTTGCTGAAATCCTCTTTCAAAGATGAGGCGGAACTGCGCCTGGCACTGTCCGCTGTTCCCGAAGCCGCAGCATACATGGATATGATTGTGGAAATGGCAATGCCGGAAGATGCTGACCTTGCAGACTGGTATGTTCTGGAAAAATACTGGAGAAGCTACCGGGAAGTGCTGAAAAACGTTAAGGTGCTTGACCCGGCCTGCGGTTCCGGCGCGTTTCCACAATCATATCCAT
>CAZDIU010000087.1:0-16978 GCA_964505535.1 uncultured Desulfobacterales bacterium | reverse complement strand
GTCTCTACCGGGTGGACAAATCCCGAAGCCGCGCACTGGGCGGTTCCGGGCTGGGGCTTTCCATCTGCAGGGAAATTGTGGAAGGTATGGGGGGGAAGATACTGGCAGAAAATTCCTCTTTGGGCGGAGTGAAGATAAGGGTTGTGTTTCCGATGGAGAATCAAATCCGTTGACAATTTTTTTCTGCATCATCAGCCGATTTGATCCGCTGCCCCTATTTTCTCCCCTCCAGAAAATACATCTGCAGGATCCCCTTGCCCTTGACCTGTATCTTCGGCCTTTCCGTGCAGAAAAATCCGTCCTGAATCAGGCGGAAGGTGTATTCGGATATATTGATTTTCATGGGGTCTGACAGGGATTCCAGCCGGGAGGCAGTGTTGACCGTGTCGCCGAATATATCGTAAATATATTTCTTTACCCCCACCATGCCGCCCACCACCTTTCCGCTGTGAATGCCTATCCGAAGCTGCCATTTGATCAGGGTGTCCTGATTGCGGATTTTCAGATATTCAAGGACTTCCAGTGCTGCCCGTGCCATATTGACCGCATGATTCGGATTGGACTCCGGCATTCCGCATACGGCCATGTACGCGTCCCCGATGGTTTTGATTCGTTCGCACTGATTTGCCTCCATGATGTCGTCAAATGCGGTGAACATTTCGTTGAGTTCCTGAATCAGGGATTCCGGGTCAAGCATGGCGGATAAAGCAGTGAATTTGACCAGATCAGAAATGAAAACCGTCACATTTTCAAAAAGTTCCGGCTGTGTTTCGCCTCTGTTTTTCAAATCCCTTACAATTTTTTCCGGCAGAATGTTCAGCAGCAGTTTTTCGGATTTTTCCCTTTCCACATGCAGCAGCCGGTTGGCCTCCATCAGCTCATTTTCCCGCTTTCTGCGCATATCGGTTTCTTCCTTCAGACGCAGCGCGGAGTGGACTCTGGCAACCAGTTCGGCCTCTTTCACGGGTTTCTGCATATAATCCAGTGCACCCGCGCTGAATGCCAGTTTGAAGGAACTCTGATCATTTCTGGCAGTGATCATGATAATGGGAATATCCCGGACATGTTTTGTCAGTTTGATTTGGCGGCAGGCTTCAATTCCGCTTATGCCCGGCATTTCCACATCCATGAAAATCAAATCTATTTCAGACAGGTGGGACGGATCATCCATTTTCAGAATCCGGAACGCATCCTCGGCTGATCTGGCTGTGAGAAAATCCGTATATCCCACTTTTTTCAGCAGATAATGCAGCAGCACAACATCTGTTGCAGAATCGTCAACAATCAGAATTTTTGGTATGTTCATAAAATAAAACTCCCCTGCCCGGCAGGAGCAGGAACTTTGGCAATGAGAACAAGACCCGGTCTGTGGTCAGAAAGCGCAGATGTTTTTTCCTGATTCCGAAAAACAGGATTGAAAAAATCTGCTGAAAAATATATAAACTGCCGGGAAATCATTTTCATCATTTTCATCATACAGATGCACGGGATCGGCAGAACAGGCAGAACCCCGGACAGATGAGACTGAAAATGCTTTTCCCTGAACGCAGATAAGCAGGTCAGCATAAATTTTTCGCTTATGGCATTTTCAGAAAAACCGGATTTTTGGGAAAAATCCGGTTTTTTGAATACCCGAAAACTTTGGCTTGCGTATTTGACAAAAATTTCGTTTACACCAATTCAGGATGTCTGTAAAGTCGGAAAAAGGATATTTCCGGATTCCCTCTGTGCAGACGGCCTGTGAGATGATCAAAGGATAAACAGACAAAATCATGGAAAATCTGCTGAATGAACTGAAAGTGAAAATAGTGGAAGTCCTTAACCTCATTGATGTATCTCCGGAGGAAATCCGGCCCGATGATCAGTTGGTGGGGGGGAAACTGGGCATAGACTCCATTGATGTGCTGGAACTGGTCATGATGATTGAAAAAGACTATTCCGTAAAGATTGACAGCAAGGAAATCGGTGCAAAGGTTTTCGCCAGTCTCCGATCCATGGCCGCATATATTCAGCAAAATTCTCCGGGCCTTGCCAATTGAAACCGCAGCGAATTTTCATCATGGGAATGGGTGCGGTCACGCCTGCCGGTTTGGGTGTTTCCTCACTCAGGGAATGTCTGAAAGACGGAACCTGTTTCATTGACGATCTGCATCTTTTCCCGGTTTCTCAGGAAAACCGTTTTCCGGTCGGGGAAATACAGGCGGATTTGGAACCTGACGGAATTCCCCGCACCCATCAGCTTGCCCTGTGCGCAGCGCGTGAGGCTGTGAAACATGCCGCAGCGCCCCCGGATGCAACTGTTCTCGGCGTGACCACAGGCGGAATGCTGACCACTGAAACTCTTCTGAAACAGGGCGTGGCTGATCCGGCACCATTCTGTTTCCATGCCACAGGTTCGGTGGCTGAATATCTGGCCGAAAAACTGGGCTGCACAGGGCCGGTGATCACGGTTTCCACAGCCTGCTCGTCCGGGGCAGCGGCCATAAAAATTGCTGCGGAAATGCTCCGTTCCGGTCAGGCAAAACAGGTTCTTGCAGGCGGTGCAGACTGTCTCTGCCGTCTGACCTGTTACGGATTCAAATCCCTGCAACTCATTGATCCGCAGGGAGCCAGGCCGTTTGATCAGCATCGCCGGGGCATGAGCGTGGCCGAGGCTGCTGCCCTGCTGCTGCTGCAGGCCGGGGATGAACCGCCGGACAATGCGCTCGGTGAAATTCTGGGCGCGGGACTTTCCTGTGACGCATATCATCCCTCCTCGCCCCATCCGGACGGAGACGGCGCATTTGCAGCCATAACTTCTGCTCTGAAAGATGCGGAAATTTCCCCCTCGGAGATTGATTCCATCAGCCTGCACGGAACCGGCACGCCGGACAATGATCTGTCCGAAGCCAAAGCCCTTGTCCGGCTGTTCGGAGAAAGCCCCCCGCGTTTTTCCTCAGTCAAAGGCGCGCTGGGGCATTCCCTAGCGGCTTCCGGCGCAGTCGAAGCCGTGATTTCTGTTCTTTGCACGGAACTGGGGTTGATTCCGGCCAATACCGGATGCACACAGCCTGATCCGGCACTGAAAATTCAGCCGGTTTTGCAGCCTGTAACCGCGGAGGTGAAAACGGTTTTATCCAATTCCTTCGGCTTTGGCGGAAACAATGCAGCATTGGTGCTGGGGACTGTGCGAAAACATAGAACTGTGTCTGAGAAAAAATACTGGCCCCTGCAAATTCTGGGGGAATCCTGCATCACAGGAGCGGGAAGTCTGACGGAGAGTCTGGAGAAACTGCTTGCCGGAGAAAACTGCAAAGGCATTCTTCCCCTTGCGGATGTATCCCCCAATCTTTCTCCCGGAAGCATCCGGCGCATGAAACGCCTGTCCCGCATGGCTTTGTCCCTTGCCCTCAGTGCATGGGAACAGGCCGCATGTCCGGGAAAACCGGATTCCGTTTACTTTGGAACCGGCTGGGGGCCGCTGTCTGAAACCCATGATTTTCTGACCCGGCTGTTTGGGTCTGATGAAAAATTCACCAGCCCCACGGATTTTATCGGTTCCGTGCACAATGCACCGGCCGGGCATGCGGCCATGCACTTTGGTGCAAAAGGGCCGAACCTCACTGTCACGGGCGGAGATTTTTCCTTTGAGCAGGCTTTGGTGACAGCAGATCTTTTGGGAGAAAACAGGGAAACTCCTTTTCTGATTATGGCCGCGGATGAATTTCATCCCGCACTGTCCCCTTTGTTTGATCCTTCGGTTTCAGATGCCGTGCATTCGGACGGCGGAGCGGCTTTCTGCGTGAAAAGATCAGAACATGCGGAAGGTATGCGAATTTTTCCCCTTTTTTTTGAAAACGCGGCAGGAAATCCGGAGATTATTTCTTCCCTGATTCGGACATTGGCAGAATCAGGAGAAGAATTTGCCGCAATACTGGCCGGAATTCCGGCAGCTTTCCGGGAAAAAGGGGAAGAACAGTTGCAAAATTTTCTCTCTCCTGCAAAATGGAATCTGCCGGTCATGGATTACCGGAAATGGATTGGTGAATTTGCCTCCGCGTCCGCAGTGGCTGCTGTGCTGGGTGCGGCTTTTGTCCGAAAGGGGGAAATCCCGGCCTGTCTTTGTGATGGAACTGTCTGTGATCTGAAGGGAAAAGGCATTCTGCTCCTCGGACTGGGAAAATTTGTCACGGCTGTGGGAATAACCTTATGAAAGTTCTGCTGATTTCCGCAAACCGTTTCACGATGCCCTATCCGGTGTATCCGCTGGGGCTGGATTATGTGGTGGCTGCCATTTCTGCAAAGCACAGGGTGCGGATTGCAGATATGAATGCCATTGGCGGACTTTCCGGGCTGGGTCAGATTATCGGGGAATTCGCACCGGACATCATTGGCATTTCCCTGCGCAATGCAGACAACACAGACGCGGATGATCCCAAAGGCTTTATCGGACAGTATCAGGAGATCACGGCCTGTATCCGTTCTGTGTCAAATGCTCCGATTGTGCTGGGCGGCAGCGGTTTTACCATTTTCCCTGCGGAAATGATGAAGGCTTTGCAGGCAGATTACGGCATTATCGGGGAAGGAGAACGGCTGGTTCTGCTTCTGGACGCGCTGGAAAAAGGAAATGATCTTTCCCAAATTCCCGGCCTGGTGTGCAGAGAAGCATTCGTGCAGATTCCGAAACCCCTGGCCAGTGCGGTTTCTCCTGCATCTCTGCCGGATATGCCGCACACGGCCTATTATCTGAAAAACGGGGGAATGCTGAATCTGCAAAGCAAACGGGGCTGTAACTGCAACTGCATTTACTGCACCTATCCGCATATCGAAGGCCGGAAACTGCGCCCGGTTCCGTCTGAAGAGGTTGCACAGGCTGCTTTGCGGCTCCAGAAAGCCGGAGCAAAATATTTTTTCATCACAGATGCAGCCTTCAATTCCCATTACGAACACAGTGCCGAAGTGGCGCGGGCCTTCCGCAAAGCAGGGGTTTCCATTCCCTGGGGCGCTTTTTTCATTCCCACCTGTCCGCCGGAAGGATATTATCAATGTCTGGCAGAAGGCGGCCTTCGTCATGCGGAATTCGGCACGGAATCCCTTTCCGACACTGTGCTGACTGCATACGGAAAGCCTTTCCGGATTTCCGATGTCTTTGCTTCCCACAAAGCGGCTGTGGAAGCAGGAGTTCACGCTGCGCATTATTTTCTGCTGGGCGGCCCAGGCGAACATGCGGATACGTTGGGAAAAACGCTTTCTGAGATTGAAAGACTGGAGAAAACAGTGTTGTTTTTCTTTTGCGGAATGCGCATTTATCCTCATACCCGGCTGTATGAAATTGCGGTGCGTGAAGGACAGATAAAGGAAAATCAGAACCTGCTGGACCCGGTGTATTATCATTCCCCGCATATCAGCACAGAGGAAATTCTCCGGCAGATCAGGGAAAAAGCGGCAAAGCGGGTAAACTGGGTTATCGGCGCAGGCGGCGGGGAAACCGCAGCAATCCTGCGCAGGATGTATGCAAAAGGATATTCCGGGCCGCTGTGGGAGTATCTGGTGCGGTGAATGGATGCCTTTTGGATACCCATTCCCTCTTCCGGTTCATGGCTTGTATCTTCCTGTAATCTGGTGCAATACCGTTACGTTAAAACTCCCCTCCCTTGAGGGAGGGGCGGGGGGAGGGTGAAACCTGCTGATTTATTTTATCCCCCTCCCCTGACCCTCCCACCGGGGAAGGGGGGATTTTTTGCTTAACTTAATGGCATTGGCAATCTGGTGCAGACCGAGGGGAAAAAGCAGATGATTGTCGGTATTTCAATCAGAAATTTCAAATCCATCCGGAAAATAGACAGGCTTTCTCTGGATCGTTTTCATGTGCTTGTGGGTCCGAATGCCAGCGGAAAATCCACCTTTCTGGATATATTTGAATTTGTCCGTGATTGTCTGGAAAACGGCCCTGTTGCAGCAGTGGAGACAAGAGTCCCGGATTTTGACGATCTCACATGGATGCGTCAGGGAGGGAATATTGAAATTGAACTGTGGATGGACATTGAAAAATTTCCTGAAAAACAGAAACAGGGGCTTTTTCATTACCGGCTGACAATTGGAAAAGATGAGCCTTCCGGGATCCGTGTCTGTGAGGAACTGCTGGAGCGTTACCCAAAAAAACAAAATACGTTGTTTGAACTGAAACTTACGAGCATTACAAAACCGCAGAGACTGTTGGGAAAAACATCCAATGGCACGGATTTTTACCGCAGGGAAAAAGGGAACTATCAGGATTCCTTTGTATTCGGGCCGGACAAACTTACCCTGTCCCTGACTCCCCCGGATGAAGAACGTTATCCTTCTGCCAATGCGGTCAGACGTTTTCTCATGCAGGGTATCCGCTATATACAACTCAACAGCAGAAAGATGCGCCAGCCCTGCCCGGCCACGCGACCCGCTGATCTGGAATTGGATGGAAGCAATATTGCCCGTGTTGCTGGTCGTCTCCAGAGGGAAAACCACGGCAGGGGCAACGGCGAATCTGCCATTGAAAGATGGACAGCCCATCTTCAGTATGCACTGCCAAACCTTTCTGAAATAGGCTGGGACAAACGGCAGCCGGACAATGCCGAATATATCACTCTGAAATATGATAATGGGCTGGAATGCCCCGGATGGCTGTTAAGTGACGGAACCCTGCGGATGCTGGCACTGACCCTGCCTGCATTTCTTCCGCCGTCATCCGGTATTTACATGGTGGAAGAACCGGAAAACGGCGTACATCCCAAAGCATTGGATGTTATTCTGCGCTCTCTGTCCGCTATCCCCCAAAGCCAGATGCTCATTGCAACGCATTCGCCCTTTGTGGTTCAGCAGGTGGGGCTGAAACCTCTGCTGTGCTTTTCATCAGAGAACAGTCAAACTGTTATTGTTCGGGGGACTGCTCATCCCCTGCTGAAGGGCTGGGATGGAAGCCCGGATCTGGCAAACATTTTTGCATCAGGGGTGCTGGGATGAAAGATCTGTTTGTTCTTACAGCAGATGCAGATGCCCAGGCTGTGATGAAATCCGTATTGGCGCGCCATCAGGCGCTTGGCATTCGTCCGGTTTCCTTTGACACAGATCGGAATCCGCTGAAAGATTCCGGAATGGTTATCAACGGCCCTGAACTTGCACGACTGAGAAAAGGGAAATACAAAAAGATTCTTCTCCTGTGGGATTATCACGGCAGCGGATGGGAATTGAAATATACTCCGGAAGAATGTGAGGATCAGATAAGGAAATGTCTTTCCCGTGTAACATGGAAAAATCATTCAGGAGCGGTGGTTCTGGTTCTGGAACTGGAAGAATGGCTGTGGTGCAATCCGGCCTCCTTATGCAGTTATTATGGAATAAATTCCAGTCAGTTAAGGGAATGGATGAGAGAATTCGCCGCAGGCAGATCGAAAACCGTTCTCGAAATCCAAAAAAATCAACCAAAGGAAATGTTTGAATATATCTGCCTTGAAAAGATCAAAAGAACGATTTCTCCAAGGAACTTTGAAAAAATTTCAGCAAGTGCCAGTCTGAAAAAATGGGAAGAAAGTGAAAGTTTCAGGCTGATTGCCCAACTGCTGCGGGAAAGGTTTCCATGCGGCCATACCGCCTGAATGATTATAATCTCATTTAAATACAGTGAAGGTATAACAGGAATCAGATTTTAACGTGCCGAAATTATGTCCGGATATATTTCTGATCAAAACAGGGAAATAATGATTTTGGTTCTTCAATATCTTTTGTGGAAACACTGGATTCCGGCTTGCGCCGGAATCCGGAAAATTTTCCACAAGAATCCTTGAAGAACTATGATTTAAAAAAATTAATGTAAATGGAATCCGAAATGAATCATAAGGAAATCTGCACAGAAATATCGGTTGCCCCGGATTCCCCCTGGTTTTCAGGGCATTTCCCCGGAGATCCCATTCTGCCGGGCATTGCCCAGTTGGGAATGGTTTTTGATGCCATCCGGAACACCGTGGACAGGGAACTGGTGATTACCGGGGTCAGGCGGGTACGTTTCAGGCAGATTATCCGGCCTGACGATCACATGGAAATCAGCATCAGCCCGGATAAAACCAAACAAAATGATTATATTTTCCGTATAAACGTGAACACTGAGACTGCGTGCAGCGGAATCATGACAGTGAAACAGGCTGAAAAAAAAGGAGAGATGACAGGTATGAATGTGGAAAGCAGCAAGATTGTCCTGCGCGTGGCGCAGGTGATGATCGAAGAGTTGAAACTGGAAGACGTGACCCCTGAGACATTTGATCCGGAAGTGGATCTGGTGGAGGAAGTGGGCATTGACAGCATGGATCTGGCCACTGTGGCTCTTGTATTGCAGGATCAGTACGGCATACGGATAGATGAGGATGATTATCCCAAACTGACTACCGTTCGCCGCATTGCGGAGTATATTGAGAAAAAATTAAACGAATAATTTTATTTCGGAGAGTTGCGTGTACGTTTCAAATCAGCACATGGCCGCAGCAGGCAGGCAAAGGGAAAATAACAGACTGAAATTTTCCGATATACTGGCTGATCCGGCAGTCAAAGACCGCTGGGAAAAAGTGAGAAAGTACTTTTTTCTGCGCGAATCCACCTATGACATGACCTCCAGATGCAACATCCGCTGCGAAGGCTGCTATTATTATGAGGGAGAGAAGCAGTTTGCAGAGGAAAACCGGGATCCGGAAGCCTGGCGCAGTCTCATGAAGGCCGAAAAGGAGCGGGGCATCACCTTTGTGGTGCTGGCCGGAGCGGAACCGGCTTTGGTTCCGCAGCTTTGTCAGGTCTGTTATGAGCAGATGCCTTTGGGGACCATTGCCTCCAACGGGCTGAAACGCATTCCTGAATCTGTGGGATACAAAATCCATATTTCTGTATGGGGCAATGACAGAACCAGTCTCCGGGTGCGGGGAGCGGAACATATGCTGTCCCGCCAGATTGCCAATTACAAAGATGATCCCAGAGCCGTGTTTGTCTATACCTTCACCCGGCAGAATATCGGTGAAATCCGTGAGGTCATGGAAATTCTGGCTGCAAACGGGTGCAAAGCAACCTTCAACATGTTTTCCGCTCCGGTCGGCTACAGCGGAGAACTGCGCCATACGCGCTATTCCCTGCTGCTTTGCCGGGAAACCATGATGCAGATGCTGCGGGAATATCCGGATCATCTTCTGTATTCCGCCTACAACGCGGTGGCCCATACCCATACAAAGGGACTTCATGATCTCTATGGATGCTCGTATCCGCGCATGAATCCTTCCACAGATCTGGGACTGGGAAGATCCTTTCGGCAGTACCGCACGGATCTCAACTGGGATCGGGATGCGGCCTGCTGTGTGCCGGATACGGACTGTGCGGACTGCCGCCATTATGCTTCCGGCAGCGCGGTCGTGACCGCCCGGCTCTTCCGCCATGCAAACGATCCCCTCACCTTCCGGGCCTGGCTGGATTATGCGGACACCTATCTGGCTGTCTGGATCATGGGATATGAAAAAGGGAAAAATCTCTGCACAGAACAGGTCTCTCCGCCCGGTCACGGATTGTTTGAAGATAAGGAGTCTCTGTAAATGAAAACCGTCAGTTCTCTGCTGGATGCGCATTGGTATGAGCGTTACAGACGCATTGCGAAGCTCAATATCCGCAGTTCCATCTATGATGTCACCAACCGCTGCAACCTCCGGTGCAAAGGATGCTTTTTTTTCTCATCCGGTGAGCACACTGTGGCAAAAGAGGAAAATGACATTGGCAAATGGGAAGCCTTTGTGGACAGGGAAAAGGAAAGGGGCGTGAATCTGGCCATTCTTATCGGCGGTGAACCCACCCTCTGCCTGGATCGGGTGGAAGCCTTTTACAGACGGCTGCCCACCTTCTGCGCGACCAATGGGCTGATTCGGCTGCCCAGAGACCGTTTTCCGGATCTCATGGTGGGCATTTCCCTTTGGGGTGACGGAGAGGATGAGAAAATTCTTCGGGGAAAGGACACCTTTTCCATTTCCAGCAAAAACTATGAAGGGGACAAATACACCTATTATCTCTACACCATCACCCCCCGGCAGATCGGTCAGACCGAACGCATCATCCGGAAAATTCAGGCCGCGGGGCTGAAAGTGCATTTCCAGTTGCTTTCCAATGATGAAGGGGTGGACGGGTTTTTCTGGAAAGAGGAAGAATTGCGGGACATCCAGGCGGAAATGGATGATATGCTGGACAAATACCCGGATACCGTGATTTCCTCCAAATACTATCATGAAATCATCTGCACCGGGAAAATGATGGGGCGCCCCTTTGGATGGAGGGAATGCCCGTCTGTCACAGAGCCTCTGGACAGCCGTGACCCCAAACCCAAACGTCTGATCCATTTCATCCGCTGGGCCTCGGATCTGCAGACCATGCACCGGTGCTGCACATCCGAAACCCGTGACTGCTCCACCTGCAAAGACGGCGCGGCCCATATGAGCTGGATCATGGTGAACAAACGCGCACATATGAACAGTGCAAAGAATTTGCAGAACTGGATTGAGGTCTATGAAATGTTTGCCAAGCTGTATCAGTTTATTCCCTGGTAGATTGGTGAAATGTTAAGATGAACCTGCAAAGAAAATCCGGATTTCAGTTTCTCCGTCATTCCCGCGCACGCCAGGGGTTTTGCCGGTTCATCAAGATTGGTCAGACCCGAAAGGAGGAAAAGACATGCCGTATGCCCTGCAGCGTTGCGAGCCTGAAGAAGGAAACAATATCTCACAGGATCGGCTTTACACCTTTGCCGATTACCTCACCTGGTCTGATGAGGAAAGATGGGAGATCATCCGGGGAAAACCTTACTGCATGAGCCCGGCCCCGTCCGTGCGTCACCAACTGATTTCCGGTGAATTCTATACACAGATTCACAATTTTCTCTCCGGTAAGGACTGCCGGGTATTGGCTGCCCCTCTGGATGTCCGTTTCGGAAAAAATCTGCAACCTGCGGATCGGATTACGGATGTGGTGCAGCCGGATATTCTGGTGGTGTGCGATCCGGAGAAACTGGATGAAAAAGGATGCAAAGGCCCTCCGGATTTCATCGCGGAAATCATTTCGCCTTCCACGGTCAGCCGGGATTATATTCTCAAAAGGGAACTGTATGAAAAAAACAGGGTGAGGGAATACTGGATCCTTCATCCTTTTGATAACATCGTGCATGTAAACATTCTGGAAAACAGCGTGTACCGGATATCCATTCATGAAGGAAAAGGGGAACTGGCCATTTCCGTTCTGCCCGGTCTGCGGATCAATCTGGACAAAGTGTTTCAGGCAGGGGAATAAGGAGTGTGATAATCAGGGCCGGAGGCCGTTTTTTCGCAAAATAAAACTGTTTGGCTTTTGCACTCCGGAAAATCCGGAACACCGGATTTTTAAAACAGCTTCCCGCCAATCTTCATGCAATCAATGAAAAACGGAGGAGAGATATGGAACTGTTTCACGCGATACATACCCGCAGGAGCATCCGCAAATATACCGCGCAGCCGGTTTCTGATGCGGATATGCACAAAATCCTTGAAGCCGCGATGATGGCCCCCAGCGCGGGAAATGCCCAGCCCTGGCAGTTCATTGTGGTGCGTGATCGGCAAAAGCTGGCTGAAGTCAAAAATGTCAATCCTTTTGCCCAAATGGCAGAAGAGGCTCCTTTGGGAATACTGGTCTGCGGTGATCTGAGCCTGGAAAAATATGAGGGATTCTGGGTGCAGGACTGTGCAGCGGCAATGCAGAACCTTCTTCTGGCTGCTCACGGGCTGGGGCTTGGTGCTGTCTGTACCGGCATTTATCCAAAGGAAGAACGGACACAGGGATTCCAAAGGCTTTTCGGGCTGCCGGAGAAAGTCATTCCGCTGGCTTTCGCGGTGATCGGTCATCCGGCTCAGGAAATCCGATCCGAAAGCCGGTACAGGGCTGAACGGGTTCATCATAATCAGTGGTAATGCAAGAAAACTGGGTAGTCGGTCTGCACGAACTGATTTAAATATAACTATTTTATATTATTATATTTTTTAAGAAATACTGATTATTATCTATACATAGTAAATACAAATAGTTATACGATACATCCATGATACTGTTTGTGCTGTTTTTAGCTAATATGCTGATTTATAAAATAAAATAATCAGCATAAAAAGTCCCACTACCGAAAACTGTAAAAAATGCAGCACATGAGTATTCCGAAACCGCCCGCTGGTTCCCTGCAGATTATTAAGATGATCCGGGGAATTCTTCTGATTGCGGACACACAGGGAACCATCCTTTGGTTCCGCTCTTTTCTGCACAATATTCCTGAAAAATTTTTCTCTTCTTTTGTCGGGAAAAAGTGGAATGATGTTTTTATTTCCGATCCATCTTCCGGCCCGTTGCGTTTTGAAGAGATCATCCAGTTCTCCCCAAAAGAAAAAATATCCTGTGTGAACTGTCTGCCGCTTGGGAAAGAGGAATTCTGCTTTCTGGAATGGCAGTTCCGTTTTGCCAGGGCCGGATATGTTCTTGCTGCGGGACAGAGCATCACAGAACGGATTCAAAACGAAGAGGAGCTGCGCAGGGAACATGCGGCTCTGATCAAGCGGAACAGAGAACTGAGATGTCTGTACAGCATTGCCCAGATCATGGGAAATCCGGAACTGGATTTCAATGGAAAACTGCAGCGGATTGTCGGGATCATTCCGCAGGCATTCCGTTTTCCGGAGATTGCCTCAGCACGGATTCGGCTGGATCAGCGCACTTTCTCCAGTCCCGGGCAGGAAAACGCCCATTCCCCGTGTATTCTTACGGAACGCATCCTGATAAACGGAAAACAGCGGGGGATGATCCGGGCTGCCTATTCACAGGAACCTGATTCTGCAAGGGCCGGAGAACCTGTTTTTCTGAAAGAGGAACAGAGTCTGCTGCGTACCGTTGCAAAGCAGCTTGCTATGATTCTGGAGAAAAAAGAAGGGGATATACGCAAAGATGAACTGGAGAAACAACTGCATCATGCGGATCGTCTGGCCAAAATCGGGCAGCTGACAGCCGGACTTGCCCATGAAATCAACAATCCTCTCAACAGCATACTGGGTTTTGCCCAACTGGCCGCAAAAACAGAGGGACTGCCTGATCAGGTGGCAGACGATCTGGAAAAAATCGTGAAGTCCGCACTTCACGCCAGAGAAATCATCAAAAAACTCATGCTCTTCAGCCGCCAGATGCCTCATCAGGAAAAGCAGATCAGCCTGAGCGCGGTTATGGAAGAGGGGCTGTATTTTATTGAACATATCTGCACCAAAGGCCGTGTGACCGTTATCCGGGAATTGGCAAAGGATCTCCCTGAAATTACTGCCGATCCATCTCAAATCAATCAGGT
This sequence comes from uncultured Desulfobacterales bacterium, assembly GCA_964505535.1. Taxonomy (GTDB): domain Bacteria; phylum Desulfobacterota; class Desulfobacteria; order Desulfobacterales; family Desulfococcaceae; genus JAABRU01. The sequence goes on along the minus strand of CAZDIU010000087.1, from coordinate 3,609 downwards.
GCTGATGAATCTGGTCATGAATGCTGTCCATGCCATGCCCGAAGGCGGCACACTCACAGTCAAAACCTGCCGGGAAGCAGGGCATGTCTGTCTTATGGTGCAGGATACAGGCATTGGCATGGACAGAAAAACCCTGCGCCAAATCTTTCTTCCCTTTTTCACCACAAAGGATGTGGATCAGGGAACAGGTCTGGGGCTGTCTGTGGTGCATGGCATTGTGGAGGCCCACGGTGCATCGATCCATGTGGAAAGTCAGCCCGGCAAAGGTTCTGCATTCATCATCCGCTTTCCCCTTCCCTCTGATCCTCCCCGTTCCTCCTGAGACACAGCACAGGGCCTCTGACTTTACATCCTGTAAAAAAATCTGACATGTCTGTGTGCCCCCCGCACTGGCATACCCTTGGATAATAAACTGTATTTATTTTTGTTTTTGACAGTTGTACGGTATTTTTCCTTCTGGCATTCCCCTTGCAAGACTTCTGCTGAGAATACTGACCTGACCGCGCAGGAGGCAGTGTCTCCCATTCTGTCTGCTTAAAAAAATATTGTAAGCGGTATTCTGCCGGCAGCAGAATCCGCGAAGGTTTTCAGCAAGATAAATCCCATCTGAATGAGAGGAACGTATTATGGAAAAGATGAAACTGATGCTGGTGGATGATGAGGAAAGATTTCTGTCTACCATGTGCAAACTGCTGGAGAAAAAAGGCTATGACGCCATTACTGCCTCCAACGGCAGTGAAGCCCTGGAAAAACTGCGGACACACAACATTCACGTTGTGGTTCTGGACGTGAAAATGCCGGAAATGGACGGCAATGAAACACTCCGGGCCATCAAACGGCTGTATCCCATGGTGGAGGTCATCATGCTGACCGGCCATGCCACTGTGGAATCGGCCATTGACGGTCTCAAATCCGGGGCATCGGATTATCTGATGAAACCCACAGACATAGATGATCTGATCAGAAAGGCTGAAGATGCCTATGCCAGACGTCAGAATCTGGAAGAAAAAATCCGGGTGGCCACAATGCGGAAGATGAGTCAGTCGGCAAGGACCATCCTGGAAGAAAATCCCTAAAGAGAATTTACATTCAACATCAAGCAGTTCAATATACAGATATAAGGGAGGAAAAATATGTCTCATCACGGAAGCACGCTGGCCGAGCCCATGGAGCATGGCTGGAGTTGGAAAAGCAGACCCGGATACAAACCGGTTCTGCTGCTGATCGCTGCCATTCTGTTTACCGCAATTGTTGTCATGCCGCCCACACAGGGAATGATTGATATTGTCACCAAAGTGGAACCTCCGGGGTACAAGGTTCCGAGCGACTGCAAAACCATCACTGATGCAGTCAACAAAAAACTGCGTCCCGAAGCCTTTGCCGCAGCCAAAGGCAAAACGCACGCTGCTGCTCACAGTGAGGAAGGCGGCCACGATGCCCCCAGACCCCTGATGAATGAGGTTCAGGTGGCCAGACTGGCCAAGATCACGGTTGCCATTCTGTTTCTTGCAGCTTTTCTGTGGGGGACTGAGGCCCTTTCCATAGGAGCCACTGACATTATGGTGGGCGTTATGCTGTATCTGTTTGCCGTCCTGCCCATGAACGAGATTTCCAAAGCCTATATGACAGATGCGGTGTTTTTCATCTTCGGCATTCTGGTGGTTGCGGTCGGTGTTGCCAAAACCGGGCTGGACAAACGCATAGGACTGATTCTGCTGAGCCGAATCAAAAGCACCAAGGGGTTTGCCTTTATATTTCTTCCCATGCTGGCCATGTCCGCAGGATTTCTCTCAGAGCATGCGCTGGTGGCCCTGCTGATTCCGGTTCTGCTGGGCGTTTACAAGGTAAGCTGCAAAATGCACGGCGTGAAAAAAGACCCCGCACTGGCCGTGTTCCTGCTGCTGGGAATCTGTCTTGCAGCCAACCACGGCGGTCCCGGTTCTCCTGCCGCAGGCGGACGCAATGCCATCATGGTGGGCTATCTGGGAGAGTACGGCACACCCATCACTTTCATGCAGTGGATGCAGATCGGTTTCCCCTATGTTCCCATCATGTCTTTAACCATCGGCGCGTATTTTTATCTCCGTCTCAAACCCAAATTTCAGGTTCCGGACATGAATCCGGCTGAAGTGGTCAAGGCTGAAGTGGCCAGAATGCCCAAATTCGGCGGAAAAGAAGCGGCAATGGCTGTTATTCTGGTGCTTCTGGTCCTCGCGTGGATTATCATCGGCGAACATGCCGGACTGGGTGGCCCGACCCTGTATGCGGTAACTGCCATGTTCCTGTGCCGGATTATCCGCTGGGAAGACATACAGGAAGGTGTGGCTTTTGACGTTGTGGGACTGTATGCCGCAGCCTGTGCGATGGGCGTTGCCCTGAAATTCTCAGGCGGCGCACTTTGGCTGGCCACCGCGTTTGTAAATGCACTTCCGGATTTCCTCACCAAGGGAGACGGTCTGGTCATCGGTGTCAGTATTCTTACCGGAACCATGACCAACTTCATGAGTGACGGAGCAACCGTTGCTGCCCTGGGTCCCATTGTTCTGCCAATGGCAACACTGGCGCAGGTCAGTGTGTGGAAGGTCGGTCTGATCACCTCCTTCTCCTCGTCTTTTGCCAATATCCTGATTGTGGGAACTCCCAACAACGCGATCGTCTTTGCCATGGGCCGTGATCCGGAAACCGGTGAAAGACTGCTGGATGTCATGGATTTTGTGAAACATGGTCTGCCCATCACCATTCTGGCCTGGCTTGTGCTCTGGTTCTGGGCAGTGTTCGGATACTGGCGGTTTATAACTTTTGGTGCATAATTCTCTTTGCTTTCTGATAAACTGCCATGAGATGAAAACAAGGGGATTGGGGTTCAGGGGTCAGGGATCGGGGTTCTGAGATTGGGGATTCAGTCTGGCAGTGAAAGCATTTTTCCCACTAATCCCTGTCCCCCAATCCCTATCCCCCCATTTCACTCAACCCGAATGCGGGAGCATAAAAATGGAAGACAAGGAACAGGTTTATCACAATCTCCAGAAACGGATACTGGTTCTTACCCTGCTGGTTTCCTTTGCCCCCCTGATCGTTCTGGGGCTTACCATGTATTATCAGTTTGAAAAAGCTGCATGGCAGAGAACTGAAACCCAGGTCAGTTACATGGCTCAGACCCATGCCGAGGCTGTGGATCTTTTTCTGAAAGAACGCACAGCCATTCTCAGTGCCATGGCCGACACGCATTCCTTTGAAGAGATGATTGACGAAAGCCGGCTGAGCACGATTTTTGATATTATGAATCTGCGGGCAGGTGCGTTTGTGGACATAGGGGTGATAGATGATGCCGGAAAACACCGGGCATATGTCGGCCCCTATGATTTGCGGGACAGAAACTATTATGATCAGCCCTGGTTCAATGAAGTGATGAGCAAAGGGGTTTACCGCAGTGATGTGTTCATGGGATTCCGCAATCTGCCGCATTTCATCATTGCCGTGCGCAGGACAGAAAACCGCAATTCCTGGATTCTGCGGGCCACCATAGATCCGGATGTGCTGGGAAATATTGTCCGCTCCGCGCAGGTGACCAGAAGCGGGGAATCATTTATCATCAACCGGGAGGGTGTT
>CAZDIU010000086.1:0-17073 GCA_964505535.1 uncultured Desulfobacterales bacterium | reverse complement strand
ACACACGAAAACCTCATTTCTGCCTGCTTATAAGTATTTTTTTTCAATGGAGAATCGGTATAATACATTTTTATGAAACATCATAAAGTGTCAGACAGATGATTCTGCCGGGAAAATACGAAAAAAATCTCTGAACCCCTGACTGTTTTTGCCAATGGTATTATTGTGATTCCCACAGAAAGCAGGGTCAATTCATGCCTGCTGCTTATGTATTGCCCGGAACCTCTCTGCGCATGTTTTCCGGATGAACCGTCTCCGGAACTGTTTCCGTCTCAGATGTTTTCTTTTCTTCCCATGTGAGCAGGGATGCTTCTCCGTCTGGCGGATGATGGTATTCCAGTTGGGGCTGCGGTGTTATCCCCCGGCTGTATTCCAGTTGCAGGCGGATTTTTTCCAGTTCGGACTGGTTGTCAATATTGCGTTTTGCCAGCAGGTAGCGCAGATAAATTATCCATGCAAAAAGCCCGACCAGCACCATTGCAGCCGAGATGACCACCCATTTGAAGCGGACCAGGGTGTCCACACTCACTTTTGCGATATAACTTACCATATTGGGCAGCACCCAGTACATGAAAACCAAAAGCAGGATCAGAAAACCGATGGTGAAGATATTGAAACTGCTCAGGGTGCTGAGCACTTTTTCAAATTCGCTGTCATACTGGGCAGTTTTACTTTCCGATCGCCTGGTTCCCTCACGGCTTTGCTCCCCGTAAAAAAGCGAGATATATGCCTTGACGGTAAAGGCAAAGAGCAGGATCACCCCAATGGGAATTCCCACCGCGGCAGTGACCCAGGCCCGAAAAGGAAAGGGTTCGTCTCTGATTTCCAGCCGCTTGTCAAACTCATCCAGGGAGCGTCCGAAGGTTTTTTCAAAATAGTATTTGTTGAAATCGCTCAGGTTTTTCCCGTCTGTCATATGGATGACATTCCCGTTTTTGTCGAGAATCTGCAGCCATTGCTTGCGGCCCGCTTTCATGGCCGCGACAGCGAAGATTTCCAGTTCAATAAGAAAAAGCACTACGGCAATAATAATGAACACCGTTTTGTTTTCTCTCACCAGTTCTGCAATATTTTTGTGGTTCATACATCAGTCCTTTCTGATTGTTCTTTTTTTGCCGAAGCCCTCAGGCAGGTTTGGGAAAATGACTTTTGGCAGGGCAGCGGGAAAGAAAAAAGCGTACTCGCTGATAAGCCGGAGTATGCCAAAAACAAGTTTCCGGATGCCTGTTTGCAGGTCCCATATTCTTAAAACTGTTTTCTAACACGATAAGATATGATATTCAAGATGTAAATGTTTTACAGGAGGAATTTTCCAAAAATGAAAGAAATACGAAAAACTGCCAGGGAGCGGATGCAGGGATACTGCCGGGTCTGTCCGGTATGCAACGGCAGGGCCTGTGCAGGGGAGGTTCCGGGCATGGGCGGTTTGGGAACCGGTGCATCCTTTATGGCCAATATCGAATCTCTGGCTGAGATCAGATTCTGCATGCGCCTGATTCATGATGTCACAGATACGGACACATCCGCAGACTTTCTGGGAAAGAAACTGGAAATTCCGGTGCTGGCAGCACCCATCGGCGGAGTATCCTTCAATATGGGAGGGAAAGTGTCTGAAGAGGATTATATTCTTGCCGTTCTGTCCGGATGCCGGGAAAAAGGGACTCTGGGCTGTGTGGGAGACGGTGTTCCCCCTTTTATCCATGAGGCCGGATATGCAGCCATCAAATCACTCCGAGGCCACGGAATTCCCTTCATCAAACCCTGGGATGACCGGGAACTGAATGAAAAACTGGAAAAAGCAGCGGCCGCAGGTGCGGAGATCGCAGGCATGGACATTGATGCTGCCGGGCTGATTACCCTGAAACTCATGGGCAGGCCGGTATCCCCCAAATCTGTGGAAAAACTCCGGGAGATTATAGGCAGAACCGGCATGAAGTTTATCGTGAAAGGCATTATGACACCGGAGGATGCCCGCCGCGCGGCTGATGCAGGAGCGGATGCCATCGCGGTTTCCAATCACGGAGGCCGGGTGCTGGATCATGCACCCGGAGTGGCGGAAGTGCTTCCCGCAGTGGCCTCCGCTGTCAAAGGCCGGATGTTCGTTCTGGCGGACGGCGGGGTGCGCTCCGGCGGAGATGTGCTCAAAATGCTCGCTCTGGGCGCGGATGCGGTCATGATCGGACGCCCCATTTCCGTGGCCGCGGTTGGCGGACTGAAGGAAGGGGTTGGCAAATATCTGGATCAGATCAAATCGGAACTGATTTCTGCCATGATTCTGACCGGCTGTCAGAGTGTGCGTTCGGTGGATCCTTCCATACTGATGACTCCGCATGTGAGAAAATCCTGCTGATCCGGCTCCAGGCACAGTTTAACTGCAAAAAAACCGAGTTTTTCTGTCCGCAGTCCCGGTAAAAAAACGATTGGCGGCTTTGACCTGGTGCCATCACTTTGTCGTTGACTTTTCAGTGTGCCAAGAGGATAATTCAAAAAAATCTGCGCACATGAAATGCAGGTGCGAACTGCTTGAAAGCAAATTTTTTTATTGCATAACTTACGGAAAAAACGGTACCTGAAAAAAACTTGCCAAGCCTGGCCAGAGGTGAGTTATTTCCGAATGTCCCAAATCGTTTGAATTTTATACTGATCCGATTTTGGTTTTTCCGTCATTCCGGAAAAGAACAAAACCGGATCAGTATATTCTCTTGACTGTTATTTTGAGAACAGACACCGTACACTGACCCGCCAAGGAAAGAAACGGATCATGAAAAAAAATCTTATGCAATATCTGGAAGAACGCAGAGCAATGGGACTGACAGCAGAACAGGAGGACATCATCCTGCGGGAGATGGACGGGCCCCAATCGCATGACATCCCGGATGGAGCCGCAGATGAAACCGCAGACCATCCTTTTCTTCCTCCCCGGAATATCTATGACTTTGCCGATCTCTTTGTTTTGCAGGATATGTCTTTCCCCCATTTCAGTTACACCACCTGTCTCCGTTCCCTGGATGAACTGCTGGAGCGTGACAAACTCAGGGAGAGAGACGGATTTCCGCGCAAAATCCGCGTCGGACGCCTGATCAAGCCCGGAAAAAGCGGAAAAGGCAAAATTGTGGTGGTTCCCACCACAGTGGAGGAAAAATTCTATCACGACAGGGTCAAGCCTCCGGAAGAGGGGGAGGAATCCGGAGGTTCCGGTGAGGGGGAGGAAGGGGAAATCATCGGCGAAGAACCCATCCGGCCACAGGAAGGAGCGGGTTCCGGCCCGGGCGAAGGTCAGGGCGGCCCCCATGAGATGGAATCCAACGCGTATGATCTGGGAAAAATCCTTACAGAAAAATTTCAGCTTCCCAATCTCAAAGACAAGGGCAAAAAACGCTCCCTGACCCGCTATACCTATGACATGACGGATCGGCACAAGGGCTTTGGCCAGTTTCTGGACAAAAAAGCCACCCTGCGCAATATTGTGGAAACCAATATCCATCTGGGCAATCTGGCGAATGTGGAGGATATTGATCCCTCAGGATTTCTCATCTCACCCGGAGACCGGATTTACCGCATTCTCTCGCGGGAAAAGGATTATGAATCCCAGGCCATGGTCTTTTTTCTCCGGGATTATTCCGGCTCCATGATGGGCAAACCCACGGAACTGGTGGTTTCCCAGCATGTGCTGATCTACAGTTGGCTGCTGTACCAGTATGACAGGCAGGTGGAATCCCGTTTCATTCTCCATGACACGGAAGCCAAAGAGGTAAAGGATTTTTACACTTACTACAATTCCAAGGTGGCAGGCGGAACCAAGGTGGCCTCGGCCTTCCGGCTGGTCAACAAAATCGTGGAAGAGGAAAATCTTGCAAAAGACTACAATATTTATGTTTTTCACGGCACGGACGGTGATGACTGGGATACAGACGGCAAAGAAACCATCCCGGAGATCCAGAAGATGATCACCTATGCCAGCCGGGTGGGCGTCACCATTGCCACCCACGGCGTGGGTTCCGGAAGCACGGAAGTGGAAAAATATCTCAACAAATCCGGTCTGCTCAAGGAAAAAGCCAGTCTGATCCGTATGGATGTCATCAGCAAGGACGCTGACGAAACCCGTCTCATTGAGGGAATCAAAACCCTGATTTCGGAATAAGGACAGATTATGGAACTCATCGATCAGCATGCCAAAATCATCATGGAAGGGTGCAAGGAAAGAGCGCGGGAAGCGGGGCTGCGTTTTCAGGATGAAACTCTGGAATATATCGTGACCAACCGGGACCTGATTGAACTTTCACCCAAAGTCATGATTCCCACGATGTATGACTACTGGGTGCATGACGTGGAAGTGCTCAAGGGCAAAGGCAAATACGAACTCTATCCGGGCAATCCCTACGAAACCGTCATCAACACCCGTCCCGCCATTTCCTTTTACAACGACAACAACCCGGACTGGCTCAATGTCATGATTTTCTACCATGTCATCGGCCATATTGATTTTTTCCAGAACAATCTCTATTTCCGTCACACCTGGGAGTATGACTTCACAGGACAGGCCCTGTCAGACAAACGGCTGATTGCCAATCTGCGTTCGGAAAAAGGGTACCAGGTGGATTATATCATTGAGTTTGCACGGGGAATTGACAATCTGGTGGCCTATCATCATGAAGTCTCCCGGCATCACCGGCCCCCGGCCACCAACGGGTCCAAAAAACTGGATTATTACTTTGACATATTCCTGCAGAATCAGGAAAAAGTGAACATCAGCGAATATGTCAAGGAAATTGAGCGCTATAACCAGTGCATGAGGGAATACGGAAAGCAGTTCGGGGAGCAGAGCTTTTTCGCGGAAGCGGAAAAGAAATATCCTCATTTCCGGGCTGTTTTTGAAAAGAGTCTGGAAAAGAAAACCGAACCGGAACAGGATCTGATGCAGTATCTGCTCAATCATTCGGATTTTCTGAACCGGGAGGAAAACAAATGGATGAAATCCGTGGTGGAGGTGGTGCGCAAAACCTCCCTGTTTTTCCAGCCCCAGATCCGGACCAAGATTATGAATGAAGGCTGGGCCAGCTACTGGCATGAAACCCTTTTCATGAATGATGACCGGATTAAGGGGCATGAAGTGGATTTTGCACGGGTAAACGCGGGCGTTACCTCCATGCCCCGTGTGGGACTGAACCCTTACGCGCTGGGAATGCGGCTTTTTTATTTTATTGAGGAAATGGCAAACAAAGGGAAGTACACCTTTGAATTCCGGAGGATTGCTGACGCCCGTTTGCGGGAGGATTATGACGCGGCCACCGGAAAGGGACGGGAATTCATCTTCAAAGTCCGTGAAAATCTGGATGATTTTCTTTTTATCAACACCTTTGTGGATCAGGATTTCATGGATCGGTACAATCTGTTTGTGGTGGGAAAACGGATGAACCAGGAAAAAATGGTGTGGGAATATTTTGTCAAATCCCGCAAGGCCCAGGAATACCGGGAAATGCTCATGGATTCCCTGTACCATCCCCCGCACATTCAACTGGATGCGGCAAAAAGCACAGGCGGCAGACTGTATCTGGTTCACCGCTTTGAGGAAAAACCGCTGGTGCAGGAGTTTATCTCGAATACCATGATGGGCATTGAATATCTGTGGGGTGCGCCTGTGCAACTGGAAACCGCGGAAGTGGCTCCGGCCCAGTCCTCGTCCGGTGTGTATGCCATGACCGGCCCATCCCCTGTGGAGAAACCCGAAGAACAGAAGATAAAATGGCAGCGGGTCTTATACACAATGGAAAAACGGAAGCTGAGCAGACGGATTCTGTATGCAATGGATTAGAAACAGAACTGAAACCGTTTCCCGGACTGCCAAACTGAAAGTTGCACCGGACCGGAGACTGAAAAGCTGCCGGAGGAGTGCCAAACGGAAAATTTGGCAGAATCCGGAGTTGCGCATTTGACTGAAAAACCCTCAGGGTTTATGAAGGGGGATTTTTTAAGCAACTTCGTAACCGTTGAGGGAATTGAAATTTTTGAAAATACCAATGTGTTCAGGTGTCAGGGAACAGATACTGAAACCTGAACACTGAAACCGGCATATCAGCAATTTTCAAATCCCCAAGAAGAATAAAATAATATTGTTTTCAAGCCGTGATTCATCAGACAGTTTGAATAATGAGGGTTGCAGAAAAATGAGGTGCTCATGAGAGAGCTGAAAGCAAAGGAAAGAGAAACGGGAAGTCCGCCTGCATCCGCTTTTTCCCCGCGTTCCGAACCGCAGAGGAAAAAACGGAAAATCATATATCCGGAAAGTGACGGCAAACCCATGGCGGACAACACAAAGCAGTTCAGTTGGATCGTGAAGATCAAGGAAAATCTGGAGCGCATGTTTGCAGACCGTCCCGATGTGTTTGTGGCCGGAGATCTGCTGTGGTATCCGGTGGAGGGAAACAACAGAATCCGGACTGCGCCTGATGCAATGGTGGCCTTCGGCAGACCCAAAGGACACAGAGGATCTTACAGGACATGGGATGAAAACGGCATTTCCCCGCAGGCCGTGTTTGAAATCCTTTCACCGGGAAACCGGAAGATTGAAATGGACAGAAAGCATAAATTTTATGAAAAATACGGGGTGCAGGAGTATTATCTCTATGATCCTGACCGGAACCGGCTGAGCGGCTGGATACGCTCAGACAGCAAACTGGTTCCGATTGAAAATATGCAGTGCTGGATCAGTCCCCTGCTGAAGATTCGCTTTGATCTGAAAGAGGATGATTTGCACATCTTTGATCCTGATGGAGAACAATTCCTTACCCCTCTGGAATCCGCGCTGCAATACAGGGAAAAGGTTCAGTCCGAGTCACAGAGGGCTGAGAAAGAGCGACTGAGGGCTGAGAAAGAGCAACTGCGGGCTGAAAAAGAGCGGCTGCGGGCCGAAAAAGAGCGACTGAGGGCGGAGTCAGCAGACAGACAGGCAAAGGAAGAGAGGATACGGGCAGAAAAACTGGCCGCAAAACTCCGTGAACTGGGTATCCGTCCGGATCAGTTGTAAATCAGGGCGGATGCAAAAAATCCCTCCGTTCCCCTTTGCAAAGGGGGATAATGATTTGACAAATCATTCTGATGGCAGGCTGATAACAGCAGGATAACTTCCGAAAAAAGAGAGAAAAATGGCAGATACAGACATTGAATCCCTGGTTGACACTTTTGACATGAACATCGAAGCCCTGAAAAACGGGAAAACCAAAGCCGAAGCAGAGGTGCGCAAGAATTACATTGATCCGATGTTTGAGGCGCTGGGATGGAATGTAAGAAATGCAGGTCTGCATGAATATGAAAAGGAAGTTGTGGCAGAATATTCGGTGCAAGGGGAACTTGGAACAAAAAAAGCGGATTATTGCTTCCGTCTGAACGGGAAAGACATGTTTTTTGTGGAAGCAAAAGACCCGTCTGTACATATTGAAAATGACAAAAAAACAGCATTCCAGATCAGAAGTTACTGCTGGAGCGCAAAAGTGCCGCTGGGCGTTCTGACCGACTTTGAGGAATTTGCGATTTATGACGGCGGTCATGAACCCAAAATAACCGACAGCACAGACACAGCACGGATTGCATATTTCAATTTCAAATAATACAAAGACTGATGTAATGAGATAGCCTGGGTTTTTTCCAAAGAAGCGGTAACAAACGGCTCTCTTGACAAATACATCAGAAAAGCCAAACGCAAAAAAGGGATTCCGGTTGATGAAACCTTTCTGAAGGACATGGAGCACTGGAGAGAAATCCTTGCCGTGAACATTGCCTCACTGAACCCGGAACTTTCCAGAAGGGAAATCAATTTTGCCGTGCAGAGAACCATTGACCGGATTGTGTTTCTGCGCATATGCGAAGACAGGGGAACCGAAGCATACGGCAGAATAAAAAGGCTGTCTGTAAAAAGAAACATCTATGCCGGACTTGTGAATCTGTTCCGGGAGGCGGATGCAAAATACAATTCCGGCATTTTCTGCTTTGCGGCAGAGAAAGGCCGCACCGAAGGCGTTGACACACTGACCCCGAACCTGAAAATGGATGACAGTGTGCTGAAAACCGTGATTGACAGGCTTTACTATCCGTCTCCGTACAATTTTTCAGTAATGCCTGCCGACATTCTGGGGCAGATTTACGAGCGTTTTCTGGGCAGGGTGATTGAAATATCATCTGAAAGAAAGGTGTCTGTTGAAGAAAAACCGGAAGTGAGAAAAGCGGGCGGAGTGTATTATACGCCCACCTATATTGTCAACTATATTGTTGAAAACACCATTGACAAACTCATTGACGGCAAAACACCCGCACATGTGTCAAAAATGCGGTTTCTTGACCCGGCCTGCGGTTCCGGCTCTTTTCTGATTCAGGCATATCAGCATCTTCTCAACTGGCATCTTGCATGGTATTCCGAAAATGATCTTGAAAAGCACATAAAAGGCAAAAGACCGGTTCTTGTGAAAGACCGCAAAGGCAGTGTGAGACTGAGCATTGATGAAAGAAAAAAGATACTGCTGAACAATATTTTTGGCGTGGATATTGATTTTCAGGCTGTGGAAGTGACCAAACTTTCTTTACTGCTCAAGGTTCTGGAAGGAGAAGATGATCTGACCATGCAGCAGCTTGGCATTTTCAAGGAAAGGGCATTGCCGGACTTGGGCAAAAACATCAAATGCGGGAATTCTCTGATCGGGCCGGATTACTATGAAAATGTGCAGATGAATCTGAATGATGAAGATGAAATTTTAAGGGTGAATGTATTTGACTGGAACTCAGAATTTCCTGAAATAATGGAAAATGGCGGTTTTGATGCCGTGATCGGGAATCCGCCGTATGGCGCATTGTTCCTGGAACAGGATACAGTTTATTTATCCCAAAAATTTAATTCTTATGAATACCAATTGAACAGTTTTATTTTTTTTATGGAAAGAGGGGGCAGCCTTTTAAAGCAAAACGGCAAAATTTCGTTCATTGTTCCGGCGGTCTTTCTTGCCCAGCATTATTTCAAAAATATCAGAAAAATAATATTATCACACTATGCAATAAACAGCATTTTGCTTCTGAATTATAAGGTCTTTAAAGATGCCAATATTGGTGACACTTGTATTTATATATTTGACAAAACCAAAATAAGGGGAAATGATACTGTAAAATACGCTGTTTTGAAAAATGAATTTTCATTTAAAAATATAATAACTGAAGAAACAAAACAATCAGATTTTTCTGAAAATCAGCGTCATGAAATTTATCTGTCCGGCAATAATGATTTAATTTCCAAAACAGAAAAAATTTCTGTTTCACTGGGTGAAACAGCCGTGTGCATAATGGGCATAAAGCCATATCAAAAAGGAAAAGGGAAGCCAAAGCAGGTTGAACAGACTGTAAAAGAAAGAATCTATGACAGCACTTTTAAAAAGGATGAATTATACAAAAAATATTTAATCGGAAAAGACATAGACAGATATTGCATTAAACCGGCAGAAGAAAGGTATATAAAATATGGTGAATGGCTGGCAGAGCCAAGATATGCTGCTCCATTTGAAAAGGATAAAATTGTTTTAAGACAAACTTCCGATAAAATAAGGGCAGTTATAGATAAAAATGGGTATTATAACTTAAACAATATTTATAATATCGAGTTGAAAAATGATTCGATATATAATTACAATTATATTCTTGGCATATTGAATTCAAGGCTGATTGTTTACATATACCAAAAAACAGTCCCCGAAAAAGGCAAATTGTTTGCTGAAATCAAGAAAACCAATTTAATCAGGCTGCCTATATGCAAAATAGACTTTCATGACAAACAGCAGGTGAAAATTTACAACAGCATAATTGAAGCAGTTGACAATATGCTGTCTTTGCATAAACAGTTGCAAAACTCCGGTCTGCCTCAAGTTAAGACAGCACTCCGGCGCCAGATCGAAACAACCGATCGGCAGATAGATCAGTTGGTGTATAAACTGTACGGACTGACAGATGAGGAAATAAAGACTGTTGAGGAAGGTTCGCAGAAATGAACACCGCACCGGCAGCAGATTTCATCCTGTGGGCGCATTTGATTCTCTTTTACAGGAAATGAATCTGTTTTACAATGCGGATGAAAAGCCGGACGGCAATAAGCCCGAAGGGCTGATATTATTATAGAAAAAAGAATTCACAGAGAATCCTGAAACCCCGGAGGGGTGATATGACAATGTGATCCTTTCGGGATTGGTTTACCTCTTATACCGATTCTCCATTGATTTAATGGAATGCTTTGTTCACATCCGGAAATTTTCCGGTATTCAAAAAACCGGATTTTTTCGGAAAAATCCGGTTTTTTCTGAGAAATATGCATAAAATATTATATAACTTCAATGGCGATTCGGTATTAGAGTGTGTTTGAAAAGTCCCTGTCCGGACATCTTCCTCCTTTTTTAAAAGGGGGATTTTCAGGCGGATGCATAAAAATCCCCCTTGCCCACCTTTGCAAAAGGGGGGATAATGATTTCAGTCGGTTGTCACAGAACTTAACAGCCTGCTCTTTACAAAGGGGGGGAAAACAGACTTTTCAAAGACGCTCTCAAATAACCGACCAAATTATGGCTGCAGGATTCCGTATTGATGCAAAACTGAGAAATAAATTATTGGCAGAGGCAGGAGAACTCTGAGACTGAAGAGGATGGCTGTTACAGGCGCTTACCTTTGTGTCACATATGAATTTTGGGCAGAGGGTCAAACCGATTGAACGAGCTTTGGGTGAGAGCGGATTGAAAAGCGGAAAAATATAAAACGATTGCCCAGACCCCTGTGTTCCCCAACCCCAAACCCAATGGAATATGACATGGAAAATATCAGAAAAGCAATGGACAATCTCAACCGCAGCATGAGCGAGCGGTATCAGGTGGATCTGATTCCCTTTGAAGACTTCCTGAAAATACTTACGGAAAAACCCGAAAGGGTGATCCGCAACATCTTTCAGGTGTTTCATGACATGATCCGCCATTATGTGTCAGAAGGCAGGGATGAATATCCGGACGATCCGGAATCCATACAGTATATGTTTTATGACTGCAACCGGCTTTTTGTGGCGGATGTGGATCATCCCTTTTTTGCAGACCGTCTTTTTGCCAACCGTCTCATCAACCATGTGGAAGCCATGAAACGGGGTGCGCAGCAGAACAAAATCTATATCTTTGACGGCCCTCCGGGATGCGGCAAAAGCACTTTTTTGAACAATCTTTTCAAAAAATTTGAAAGCTATGCCAATACCGAGGAGGGGATGCGCTATGAAACGGTCTGGCGTCTGGATCGGAAACTTCTGGGCGGAAGTTTTCAGGGGACTGAAACCACGTATCCGCTGATTGAAAAACTGTCCCGGCTGCTGGGGCCCCCCCACCTTTCCGAACCGGAAATGGATATGCCGGACATGAATATGAACGGAGAGTCTTCGGAATCCGGACGTCAGCGGGAATGCGAAAATCTGTTCGGAGAATCCTATCAGCCCAATATGACAGGAGATTATCTCGAAATCCCCTGCCCGGGGCATGAATATCCCCTGCTGATCATTCCCAAACGCTACCGCAGGCAGCTTCTGGATGATCTGTTTCAGAACGATGAGTTCAAATGGAAGCTGTTCACAGAGAAAACCTATGAATGGGTGTTCCGCGACAAACCCTGCACCATCTGCAGTTCCCTGTATCAGGCCCTGCTCAACAAAGTGAAAAGCCCCTGGGAAGTGTTCAAAATGGTGTATGTGCGTCCCTACCGGTTCAACCGCAGACTGGGAGAAGGCATCAGTGTTTTCAACCCCGGAGACCGTCCCATGCGCCAGACCGTGCTGACCAACCCCATGCTGCAGCGCCGCATCAATGAACTGCTGCAGGACAGCAATCAGGTCAAATACATCTTTTCCCGGTATGCCAAAACCAACAACGGCATCTACGCACTCATGGACATCAAATCCCACAATGTGGAACGCCTGATTGAACTGCACAACATCATCAGTGAAGGGGTTCACAAGGTCGAGGAAATTGAGGAAAATGTCAATTCCCTGTTCTTCGCGCTCATGAATCCGGAAGACAAAAAGAACATTCACGGCATCCAGTCCTTTTCGGACCGCATTGAATACATTCAGATTCTCTATGTGCTTGATTTGAATACGGAAGTCGAAATTTACCGCAATATCTTCGGCAAGCATATAGATGACAGTTTTCTGCCGCGGGTGCTGCACAATTTTGCACGGGTCATCATCTCCACCCGGCTGAACAGAAAATCCGATGCGCTTCTGGAATGGATAGGAGATGCAAAAAAATACGCGAAATACTGTGATGAGAACCTGCAACTGCTCAAGATGGAAATTTACACCGGTTACATTCCGACCTGGCTTTCGGAAGAGGATCGGAAAAAATTCACAGCCAGAATCCGGCGGAAAATCATAGCGGAATCCGAAACAGAAGGGAAAAACGGATTTTCCGGCAGAGATTCCATAAAAATCTTCAATGATTTCTATTCCTCCTGTGCAAAAGAGGATCGGCTGATCAACATGTACACCCTGCGCAAGTATTTCACCAAGATTCGGCCTGATCTCAGTGAATCGGTTCCAGAGGGTTTTCTGGACTCCCTGACCCGGATGTATGATTACACCATTCTGCAGGAAGTCAAGGAATCCCTTTATTATTATAACGAGGATCAGATTTCCAGGGACATCCGCAATTATCTCTTTGCCATCAATTTTGAGATCGGGGATCGGGAAACCTGCAAATTTACAGGAGAAAATATTGAAATTACAGAAGATTTTCTCCAAAGCATTGAAAACCGGCTCCTGGGC
Source organism: uncultured Desulfobacterales bacterium (assembly GCA_964505535.1). Taxonomy (GTDB): domain Bacteria; phylum Desulfobacterota; class Desulfobacteria; order Desulfobacterales; family Desulfococcaceae; genus JAABRU01. The sequence goes on along the minus strand of CAZDIU010000086.1, from coordinate 4,262 downwards.
GCCAAGGCAGATGACAGACAGCGCCAAAGTTTCCGGAAAGACACTCAGAAAACCTATACCTCCAAAACCCTGACCCAGGAGATGATGCTGGATGGAAAACCTGTAACAGAAACAAAACTTTATGATGAACTGCACGAACGCTATGTTCACAATCTCAAGGAAAAGGTGCTGGATCCCTTTCTGGAAAATGAGAATTTCCGTCAGGCCATCAAGGATTACGGCAAAGAAAGTTTCAAAACCTATGACAAGAGAATCCGGGAGGATGTGAGCTTTCTCATCAGCAATCTGTGCAAAAAGCACCGTTACACAGAGCAGGGGGCCAAAGAGGTCTGCATCTATGTCATTGACGGAGATCTGGCAAAGAAATATGAAAAACCCTGATAAACACTGCAAATTTTTCCGCGATGAATCAATTGCCTGCTGATGCGGAAATAAGCAGGTCTGCATAAATTCTGGGATACCGCGTTTTCAGAAAAACCGGATTTTTCGGAAAAATCCGGTTTTTTGAATACTGTAAGACTTTCAGTTGCTTACGTAACTGATGTTATACCAATTCCCCATTGATTTAATACAATACCGCCGCTTTTTCAGCGCCGGGTGCACCCGCGGTTCCCCTCGCTCCGGGAAGGGTCAGGGGAGGGGTGTCAGTTCAGCGGAATTGGGAAAAAAATGACTGAACTGTATAAACTCAATGGCGAATTGGTATTACGCCTCATCGTCATACCGGCAAAAGCCGGTATCCAGAACATGCTGCCGGAATGACGGTGAAAAGTGTGACGTAACATCATTTACGTAAGCAGGCAGGATGTGGGGAAATGCAGATGCAAAAATCAGCCTGCATCCGATTCCGCAGTCTGATGGAAAGGAAATCATGAACAGACCGAAAACACAACTGCTGACACCGGAGGAAATGCAGCCTGCAGAGAAAATAATTCCGAACCTGCTGGATGAGCTTGACCAAATGATTCTGGGCAGTGAGCATATCCACCGGATGATCCTCACAGCACTGCTCAGCCGGGGACATGTGCTGCTGGAAGGGGTTCCGGGTGTGGGGAAAACCCTGACGGTCAGAATGCTTTCCCGGCTGCTGGGGCTGGATTGGAAACGGGTTCAGTTTACACCGGATCTGATGCCGGGGGACATTCTGGGAAATCATATTCTCCAGTCCTCGGAAACCGGGGAACGCAAACTCGTGTTTCAGAAAGGGCCTGTTTTTACAAATATTCTTCTGGCCGATGAAATCAACCGGGCATCCCCCAAAACCCAGTCCGCACTGCTGGAGGCCATGCAGGAGCAGTCTGTCACGCTGCTGGGCATGACCCGTCAACTGCCGGATCCTTTTTTTGTGCTTGCCACACAGAATCCCATTGAAATGGAGGGAACCTGGCCTCTGCCGGAAGCCCAGATGGATCGTTTTCTGTTCAAACTGAACATGGATGCAGTCAGACCGGAGATTCTGGAAAAAATCATCACCACCCGGCGAAGGGGAACTCCTCCTGAACCGGAGCGGATGATGGAACCCGGAGACCTGGACACGCTCTTTGCCCTGATGGAGCGCATCGCTCTGCCCCTGCCGGTGGCCCGCTATATTTCCCGTCTGGTGGGCGCAACACATCCGCAATCCCCGGAAGCCGCGGAAATGGTAAAAAATTATGTTTCCTTTGGTGCATCTCCCAGAGCAGCCATTGGCATTGCGGAAGCTGCTCGCGGCCATGCCCTGATCCGGGGCAGGCCCTCTGCCGGTTTTGAGGATGTGAAGGCTGTGGCACTCCATGCCTTGAACCACCGTCTCATTCTGAGTTACAGGGCCCGTATCGACCGGATTGATTCCCGTTCCGTTGCGGATGAACTGCTTGGGACTTTGGATGAGACCGGAATAAATCTTCCCGACAGTGTTGAGGTGCAATAATCTGAAAATCCTCTTGCACACTGCCGTCATGCCGACGAAAGCCGGTATCCGGAACATATTCAAATCGCTGGATTCCGGCTTTCGCCGGAATGACGGGGCGGGAGACTTTCCGGTCATTCCGGCGAAAGTCTGCATCCGCAACTTTAATATCAATGGATTCCGGCTTTCGCCGGAATGACGGTCAAAAAGACGGCGTACCATCGGTTACTGCCAGTTATGATTCACCATCAAACATTCACCATTCAGCATTATGAAACTTTTCTTTTCGATAACGCTGCTGATTTTCCTTATGCGTGCGGAATGCCCGGGTGCGGAACTGTTTGGGGACATCCGCATGGAAGTGACTGCCCAGACCGAAGGGGAAAGTCAGCACGGATATTTTGAATACCGCATTCATCTGAAAAATGATTCTCCGACACAGGCGCATCAGGTGGAAACAGTGTTCGGAAATCCCGGAACTTCCTCTGTCAGAAGCAATATCATTCAGGAAATGAGGAAAACAGTCATGATTCCCCCCGGGGCGGACATGGTGATATCCATGATGCAGCCGCCGCTGGCTCTGTCTGCATCTTATGCAAGGGTTTCCGTTGACGGCGTGCTCCAGGAATCTCCGCTGCCGGTTCCCTACTGCAAACATGCGGTCAACTTTTACACAAAAAACACAATCTGTGTCCTGAGCAGCCCTTCTGTGAACCGGGATGCTCTCTTTCGCGTTCTGGAGCGCACAGCCGGTGTCAGTGAAAACAATTTTTCACTTATCCGTTCCGGTTATCCTGCCGCAGACTGGAGCGGCAACTGGCTCGCCTTTTCCCGGTATGATGGGATTCTTGTAACAGCCAGTGATATGAAAACCATGCCGATTCCTGCAAAATGGGCGCTGCTGGCCTATGTGAAATGCGGCGGAACCCTGGCCGTGCTCGGAGATTTTCAGATACCGGAGGAGACCGCCGAATCTGATGCGGAAAAAACCGTGTACCACACAGGTTTCGGCCAGTGCATTGTCTTACCTGTTTCCTCAGCAGCTCAACTCAGTGAATTGCAGGTGCGTTTTCTGCACCGCATGTGGCTTGAAACCCCCGCTCCCTGGCTGAAATATGACAGCCCGGCATCGGCCCATGCTGATTTTCCCGTGGTCGGGGATATGGAAATCAATGTGAGGGGCTTTTTTCTGGGAATGCTCATTTTTGTCATTGCTGCGGGGCCGGTCAATTTCCTTGTTCTTTCCCGGAAAAAGAAAAAAATCTGGCTGCTGTGGACCGTTCCGGCCATGTCCCTGTTCACCTGCGGTGCTGTGTTTCTTTACGCAGCACTTTCTGAAGGAATGGGTTCGGACATCCGGCTCAGTGCCTTCACTGTTCTCAATGAGAACCGCCATGAGGCTGCCACTCTGGGCATGGCCGCGTATTACTGCCGTCTGACACCCGGGGCAGGGCTCCGTTTCTCCGATGATACGGAAATCAGCCCCATAATTTCGCGAACCTATGGATCCGGAACTCCGCGCACACTGGACTGGACAAACGGTCAGCATCTGGAAACCGGATGGGTTTCAGCAAGGGTTCCTGCCTGTTTTCAGATCAGAAAGTATGAAACAAGACGGGAACGCCTGCAGATCAGCACCGAATCTGATCCCTGGGTTGTGAACGGGCTGGGCTCGGATATCCGGGAACTGTGGGTCTGTGATGCAGGGGGCAGGATTTTTCACGAAAGAAACATTCCCGCAGGCTCCCGGAAATCCCTGAAAATGGAACACGGAATAAAAACCGGAATCAGGCATCAGAAAAGGCTGAGGAAGATATTCACAGGTTTCAAATGGAAAGATCCGGAACTGTGGGCAGCAGAGCTGATGGTTCCCGGAACCTATATTGCCATTCTGGACGGCTGCCCCTTTCTGGAAAAAGGTCTGCAGAATGCGGACAGGCTGACTGCTGACGGCATTGTGTTCGGCATCATGGGGCAGGACAAAGGATAAAACAGTCTGCAATTCAATAACGTTTTCACCCTCCCCCTCCCTCAGGGGAGGGGAGCCTTAAGGAAAAGGCATTCATAATGGACATCCTGCAAAACTAAGGCTATTTATTAAAAAAATATACCAAATCAGACAGCCTCATGCGGACTGATCAAAATATCCCATTTTGGCAAAAACGGATTTCCTGACAGGAATTTTTCAACTGAACGCATGGCGGACTTTTCTGGCCATGCGGCTGAGAAACCGCGTCCGCACACCGCTGCTTTCAGGACCGCTGTCAACTTTGATTTAAGTAAGGCAACATAAATTTTCGGGTGTAAAGTTTTCAGAACAACCGGATTTTTCCGGAAAAATCCGGTTGTTTTATACCTGAAAACTTTCGGTTGG
>CAZDIU010000085.1:0-17085 GCA_964505535.1 uncultured Desulfobacterales bacterium | reverse complement strand
GAACCCCTGTCGCCGGCGTGAAAGGCCGGTGTCCTGGACCGGGCTAGACGATGGGGACATCTTGATTTTTACATCCTGATGGGCCGTGCTGGACTCGAACCAGCGACTCTCTGCTTAAAAGGCAGATACTCTACCGTCTGAGTTAACGGCCCCCCGAACGAAACCCCGCCTTTATATAGGAACTGCTTTCATCTGTCAACAAAAAAATGCATATGCAGATATTTTTTTCAAACTCATGTGTGCCAAAATTCTGACATTTTTATAATTATCAAATATTATTATATTATTTCCGCCAAAATTCCGGAACGAGCAGAATGATTACCGTATATATCTCGAGCCGTCCCAGCAGCATGCACCATATCAGAAGCCATTTTCCCGCATCCGGAATCAAAGCAAAGTTTTCCACCGGCCCAACCAGCCCGAATCCGGGACCGATATTTCCGATGGCTGCTGCCACCGCTCCGAATGCGGTCACAAAATCCACACCGGTACCGGCCAGAATCACTGTGCTGACGGCAAAAAGTCCCATATACAGCGCCAAAAATCCGAGAACACTTCTGACCACATCTTCCGGAACCGGTTTTCCCGCGATTTTCACATGAGACACGGCATGGGGATGAATCAGGGAAAAAAGTTCTTTGTAACAATATTTGAAACAGACCATAATGCGGAGACATTTCATCCCGCCTCCTGTGGAACCGGCAGAGCCTCCGACAAACATGCAGAAAAGCAGGATAATCTGAGACATGGCAGGCCATTGCTCATAATCCGCTGTCGCAAATCCGGTGGTTGTCAGAATCGAGGAAACCTGAAACACAGCATAACGAAAGGATTCCCCGAATGTCTGATAAACTGTATCGAGAAGATCAAAAGTGACAGTCAGGGTCAGAATCAGAGTGAGCCCCAGAAAGAAGCGGCATTCCGAATCCTTCCAGAAGGCCAGGGTCTGGCCTTTCAAAAACTGGTAGTGCAGGGAAAAGTTGATGCCGGCCAGAAGCATGAATATCGTAATGACAGCCTCAGCCCGGATACTGCCAAAACAGGCCACTGATGCGTTTTTCGTGGAAAAACCGCCTGTGGGCATGGTTGTAAAGGCATGATTCACGGCATCATACAAATTCATCCCTCCTGCCACCAGCAATACGGTTTCTGCCAGAGTAATGCCGACATACACCTTCCAGAGAATCATGGCTGTATCACGGATGCGGGGACTGAGTTTGTCCGGAACCGGGCTGGGAACCTCAGCTTTGTAAAGCTGCATTCCGCCAACTCCCAAAAAAGGCAGAATCGCCAAAGACAGCACGATAATTCCCATACCCCCCAGCCATTGGATAAAACTCCGCCACAGCAGCAGACCTTTGGGAAGGGATTCAATATCTGTCAGAACAGAGGAACCGGTGGTGGTGAAACCGGAAACGGATTCAAACAGGGCATCCGTGAACGTTGCAAAATATCCGCTCAGACAAAAAGGAAGAGCACCGAAAAAACCGACAGCCATCCATCCCAGCGCAACGATGGCCATGCCTTCCCTCTGGCTGATATATTCGGTTTTGCTGTTTTTGTTTCTGAAGCAAAGGCACAGAAACAAGCCTGTCCCCGAGGAAATGCCCAAAGAGAGCATCAGGGGCTGAATGCTCTGATCCCAGTAAATCAGAGCAGCCAGAAGCGGCACAGACATGGCCGTTCCCACAGAAAGAATCAGCACACCTATAATATAGATGAGATATGGCCAGCGCATTTAAAAATATTCCAGTTTCACTGCAAGAATTTTTTCCACTTTGGGAATGGCCTCCCGGCGGGCAAAAATGATAATCCGATCCTTATGCCCAATTATGCTGGAGCCCGATGGAATAATCACCTCTTCCCCGCGAAGAATGGCTGTCACCAGAACCCCTTTGGGCAGAGAAATGTCTTTGATTGGTTTCCCCACAATATCCGATGGTTCCAGAGCCACAGCTTCCAGTGCCTCTCCTGCCTCTCCCTTCAGCGAAAGAGCGGACAGCACTTTTCCTCTGCGGATATGCTGCAGAATGCTGTTGATGGCTGAAAGTCTGGGATCAACCACCTGCTCGATGCCGATGGTCAGCATTAAGGGGAAATAACTGAATTTGCTTATTTTTGTAATTGTCTTTTTTGCTCCCATCCGTTTGGAAAGAAGCGAAATCAGAATATTGGTTTCCTCGTCTGCGGTCAGGGTGACAACCACGTCCGTATCCTGAATATTCTCCTCCCTGAGCAGTTCCCGATCTGATCCGTCTCCGCAGAGAACAACAGTCCGGTTCAGTCTTTCAGCAAGCACGGCACAGCGGTTCTGCTCCTTTTCCACAATCTTTGTCTGTATGTTTTTTTTCTCCAAAGACTCTGCCAGGCGAAGCGCAATGCGTCCGCCCCCGACAATCAGAACCCGGCGGACAGGATCAGAATGCTTGCCAAACATTCTGAGATTTTTTGACAGATTTTTTTCCTCAGTAATGAAATAAATCAAATCTCCGGGCAGCAGATGATCATTTCCGCTGGGAATAATCAGTTCCTCATTCCGGATAATGGATGAAATCAGAGGCCGGTGTCCCCCGATTTTTTCAGGGAGATCCCGCAGTCTGAGTCCGGACATGGGAGTATCCTCATCCATTTTGATGCCAATGAGTTTCAGACGTCCGCCTGCCAGTTCTCCCACATCCACAGCCCCGGGGACACTCATAAACCGCTCAATGGTTCTGACCACCTCGATTTCCGGATTGATCACGGTTTCGATATGCGGCGCATTTTCCATAAATTCAAAATGATAATTGTCATAGTCCGCATCCCGCAGACGGGCCAGTTTCCTTGTGGCCGGGGACAGCACATCTGCTGCCAGACAGGCCACCAGATTGGTTTCATCCTGATTGGTGACTGCCAGCAGAATTTCAGCCTCCCGGATGCCGGCCTGCTCCAGAACCACAGGACTGCTCCCGGATCCGGTGATGGTCTGCACATCAATATTTTCGGAAATGCGGCGGATGGCGGCCGGATTTTTGTCAATAACCACAACATCCTTGTTTTCACGGGCAAGATGGCTGGCAATATGGAACCCCACTTCTCCCGCGCCTACAATAATGATCTTCACAAGAATATCTCCTGATTCTTATTTTCCGTCACCTGTCCCGTGCCGTATCCCCGGACATTATCTTTGCGCTGAATTTACTATAAATCACAAAAAGTGTCAATTCCTGCATCGCATATAAAAAAGATTGACGAAAATCTGTTCTTGCCGTAAATGGATGACAGACAGTGATCGGATTTGCACAGAAAGAACATGCTTGGCAGGAGTCTGTTATGGAAAATATCATCAGTCTGATTCTTTTTCTGTTCCTGATCGCTCTGGGCTATTTCTGCGGATCACGGGCAGAAAAAAAACACTATCAGTCCATTGAGGCCAGGGAAAAAGAGCTGATCGGTCTTCCCGCAGTCACCGCAAAACAGATTGAGGTGGATGAACGTCAGGTGGAAAAGGCCGAAATGGTTTACGGCAGTGTCGTGATTTCCAATGATTATTTCAAAAGGATTCTGGCATCGCTGCGCAATATCTTCGGCGGCAGGGTGAAATCCTATGAATCTCTGCTGGATCGCGCCAGGCGTGAAGCGGTTCTCCGGATGAAAGAGCAGGCTCCGGATGCCAGCATCATTATTAACATGCGTCTGGAAACATCAACCATCGGTGGCAATGCCAATAATAAAAAAGGCAGCATGGGCTGTGTCGAGGTCATGGCTTACGGCACGGCCCTGACTTTGAAATCATGATACCCTATACGCCCCGGGTGCCGGGAAAAAACGTCAATATTTCAAAAGAATCTCCTGTTCGGGAATTTTTTGTTCTTATTTCCGGCATACTGGCTTTTATCGTGGGCATTTACTTTGTCCTGGGCTTTGCTGTTGATCTGACAGTTCCCCGCATATCTCCTGAAACAGAACAGGCTCTGGCTTCCCATCTGCTGAAACATTTTGAAAAAACAGAAAATGCGCAGGACAAAAAGACACAGGCTCTCCAGGCTCTCGCCGATAATCTCCGGAAAAAATGCGCAAATCTGCCTTACCGTTTTCATGTCCGGATTGCCGATGAGGACACGGTCAACGCGGTTGCCCTTCCCGGCGGTCATATTGTTGTTTTCAGGGGACTTCTGGAAAAAACTGCATCTGAAAATGAACTGGCCTTTGTTCTTTTTCATGAAATGGGACATTTTGCTCACCGGGATCACCTCAGAGGACTGGGCCGGGGCCTTGTTTTTGCCCTGATTTCCTCTTTTCTTCTTGGGCCGGACAATGAGGTATCCGCTCTGCTGCTGCAGAGTCTCCATGTAAGCGAAATGAAGTTTTCCCGGGAACAGGAAATCCGATCAGATGAATTTGCCCTGAACATGCTGCACTGCGTCTACGGTGATGTCAGCGGCGCGGCACATTTTTTCAGCAAGCTGGCAGAAAAGGAAACATCCTCCACAATTGTGGGGAAATATTATCTTTCCCATCCGGAATCCAAAGAACGGATTTCCCATCTTGAAACTTACTGCGCGCAGCATGGCTTCCCATCCTCCGCAGATCTCCGTCCTTTGCCCGATGTCCTCAGATTCCGGGATGAACCGGCTTCATCTTCTGCCGCCCCTGAACGCAGTGAAAATATAAATGTCTCATGTCAGACATCCCGTTAGGCAGTTTCGGATTGCCAAACGGAATGTCTGGCAATCCGGAATCAGTTGCCCAAATTTTCAGTTCGGAGCTCCGCCATTCTTAACGCAATGGCATTGCACCGGAGCGGGAATCCGGCTCAGAGAAGTCCGTCAATATCCGAATATTCCAGCCCGAAGGCATCTGCCACTCCTTTGCAGGTCACTTTGCCGTCCACAATATTTGCCCCTTTCCGGATTTCCGGATTTTCCGTCATTGCCTTTTTCCAGCCTTTGTTTGCAATTTCAAGCGCATAGGGAAGTGTGGCATTGGTCAGCCCCAGTGTTGAAGTCCGGGGAACCGCTCCGGGCATGTTCGCCACACAGTAATGAATCACGCCATCCACAGTAAATACCGGATCTCCGTGCGTGGTCGGTCTGGAGGTCTCAAAACACCCGCCCTGATCAATGGAAACATCCACCATCACAGTTCCCTTGCGGATATATTTCAGCATTTCCCGTGTAATGACTTTCGGGGCCTTGGCGCCGGGAATCAGCACAGATCCAATGATCAGATCTGCGCGCTGAATCAGATCCCGGATATTTGCGGGACACGACATCAGGGTGCAGCAGTTTCCGGGCATAATATCGCTGAGATAGCGAAGCCGATCCAGATTCACATCCAGAAGATACACTCTGGCTCCCATGCCGCAGGCGATTTTGGCAGCATTGGTTCCCACAACCCCTGCACCGATGATGACCACCTTTCCGGGCGCGACACCGGGCACGCCTCCCAGCAGAATGCCGCTGCCGCCCTGGGGCATTTCCAGATATTTTGCTCCTTCCTGAATGGCCATTCGGCCTGCCACCTCACTCATGGGTGTCAGAAGCGGAAGACTGCCGTCAGCCTTCTGTATGGTTTCATAGGCAATGCCCACAGCCCCGGTTCTGATCAGAACATGGGTCAGTTCCTCGGCAGCAGCGAGATGAAGATAGGTAAAAACAATCTGCCCTTTCCGGATCAGCGCATATTCGGAAGCAAGAGGTTCCTTGACGTGCATGACCATATCCGCACGGTCATATATTTCCTTCGGTGTTTTGACGATCTCCGCCCCTGCATTCATGTATGCCTGATCTTCAAAACCGCTGGCTCTTCCCGCTGTTTTTTCCACCAGAACGGTATGACCGTTCTGCTTCATGACTTCCGCACTTGCGGGCGTCATGGACACACGGTTTTCCGCTGTCTTGATTTCCTTCAGCACACCGACTATCATATTTTCCTCCCCGGATCCGGCAATATTCCGCCGGACTCAATGCTTAGGTTTTTCACACAGAAGTTCATGTATTGACAGAACTTTCATATAAACCGGATTCCGTTCGGATGCAATACAATAATCAGAATCTGACATCAATCAGGAGCAGGAGAACAGAGAAAGGCAGGTTTGATCTTGACAGTTGAAAGCCTTTTTCCTATTGTTACCCGGATAATTTTTCTGATAAAAGGAAATTGTGTGTTTTCTGTGCAAATCTGAAACATGTCAACATCAATCTTTTCAAAGGAGACAGCTGATCTTGTCAATTCCTCTTTTTCGCGGTCAGGCCAAATTCCGGGCCGGCGGATTTGGGTATTTCTCCTGCCGCATTTATCCCCTGGCCCTGTGTTTTTTCCTTTTCGGATGTGTTTCTTCCCTGAGCGGAAAATTTGCGGACAACCTTTCCCATGCGGTGATCAACCACAATGATCTGGAAACCGTCAAAACCGGAGGTCCGGCCTATCTCCTCATGATTGACGGACTTCTGATGGATGATCCGGAAAATGAGGATCTGCTCCGCGCGGCAGCCAATCTTTACACCGCTTATACGGACATATATGTGGAAGACAGGGAAAGAGCCGGGAAACTTACGGAAAAAGCCCTTGACTATGCTTTCCGCGCCTTGTGTGCTGGTTCTGATGTCTGCGGACTGAGGAAAACAGATTTCAAAAGTTTTGCAGCGGCTGTTCAGGATACAGACAAAAAGGATGTGCCTTTTCTCTTTACCCTGGGCACTGCATGGTCAGGCTGGATACAGGCCAGGAAAGAAGACTGGAATGCTGTGGCTGACATATCCCGCGTGGAAATCCTGATGCAGCGGGTGGTGGAACTGGATGAAACCTGGCAGGACGGAGCCGCTCATCTGTATCTGGGAATTCTCTCAACCCTGATGCCGCCTGCCCTGGGTGGAAAACCCGAGGAAGGCCGCCTGCATTTTGAACGGGCAATGGAGATTTCCGGAGGAAAAAATTTCATGATCATGGTAAACTATGCCCGGCAGTATGCCCGCACAGTTTTTGACCGGGAACTGCATGACCGCCTTTTGCGCGCGGTTGTCAATGCCAATCCGGAAACCGAGGGATACACCCTGCTCAATACGCTGGCACGGCAGCAGGCCAGAGAACTTCTGGAAAATGCGGATGACTATTTTTAGTCAGCGCTGTGCCATCGCCATGAATGACTGTCTGCATCTTTCTCAAATATCAAAAAAAACAGGAGAATGCACATGAGTATGCGAATTGTTGGCATGTTTCTGTGCCTGATGGCAGGAACAGCCCTGACAGCCGGGGCTGTGCAACTGAAAATTGCAACCCTTTCGCCCGAAGGCTCCTTCTGGATGGAAAAAATGCGGGAGGGCGGCGCTGAGGTTGAAAAACAGACACAGGGACGCGTGAAAATAAAATACTATCCCGGCGGCGTCATGGGAGATGACAAGGCGGTTCTCCGGAAAATCCGCATCGGCCAGCTCCAGGGCGGTGCTGTTGTATCCGGAAGTCTTGCCGATGTTTTCCCGGAAAACCAGATATACGGTCTTCCCCTGAAATTCAAATCCTATGAGGAGGTTGACCATGTGCGCGGGCATATGGACGCGATGATTGCAGAAGGTTTGGAAAAAGGCGGTTTTGTCACCTTCGGACTCGCTGAGGGCGGATTTGCCTATATCATGTCCGCGCAGCCCATACGGACAGTGCCAGATCTCCGGCAGAGAAAAATATGGATCCCGGACAATGATCCGGCCATACTGGAAGCGGTAAAACCCTTTGACATTTCTCCCATTCCCCTTTCCATCGCGGATGTCCGGGCAGGGCTGCAGACCGGTCTCATTGACACTGTGGCAACTTCCCCCATCGGCGCTGTGGCCCTGCAATGGCACACACAGGTGAAATATCTGACCGATCTTCCCTTTTTGTATATTTACGCAGTACTGGCCATTGACAAAAAAGCCTTTTCTGAAATTTCCCCAGCGGATCAGCCTGTGGTCAGGGAAATCATGGGACGTGTCTTTCATGAAATAGACCGGCAGAACCGCAGTGACAACATCAAAGCGCTTGAGGCGCTGAAAAATCAGGGAATAGCGTTTATGCAGCCTCCGCCTGAAGCCCTGGTGGAATGGCATAAGCGGGCAGCAGAGGTTCCGGAACGTCTGCTTCAGTCCGGCAGATTCTCCCGGGAAACTGTGGAAATGCTTGATGGACATATCCGGGAATTCCGTTCCAAATGATCATGCTTATGAAACCGTCACGAAAAAATCTCCTGGAAAAAATGCGGGATTTCCTTTACCGGTTAGAGGATGCGGTACTGCTGGGACTGCTGATGATCATGATCTTCACCGCCTCTGCCCAGATTTTTCTGCGGAATCTGTTTGGAAGCGGACTGGCATGGGGAGATGTGCTGGTGCGTATGCTGGTGCTGTGGATCGGACTGGCCGGAGCCATGATTGCCAGCCGCAGCGGCAAGCACATACGAATTGATCTGATAACACGCTGGCTGCCGGAACTGCCCAAAAAAATTCTCAACGCAACAGTGGAATTCTTCACCGCAGTCATCTGCTCGGCCGTGGCATGGCACAGCATTCGTTTCGTCCGCATGGAATATTCGGACGGTGGCATGGCTTTTGCCAATATTCCGGCTTGGGTGTGCGAGGCGGTTATTCCTTTTTCATTTATTGTAATTTCTGTCCGTTATTACATATTGTCACTTATCAGTTTCCATAATTGCAGGAGCATAGCCCGGAATGTCTGAAAATTCAGAAACAGTTACAATTTCGGAATCCCGCATTGTAAGGGATATTCAGATTGAGGATCACATATGAAAAGCCAGGAGCGTGCCCCGGGGACAATTCACATTCTGGTTGTGGATGATGAACAGGCCATCCGGGATGTTTTTTTTATGGCCATTGAGCATTCCGGTTATCAGTGCCAGACAGCAGGAAGCGGTCAGGAGGCACTGGACATTCTTGATCAGAGCCGGATTGACGTGGTCATCACGGATATACAGATGCCTGGTCTCAGCGGCATTGATCTGGTCACGCGGATCAGGGAGAAATTTGATTCCGATGTCATTGTCATGACCGGTTTTGTGGAAGATTTCACCTATGAAAAAATCATTGAACTGGGGGCCAGGGATTTCATCCACAAACCTGTGCGGCTCAATGAACTGCTGGTCAGACTGAAACGGGTGTTAAATGAAAGGGAACTGCTTGCTCAGCGCAATCAGGTTTTTGAGGAACTCAAAGAGGCCTATCTGGATACGGTGAACCGACTGGTTCTGGCCGCAGAATACAAGGATGAGGACACCGGTGATCATATCCTGCGCATGAGCCGATACTGCGCGCTGCTGGCAAAGAAACTGGGACTGCCTGAAGAAGACGTGCAGATGATACTGTACGCATCTCCCATGCACGACATCGGGAAGATCGGAATTCCGGACAGCATTCTGCTCAAAAACGGAAAACTGACAGAGGAAGAGTTTGAAATCATAAAAACCCATACATTGATTGGTGGGAAAATTCTGGCGGATTCCAAGTCCAAGATATTGGAATCCGCAAGAATCATTGCTGTCACCCATCATGAAAAATGGAATGGCACAGGATATCCTGTCGGGACTTGCAGAGAAGATATCCCCCTGTACGGCAGAATCGTTGCTCTGGTGGACACCTTTGACGCGCTCACCTCCAGACGCCCCTACAAAGACCCATATCCTCTTGAAATTGCATGTGATATAATTCAGAAAGCAAGAGAGAGGCATTTTGATCCGGATGTCACCGACATGTTTCTCCGACATGTTGACGAGATCTGGAAAATCAGAAGTCAGGTGGGAGAGAAGGAAGAAATATCGGCTCAGGATTTTTCCTGGAGTGAAAGAGATATGGAAGGAATCGCCACCTGAAAAGGATGTCTGAAGCATGATCTGGCTTTCTCTCTCTGTGCTGCTGCTGCTGGCTTTTCTTGGAATGCCGCTGTTTGCCGTCATTCTGGGAATTTCCCTTGCAGGGTTCCATTTCCTCGGTGTGGATCTCTCGGTGATAGCCATAGAAATCTACCGGATATCATCCACTCCCGTGCTGGTGGCCCTGCCTCTGTTCACCTTTGCCGGTTATCTGCTGGGAGAAAGCAACACTTCACAGCGTCTTGTGCGCCTCACCCGCGCCTTTCTGGGATGGATGCCGGGGGGACTGGCTGTTGTGGCCTTTGTCACCTGTGCTTTTTTCACGGCCTTCACCGGCGCATCCGGAGTGACGATTGTGGCGCTTGGTGCACTTCTGCTTCCGGCCCTGGGACAGGCCGGTTATGAAGAACGTTTCAGCATGGGGCTGGTGACCTCATCAGGAAGTCTGGGGCTGCTGCTTCCGCCCTCGCTTCCCCTGATTCTTTACGGAATAGTGGCCCAGCAGATGGATGCGGGAGAGGATATCTCGATTAACGACCTTTTCCTGGCCGGTCTGCTGCCCGCGCTGCTCATGCTGATTTTTCTTTCTGCATGGAGCCTGTGGACACACCGCAAACATCCGGTTCCGCTGACTCCTTTTTCCGGAAAAGAGGCATGGGCAGCATTGAGGGAAGCCATTTGGGAAATTCCCCTTCCCTTTTTCGTGCTTGGCGGAATCTACAGCGGATTTTTTGCTGTTTCCGAAGCAGCGGCTGCAACCGCCCTGTATGTTCTGGTGACAGAACTGCTGATTTACAAAGAGATCCGGATTTCCCAACTGCCGGACATCATGCGGGAATCCATGATCATGGTGGGCGGAATCCTGCTGATTCTGGGCGTATCTCTGGCTTCCACCAACCTGCTCATTGATGCGGAAGTCCCCATGCGGCTGTTTCAGATCATTCAGGCCCATGTGGCAGACAAAATTGTCTTCCTGATTCTGCTCAATATCCTTCTGCTGATTCTGGGCGCAATCCTGGACATCTTTTCCGCTCTGGTCATCATGGTGCCCCTGATACTGCCTGTGGCCGTAAGTTACGGCATTCACCCGGTTCATCTGGGCATCATTTTTCTGGCAAACATGCAGATCGGATATTTCACCCCTCCCGTGGGCATGAATCTTTTCATTGCCAGTTACCGTTTCAACAAACCCGTGACCGAACTCTGCCAGGCAGCGATACCCTTTATGTTCGTTCTTCTGGCCGCTCTGCTCATCATTACCTACTGGCCCGCACTCAGCATGGTGTTTGTCAAAATATAGTCATGCACATTTTTGCTTAAAAAATCATGTAAATATCCAGAAAAGACACATATAAATCTGAAAAATATTCCAGCAAAAAAATTTCCGTTTGCCGGGTGGTCAGACATACAGCAAAGACGCAACACCTCACGGATATTGCTGTCTGCGTATTTTTCAGATTTCTTTTTTATCAGGAGAAAGAATGGAAAAATCTGAAACAAGCAGATTAAGCATAATCATACCGGCCTATAACGAGGCTGAGGCACTGACACATATCCTGCCTGAAGTGCTGGCATATGCACAGCAGCGAAACTGGAAAGTCATCTGTGTCAATGACGGATCAGCAGATCGGACAAAAGAGATACTTGCGAAGCATTCGGACAATATTTGCCTGAAAACAGTGCATCACAAGGTGAACAGAGGTTATGGCGGTGCGCTTAAATCAGGAATAAGAAATGCGGATACAGAATATCTTGTCACCATTGATGCAGACGGACAGCATTATCTGGAAGATATTGACAAACTGATGGATTTGATCACGGCAGAAGATGCGGATATGGTGGTGGGTTCCAGAAAGGGGCTTGCATCTGCCACAAAAATCAGGGGAATGGGCAAATGGCTGATCCGAATAATTGCAAAAATTCTTATGCCCATTGAAATATATGATATTAACTCCGGAATGAAAATCTACCGCACAGAACTGGTCAAAAACTATATCCATCTATGTCCAAATTCAATGGCCTTCAGCGATATTATTACACTGGTCTTCATCAACAACAGACATCTGGTGCTGGAAACTCCCATCAGAATCAAACAAAGGCTTGCAGGAGAAAGCACCATAGGGGCAAAAACCGCTTTTCAGACAGTTGCAGAAATAGTCAACATTATCGTAATGTTCAATCCAATGAAAATATTTCTTCCTGTCTCTGTGATATTTGTTCTGCTGGGACTGATATGGGGCATTCCCATCCTGCTGCAGGGCCGGGGAGTTTCCGTTGGCATGAGTCTTTCACTGACAATGGGAGTGTTTTCCTTTCTGCTGGGGCTTATTGCGGAACAGTTGTCAGAAATCAGAAAGCATATGTAACTGCTGCACAAAGCAGACAATCGGAGAACCTCATGAAAATATCTTTGATTACCGTGTGCCGCAATTCAGCGTCAACCATTGAAGACTGCATAAAGTCGGTAATAAACCAGAATTATCCCCATCTGGAACATATCATCATAGACGGGGGATCAGCAGACGGCACAGTTGACATTATAAAACAATATGAAAAAAATATAAACTGCTGGGTCTCGGAAAAGGACAGCGGCATATTCAATGCCATGAACAAAGGATTGCGAAAAGCTGACGGAGATGCTGTCGGTTTTATCAATGCGGATGATTTTTTTGCCTCCGGTGATGTACTGGCAAAAATTTCATCGGCATTGGAAAATACGGATTATGACGGGGTGTATTCTGATTTGATCTATGTGGATCAGCGTAATACAGAAAAGTCAGTCAGATACTGGAAATCCGGTGAGTTCAGCAGAAAAAAGATGAGATACGGCTGGTTTCCGCCCCATCCCACTTTGTACTTCAGAAAATCCGTGTATGACAGGCTTGGTTTTTTTGATGACAGCATGAAAGTGTCGGCAGATTATGATCTGATGGTAAGATTTCTTTATCAGGGGAATCTGCGGATGAAATATCTTCCTTTTGTCTCTGTAAAAATGCGCATGGGAGGTGTGAGCAACAGAAATATCAGAAGTGTTGTCAGGAGCCTGAAGGAATTTGCAGGTGTATGGGAAAAAAACGGCTTAAGGAAACCCGGATTTCTCATAACCACCACACTGATGTTCAGATTTTTTCAGGTGCTCAGGCGTTGCACAGTTGAACGCCAATCTGCTGATTCTGCATGAACAAAGCAGAAATCATCCAAAACCAAATACATATTAACTCACCTTACGCACTGCCGTCATACCGGCGAGCGCCGCTATCCGGAATATGCTGAAAATACCGGATTCCGGCTTTCGCCGGAATGACGGTGAAAACGGGTAACTTCCTGATTTTTAGAACGGATGCGTAACATCAGATATTAAATTAAAGGCGGGCAGACTTTATTATTGATCTGACCCTTCGGAGATGAATATTGGGGATACTCATTTTTGTTTTATACATCTTTTTTTCCTGCACCGGTATGCTGCTGATAAAAATGGGGGCTGAAAATTTTCATGTCGGAATGACGGATTTGAGAATAACAGCGGGTTTTGACATATTCTTCTGCATTGGTGCTGTTTTTTACATCATCAGCTTTATGCTGTGGGTACTGCTGTTCCAAAGACTCAATCTCAGCTATATTGCACCGCTGGCCACAGGGGTTTCCAACATCGTAATCCTTGCGCTTGCTGTATTTTTTCTCAGGGAAAAACTGAATTTATATCAGTATATCGGTGTTGGAACAATCATTCTGGGGGTGTTCCTGCTGAATATGAAAAATTGAACCTGTCATCACACTGTTATACCGATTCTCCATTGAAAAGATACCTGCAGGCAGACAAAAATGAGGTTTCCGTGTGTTCAGAAAAACCGGATTTTTCTGAAAAATCCGGTTTTTCTGAAAAACTTTATGCCAGAAAAAATTATGTTTCAGATCAATGGAGAACTGGTATTATACCGATTCCCCATTGAAAAGACACTTATAAGCAGGCAAAAAGAAGTTTTTGTGTGTTCAAAAAACCGGATTTTTTTGAAAAATCCGGTTTTTCCGAAAAACCTGTGTTTCAGATCAATGGCGAATTGGTATCATACTGATTCCCCATTGAAAATATGCTTTGTGCTGATCCCGGCTGTCTTCGGATCAGGCGGATAATGGCCGATCCGGAGTCCCAGACTGAAAGTTTGGGAGCCTGCATTTTCCAAATCTGCCAGGGTTATTGTCAAGATTAAAATATATGGTTATACAGACAGCCTGCCTTTTCAAGAGGGAACCACACTGGTAAAAAACCTTGAAAACGGTGAGATTCCTGTTCCTAAAAGACCTCCGGTCGAGAGAAGAAAGGCACTGAATCATAACCTTTCCAAATTTCGGGCTGAAACAATCGGTAAGTGTATAAAGAATCGTATTCTGGAGCTACCCCGGAATGATATTCAGGTTGATTTGGAATGTATAGGACATGGGGAAGACAGAATGCCGGAAGAAATTATTGATCCTCCGTACAGAACCGAAGATAAACGGCGGCGTATCTGTAAAGCAACCAGTCATATCGAATTCCGGACAAAGGATACAGACGGTTTTACCCAAAGTTCCAAATAAAACCGTAAAAAATCTGAATTCGATAATGGGTAATCATAAAAAAGACCGGATTTCAATGATACCTGTCTCTAATGATATGAAACAGTATCCGGGGGAATCACAGCCGGGAGGATAAACGGCTTCCGGCTGATGATTCCTTCAGCCTTTTTTCCAGTTCATCCAGTTTCTCCCTGTCCAGCCCGGTAATCTCTGAAATCTGATCTTTGTTCAGCCATTGGGAACGGAGCAGTTTAACTGCGGTCTCCTCCGCTTTTTTCTGCTCTCCTTTTTCCAAGCCGATAAGAATACCTTTTTCAATGCCGACTTCCTCTATGGACTGTAACACTTTAACCTCCTGAAACATGGGGTTCTTCTGTATCAGTTCCCGGAAAATATTTTCCTCTTCCGGATTTAACTGAAGACTCTGATCTATCAGAGAGTACAGGACCGATCGTCTTTGTCCCTGCGGTACTCTGCTTATGCCGTTGAGGGCTTTGGCTTTTATCACCGGGCGTTCCTTTTTGGGATAGCCGGTCAGCGGCAGATACGCGGCGGCCAGGGGATTTTCACTCATTTTTCTCTCAAATTCCTCTGCCGGGATGCGTTTCAGTTTTATGAGCCGGTAAGTGAATTCGTTTACCGGATACCCGAACAGGTCAAGGAGGTATGTGTCTTTCACAGGTATTCTCCATTCTGCCGAATCCGTGAATATGGCTATGGGAAAAACCGGTTTCCGGAATTTGAAGAAAATTCCGCAGAAGCAGTGGAACATGCGCTTTTCAAAATCATCCTCCTTTTCGCTCTGCTGTTCCCAGTGGATGATAATCTGTTCCGCTTTTCCGTTCATCAGAACTCCAATCAGGATCAGTGCGTCGGTAATCCTCTGCTGATCCTCCCCGTACAGACCGGGAATTTTTTCTCCGGACTCCTCAAACAGGGCAATGAGTTCCTTATCCAGAAATTCTGCACTTTCAAACTGTTAGGAGTTACGCAGTTGAAATATAACTCACTGTTTTTATTAGCTGTAACATTTTTAGATACATAATAAATTCAGGCGGTTAGAATTCAACTGCGTAACTCCTAACTGTATTTTATCCGCAATATCAGGAAAAAACAGTTGAAAATACTCCCGCAGAAAAAGTGTCAGGGTTTCCTTGTGGCGAATGTCGAAACGGTTTCCGGTCTGTTTCATGCTGTACGCAACTCTCCTTTATTTCTGAGAATAAAATCGGGAGGGGAATATGTCAAGTCTTTTCTGCCTTCTGTCTGAACCGGGATTCTCAGAATTAGGGGATTGACCGTGATTTTTGAGCGCAGATCATCATGATTTCACAGATGAACCATGATTTTTACATCTGCGTTATCATAATCATCATGATTATCTGCGGTTCGGACAAAGGAAATCCCGGTAAATCCGGATTCAGACAAAAAAAATTCCCTGCCACTGGAACAGGGCAGGGAATCAGAAGGCAGGCATTGTCGGGTATCACTCCAGCAGGCTGCGGATGCTCTCGGTGATTTGGTCAGCCGAGGCAGGCTTGGGAAGGTAGTCGTCGGCCTCCATGCTCATGCCGTCCGCGTGGGAGTAGCGGGTGGAACTCACATGATTGGCCACCGCGGTGAGCATGACAATGGGGATTCCCTTGTATTTATCGCTGGATTTGAGTTCCCGGCAGACCTCGTAACCGTCCTTTTCCGGCATCATCACATCCAGCACAATTGCATCAGGCGGGCTGGCTTTGACTTTTTCCATGGCCTGCACACCGTCATAGGCCACCTCCACATCAAAGCCTTCCTTTTTCAGGTTTTTCTGGACAATGGCCGCAAAATCCGGCTCATCATCCACAACCAGTATTCGTTTTTTGCTCATAGGCTCTCCTTTGAAGCCGGGGCTGATTTCTGGATACTGGTTTTGGATGATCATCAGTTACCAGTACCCAGTTTTTTTCAGGCTCCGACCTGCTGTTTTTTCAGCAGGGCATCGTGCATTTTCTGAGAATATGCCTTTTTCTTTGCGGAAATCAGTTGAATCCTGTCCAGAACCTTTGCCTGCAGATCCGGAGCGGCTTTGAAGTCAAAGGTTTCCAGGGTATTGTCCCGCGCATCCGCAATGATGGCTCTTCCGGTGGGAGAACGGGTCAGCACCGTTGTCCATCCCTCTTCGGCACCAATCCCCCCGAAAGACACATCCGCATATTCCGAGGAATAGTCCGGGCAGTAGTTGCAGGCATAGCGTTTCATGAATCCGATCTTTTCCAGCAGAATGGTCTTTATTTCCCCTGTTTTCAGATGGATCATGAGTTCATCCTTGATGTTGATCTTTTTCACATCCCCCCAGGCAAATCCCCCCAGTTTCTCCAGCTTTTTCTTTTCCGGCTCATCAAAGATGAAATTGCCGGAACAGAACAGCCCCAGTGTGTAACGGATGGAATCTGAAGGCACAATGTGCATGGCCGCTATCTTGCGCAGGGTTTTGATCTGGCAGGGTGTGCCCACCAGGGCCACCCGGCGCAGTCCCTTCTGCATCATGGGCCGGAATTCCTGCACAGACGGGGAATAGGTGGAATAGTCATGCCCGAAATGCTTGACCCCGTGGGAACTGTCAAAATAGAACCCGGCAGAGTCAATGATCTCCTGACGTGTGGTCGCGAGCATGGGTTCCCGGACAAAGTGGCCAATCTGTTTGGTGACAATCG
>CAZDIU010000084.1:0-17416 GCA_964505535.1 uncultured Desulfobacterales bacterium | reverse complement strand
ATGATGAAAAGAAATGCAGGGCAATGAAAGGCTGATCCGGGCACAAAGAAGCAAAACCTTCTCATTCATGGGGTTATCACAATGAAAAAACCGGATTTCATTAAAAGTCAGATTCATGCCGCGCATTATGACGGCATCAGCGATGACCTGCTGACCGGCGGATTTGGAAAAACCGGGCTGGGCATTGCACAGGAGCCGCGTTTTGCTGATCCGGAAAATCCCAGTGCAGCAGAACTGCGTTCCTGGGCCATTTATTTTGATTACCGGGGACTGATGGATGTATCGCGGGACGGCGGATACGGTCTGTTTTACGGGCCGGGCGTGAATCCGGATGGTTCCCCATGCAATGATGAGGGAAAAATCGCGGGAAAGGAATATCTGACCTTTTCCGATGACGGTTCCGGAAACCGGAATGTCACCCTGATGGTGCAGATTCCCGCAGGATTTGATCCGCACAAACCCCGCATCATTGCAACCGCGTCTTCCGGTTCGCGCGGGATTTACGGCGCGGTGGGTGTGGTCGGGGAATGGGGACTGAAACAGGGTTTTGCCGTGGCTTACACGGACAAGGGAACAGGAATCGGGGTGCATGATCTGCATTCAGACACGGCGAACCTTATCACGGGACAGAGAGCAAATGCCGCATCAGCCGAAATTCCCCTGAATTTCAAAGCAGATGACAAAAATCTTTCTGCATTCCGGCAAAAACATCCTTTCCGCATTGCATTTAAACATGCCCATTCCCGGCAGAATCCGGAAAAAGACTGGGGTCTGCATGTGCTGCAGGCCATTGCGTTCGCGTTTTATGTGCTGAACCTGCCGGAAAATTTCGGAAAAATTTCGGAAAACAGAGAGATTCAGGACACAGTCCGCCCGGACAACACGCTGGTCATGGCAGCAGGCATTTCCAATGGCGGAGGCGCGGTTCTCCGTGCGCTGGAGCAGGACAGCAATGGATGGATTCACGGCGCAGTCGTGTCTGAACCCAATATCTGCCCTGCGGAAAAAAAAGAACTTGTCATTTGTCAGGGCGATCAGCAATGGGCATGGCCAAACCACAGCAGAAATCTGCTGGATTCTCACACCCTGCTGAATCTGTATCAGCCCTGCGCGAATCTGGCTCCGGCTGTCCGTGACCATGCACCTTTTCATCTGCTGGATGAAAACTTGTGCAGGAATCGCTGCCAGTCCCTTGCAAAATCCGGTCTGCTGAAAGCCGGGGATATTGCATCACAGGCAGCGGAAGCACAGAAACTCATCAATAACAGCGGAATTCTGAAAGAGCAGAATTTAATAGCATCCGTGCATTGCGGATTTTCTGTGTCAGAAAGCATTGCCATTACCTACGCGAATGCCTATGGCCGCTTTGGAGTGGAAGACAATCTCTGCGGATTCAGCTTTGCCGGAATCGGGGAAGATTTGAAACCGGCTTCGCTCAGCCGATCTCAGGCTGCGGCTTTATTTTCCAAAGCCGCAGGCATTCCGCCCATGCCGCCTGTGTATTTTGCAAAGAAACAGTGGAAAAAACTTTCTGCCCTCATTCCCAAACTTAAACGCCCCCTGCTGCCCATTGGACAGATTGACATCATCCGCAATGAATCCGCACACGGCCCTGCCATCAGCCGTTATTCTGTGTCTTCATCCGGCATGGCCGATATGAATCTGGAAGGCGCACTGCATCTGCGAAGGCTGGCCACAGGAAAGGATGAATCCGGCAATCCTCTGCAGGGAGAGGAGGCGGAACAGCACAGCCGGATTAAAAAGGGTATTTCAGAGATTCGGGCTTTGGGAAATCTGCGGGGAAAGCCTGTGATTGTTTTTCACGGAAGAAATGATGCAATTCTGGCGCCCAATCACACCTCCCGCGCCTATTTCGGTCTGAACCGCATGACAGAAGGCCAAAATTCCGGACTTCGCTATTATGAAATCACAAACTGCCATCATATGGACGCGTTCAATGCGCTGCCGGGCTTCCGCTCAGGATTTGTTCCCATCCACTGTTACATGATACAGTCTTTGAATCTGATGTACGATCATCTGACAAAGGGAAATCCCCTGCCACCGGATCAGGTGGTGAGAACAGTTCCCAGAGGTCTGCAAAGGGAAAAGGGCATAAAGGCATTTCTTATGCGGCTGGTGAAAAAAATCTTTGCCCCCCGGCTTTACAAAGGCATATACAGCCGGGAACAGGGAAAGGTTCCCGCGCTCACTCATGCAAATGTTCCGCACATTTCCCCTGCTCCGTCCGATGAGAACAGAATCTTATTCAGGGAAAACACGGTGCAGATTCCCCGGTGAAGTGATAAGGGAACTCCTAAAAAATAATTTACCGTTACACGGGTTGAATAACAATATCCCATAAAGGAAGCTTTTCTGATCTTTGAATTCTTTCCTCATAAGGTCTCATTTCCTTTTTAGGGAACTCCCAGGAAATAAAATACCCGTTTTTTTTGGGGAATCTGCAGGGGCGACCGGCCGGTCGCCCTGCAATGTACAAATTATTTTTTTGGAAAATTAATAAGTTATCCGAATCTGACCCCTTACCCCCGCCCACTTCCCTTCAGGATGAAAGGTTCAGGGCATATCCCTGTAACGAGAAAATAATTGAAATTGCGGAGAACTTAACAGCCCTGCCCCGGCCCCCCTCCCTCAGGGGAGCAGAGTGTTTTTTTCTGCATCATCAACCGATTTGATCCACTATCCCCATTCCGAACCCACGGTAACAGAAAAACCGGATTTTTTCAAAAAATCCGGTTTTTTGAACACCCAAAAATTTTGGGTTGCCTGCTTATCTCCGTGCTTTCCATTTCTCCGGCCCGGTTCTCTGCCGGTATGCCTCATACATCACCACCGCACCTGCCACGGATGCGTTGAGGGAATCAATCTGCCCTTCCTGGGGAATGCGGATGAGAAAATCGCAGTGTTTGCGCACCAGAGGGCGAATGCCTTTTTCCTCTCCGCCGATGACAATGGCCAGAGGCCCGGTCAGATCGCTTTCAAACAGGGACTGATCCGCGTCTGCGGCCATGCCTGCAATCCACATGCCTTTTTCCTTCAATTCCTTTATGGTGCTGACCAGATTTGCAACCTGCACCACCGGCATATGCTCCAGCGCGCCCGCGGAAGCGCTGGACACGGACGGAACCGGGGAGGCCGCGCGATCTTTGGGAATAATCACTCCGTCCACACCCGCGCACAGTGCGGTACGGATCAGTGCGCCCAGATTATGGGTGTCAGAAATGCTGTCGGCCAGCAGAAGAAAAGGATCCGGTTTTTCCGGCAGGTCGGAAAGATCCGACAGGGGGCAGGTTTGGACTTTGGCCCCGATGCCCTGATGAAACTCCGAACCGCACATGGTTTTCAGTTCTTTGGGACTGATCTGCCGTATGGGGATGTGCATATTTTCCGCAAGGTTTGCCGCATCCGCAATGCGGGGGGAAAGCCGATCCTTGCAGATGTAAATCTCAAACATCCTGCGCCGGCCCGCGCGCATGGCTTCCAGAACAGGATGAAGCCCGAAAAGAATTTCTGTTTTCATTTCCCCGCCTTTTCATTGCGGGAGTTTTCGATCACGGAAATCAGCCGGGCAGTGGCCTCGGCCAGATTGTCATTGACAATGATATGGCGGTAACTGTCTTTGCGCGCGATTTCCCCTTTTGCATTTTCCACCCGTCTGGCAATCACTTCCGGGCTGTCCGTGCCTCTGATTTCCATCCGGATGCGGAGTTCCTCAAAACAGGGAGGCATAATGAAAATGGTCACAGCATCCGGATAGCGTTTCAGTATCTTTTCCGTTCCCTGCACATCAATATCCAGCAGCATATCCATGCCCGCAGCCAGAGTCTGATCCAGCAGTTCGGCTGAGGTTCCGTAACAGTTGCCATGAACTTGGGCCCATTCAGCCCATCTGCCGGATGCAATGCCCTGGGCAAATTCCTCTTTGGTGATGAAATAATAGTCCTTGCCGTGAATTTCACTGCCTCTGGGCTGCCGTGTGGTGTAGGACACGGAATAGCGGATATCCTTAAAATGCTTCAGCACTGCCTGGCACATGGTGGTTTTTCCGGCTCCGGAAGGAGCTGAGACAATGAAAAGAATGCCTCTTTTGTTGTTTTCTGATGCAGATGTCATGGAATCTGTTCTTCTTTTGCGTCCTTTATCGCTGATGTGAAGCGCTGGGAAATTGTTTCTGCCTGAATGGCCGACAGAATGATATGATTGCTGTCCATTACAATAATCGAACGGGTTCTGCGTCCGTGGGTCGCATCAATCATGCGCTTTTCGTCTCTTGCCTCGTCTTTAAGCCGTTTCATGGGTGCGGAATTGGGCGAAACAATGGCCACCACACGGTCAGCCACCACTGTGTTCCCAAAGCCGATGTTGAGCAGAACCTGCTCCATGTTTCCTCCAGATTTCAGTATTGGGTGTCAGGTGCTCGGTGTCAGGTTATTGGTGCCTGATTTCCTGACACTTGACACCTGAATCCTGACACCCTGATTATTCCACATTCTGCACCTGTTCCCGGATTTTCTCCAGTTCAGATTTGAGTTCCACAATCATGTGCGAAACCTCGGCATTTCCGGTTTTTGATCCCATGGTGTTGAATTCCCGGTTGAATTCCTGCAGAAGAAAATTGAGTTTTCTTCCTGCGGCCTCATCCGAGGCCATGATGGACCGGAACTGCTGCACATGACTGCCCGCGCGCACGATTTCTTCGGAAATGTCGCTGCGGTCTGCCAGAAAAGCGGCTTCCTGGGCAATGCGGGCCGGATCAATTTCCACCATTCCCTGGGTGAGTGCAGAAATGCGTGCTTTCAGCCGCTCCTGATAATGGGAAAGCAGACCGTCTGAGGCCTGTGCAATTTTTTCAATGGC
This sequence comes from uncultured Desulfobacterales bacterium, assembly GCA_964505535.1. GTDB lineage: Bacteria > Desulfobacterota > Desulfobacteria > Desulfobacterales > Desulfococcaceae > JAABRU01. Next base: position 12,541 of record CAZDIU010000084.1, on the reverse strand, counting down.
AGATTCAATGCAATCCATGCGTTTTGCAAAATCCTGCGCAATAAAAGCGCCTTCTGTTTTCCGCATGATGTCCAGACTGCTGAGCGCCTCCTCCAGACATGCTTTTATCACTTCCCAGGAGGCTTCCAAATCTGTCTCTGTTTCCGCAGGCCGGACAATGCCGTTCACACGGCTGAGATCCTCCAGGCAAATGGGGCTGTCAATGGCAAAGCGGTCTTTGAGTTCGGTCAAAGCGCGGTAATAGGCTTCTGCTTTGCTTTCATCAATTTCAAATGTGCAGGCTGTTTCCGATATGTCCTGCACCTGCAGTTTCACTTCCACCCGGCCTCTGGCGGTTTTCTCGGAAACCAGGGTTTTGATTTTGTCTTCCAAAGACTGAAATGCCTGGGGAATCCGGATCGTAAGATCCAGATACCGGCTGTTGTAGGAGCGGATTTCTGCTGAAACCGTCAGGTTTCCTTCTGCTTTTTCAGCCCTTGCAAATGCGGTCATGCTTCTGATCATGTTTTTTTTGCTTTCATTTCATACATATAACGTTTACGAACCTGCCGGAGAAAAGCAAGCATCTTTTCATCCGCGTAATCCGGGTACGTCCAGGGCAGGGTCTGAAAATCCCCTTTGGTAAATATCAGGGTCAGATCCGCATACACTTCCCGGCCAATGTAAATCCGGTGGGTGAAATTCTTGCCTGTGGCCAGCACAAAACGTTCCGGAAGCAGATAACCCGGATCAATGTTCACTCTGCGTCTGCGGTCCTGCATATACTTCTTTTCCAGTTCATATGCAAACCATTTGATGTCCGGCAGAAGAGCCTGGGGAATCAGTTCCCGGAAACTCAGCATCCGCCGGAACAGACCCGCGCCCATTTCGGCTTCATAATAAGCTGTATAATCAAAGGCCAGCCAGGGGCTGATCATATCCGGAGGGCCGAATCTGGCGGACAGTTCCTCTCCGACCGGTTTGAACAGATCCCTGTCTTTCATGAAAAGCCCGATGACAAGTTTGGCAGGCTGAGGCTGCCGCGGGGTACTCATGGTGTCAGTCTTTCAGGGGTTTTGCCTCATCAATGAGCATGATGGGGATATTGTCTCTGATTTCATACACCAGTCTGCATTTTCTGCAGATCAGTCCGTCTTCGCTCTCATTGAGATTCAGATCCCCCTTGCACTTGGGACATGCCAGAATATCCAGCAGTTGTCTGCTGATTGCCATAAACTCTCTCTCCTTTCAGATAACAATCTGTTTATCTTTTGTATTTCCTGCGTTTTCCCTTAGCGGTTTTATATGAAATCTGAAAAAAATTTCAGCACAGAAGATTCCCTTTTCTGCCGCAAAGACACAAAGTTTCACAAAGCTTTAATGCCAAAAAAAGTGTTATGCTGAAATATAAGCAAAACTGCATCTGTTATTCTCTGCGGGATGCGGTATCTTCTGACACACACAATCCTGGATCCGGCCTCTTTCCTCCGGAGAAAATTCACCGGGCAGAATGCTGCCGCTTGGCCGGTACAGTCCTCTTTGACTGCTGAAAACAGTTGGGGGAGACCAGTCCGGAAAAAATAAAAAAAGGAGACTGATATGACAGCAGACAATGGAAAAAGCTCTGAACACAATATGCTCTGTTTCCTGCTTTCCCCGGAGGATTCGGAACATCTGCCCATCTGTCTGTGGGCAGATGTTCACCGGCAGAACCTTTGTGAATACGGCAAAACAGCATTCTGGCTGCTTGTCTCTGTCCTGATCTCACTGGGAATCAGTCTGCTGTGCTGATTTTCTTTTTCGCTGAACTGTTCTGATTCTTTTCTGCGGATTTCGCTGTTTCCGGAGAATCCGGGGCATCCTTCTGCTTTGCCGGATCCGGCAAAGACGCTTTCGCATCCGCAGCGTTCGGGCTTCCAACTTCTGAAGACAGGGCAGAAGATTTCCCGGAAATATTCCCGGATTCCGCGGGGAGAAGGGTCAGGGCATGAACCGAAACCTTATGTTCCGCATCCCTGAGGGTGTCGCTCATGAGCTGGGATTCCTTCACCTCTATTTTTACCGTCTTTTTTTCCTCAATATCCTTGCTGACCCCGAATTCCATATAAAGAATGGGAAAATTCTCCCCTTTCACGCCTTTGGCTCCGGCCATGACAATAATCACCGCTCCCGGATTTTTGTCATTGACAATGTGCATCAGCGAAGAGGTGTATTCTGTCTTATCCGCTTTTTTGAAGGTGAGCATCTCTTTGTTATAGGTCAGGGAAAGTTTGACACCCGCGAGATTGTCTGTTTTGTCAATCATGATGGGAATCCGCACAGACTCACCGGCTTTCGCTTCTGCTGCGGGAATGATGATTTCCGTTCCCCATGCAGGGCCGCACATGACAGCGATTGCCGCAAATATCCATGCCAGAGTTTTGAGAGTTCCAAAAAAATCTTTCATTATCCCTTGCACTCCTTTTTCATTTATAATGTTTCAACTTTGGTTTTTTCGTCATTCCGGCAAAAGCCGGAATCCGGTTTTTCCGGTCTCTTTTCACTTCTGTCCGCAGTCTGGATTCCGGTTTTTGCCGAATGGCGGAGGCAAATTTTTTGCCATAAAAAAACCAAAGCTGGATCAGTATCTCATTCAACATTCATCAATTACTGACCGTCAGCCTGTTCATCAATCCGGCGCAGCCCCTCCATGAGCAGCCACATCAGATTTCCGATTTCAGCGGCTTTGCTGTATTCCTGCGGAATACCGGGCACAAAGCGGAAACGGCCGTCTTTTTCTCCCAGGGCTTCAAAAAAAGCATCTTTTCCGTCTTTGCTGTTGTATCTTGCCAGCACCACATCTCCGTCCCGGAAAAAGAATTTGGCCGGTCCCTGGGGAAGTGTCAGGGTCAGGATCCCGGTTTTTTTGTTTTCCCCCAGCACCTGGAAAAGTTCAGGAGATGGCATGTCGGAAAGTTTGCCAATCATGCCCGAACGGATTTCAGCCGACAGGGTGACATTGGATTTGGCCAGCCGCTGGGAAAGCAGGCGGGCCAGATACATCTGCAGAGAGGGAAAGCGGTTGAGTATCTTTCGGAAATCCTTTCCCGGCATATACAGTGCCCGCAAGGGGTCGACAACCGTTACAGTGGCAACTGCCGGCTCCCCGCTGAGCAGGCTCATTTCCCCAAAAACCTCTCCTTTTCCCAGAGTGGCGATCAGCACACCTCCCTGATCCTTCACAGCCACCTTTCCGTTTACGACAATATAGAGATTCTCACTGGGATCGCCTTTGCGGATGACCTCCATGTTTTTCGGAAACTTTCGGAGTTGGAGAAAAGAAAGGAGCTGCCGGATATTGTGCAGATCCAGGGTTCTGAAAATGGAAAAACCGCGCAGCATTTCCGCGATGTCATCCTTTTTCCGGAGGGAACCGGGAGGATTTTCTCCGGGCCTGGAAAACGGAGCAGTGCCGCTTCTTTTTTCCCGGTCATATTCCAGACGTATGATTCCGGTGCATCCGCTGCAGTTCATGATATAGGTGGGAATTTTGGCAACAGACTGGTATTTGATCAGCACATTGCTGATGTCACCGTAAAGAATCGGGCATTCGGGTTTGCCTGCCGGAATGTCAATGATGGAAGTGGAAATAAACTTCCGCTCACCTTTGTGTTCCAGTTGCAGTGCCTTCCCGGAGAGCAGAAATTCATCTCCGTATTTGTAAAAAGGACAGTTGTTTTCCTCTATGATTTTAAAGACAGCTTTGGGAATCTGCATCGGATCTATTCCTTTTCCTCATCTATCCGTCTGAATCCGTCCATAAGAAGCCAGGTGAAATCCCCGAATTCTTCTGTTTCCAAATCTTCGGCAGGCAGTTCGCCGACAAACCGGAATCTTCCCTCTTTTTCCCTCAGTATGCCGTAAAAGGCTTCCCGTCCCTGTTTTCCGTTGTATTCTGCCCGGATGAGTCTGCCATCCCGAAACACAATCTCGGATATGCCCGCGGACAGATACAGTTTCAGCACCCCGGTTTTCTGGTTCACATTCAGAGACTGAAACAGTTCCGACGGGGACATTTCTGACAGGTTCCCCACCATTCCGGAATCAAAATCCTCAGAACGCATCAGATTCACTTCGGTCAGTCGCCGGGAAAGCAGACGGGTGAAATACATCTGGAGGGAGGCGGATCGGTTCAGCAGTCTTCGGAAATCATCGCCTTCCATATATAACACTTTTGCGGGATCTGCAACTTTTATTGTGGCTGTCACCGGATCTCCGCTCAGAAGACTCATTTCGCCAAAAACTTCCCCCTTTCCCAGAAAAGCAATGCTCACCCCGTTTCTGCCGATAACCTCCACCAGTCCGGAAACAATGATGTACAGCCTTTTTCCGGGATCCCCTTTCCGGATCACAATATCTCCGGGACTGTATTTTTCCATTTTCAGCAGGGGAACAAAATGCCGGAGATCATTTTCATCCAGCACCTGGAAAAAAGAGAAACTGCCCAGCAGACTTTCAAACACCTCAATATCTGTGTCAGATACAGGCAAAATTGGTTCCTTATACCGTTTGTACTCCAGCAGAACCGATCCTGTGCAGCCGCCGCAGCGGATTTTGAAACCCGGAACCCTGTCAACACTTTTGTATTTGATCAGAATTTCCGACAAATCTTCTATCAGGATGCGGCAGGAGGATTTCCCTTTGGGCAGTTGGATAACTGTGGTGCTGATAAAGGTTTTCTCCTCTTTCTGATCCAGCAGCAGGGCCTTGCCGGACAGACCGAAGACATCTCCCATTTCATAAAAGGGACATCTTTTCTCTTCAATGATTTCAAAAAGGACTTTGGGGAAACTCATCCTGTTCTTCCATACCTTCGCATGTGTTATACCAGTTCTGCAATCAGGATCCCGGTTTCAGAATTTATCTGTGCAGGCAGTGCCTGGAGCGGCCCTTTGGCCGGACCGGAAATCACTTTCCCGTCATAACTGTACATGGATTTGGATACACTGCAGCAGCACAGAGCAGCTTCTCCGGCCATTGGATCAATCCGTCTTCCCATATGACTGCATCTGTTCACAAAGACATAATGGTTTCCGTCTGTTCCGTGCACCAGCAGAATTCTGCACGGCAGTTTTCCTCCTTCCAGCCGCACAGCGCTTCCGGGTTTGGAAAGAGAAGGAATTTTGTTCAGATCAGCAATGATCTGTTTCTCTGCCATTCGCCAGCTTCCGCTGTCCGCCAGGGGCGTTTCACAGATTCCCAGAATACGTTTCAGAAATTTCATTATAAAAACATCCTCACTTGCCGGGTTGTCAAAAAAGTTCTTTCAACTTTAAGGAGTTGAAAATTTCTGACAGGCCGGTTTCAGGTTTCAGTGTTCAGGTTTCAGAGTCTGTTCCCTGACACCTGAACACAGATGCAAAGAATTTATTTGACAGCCCACTTAGGGACTCGGAACTTCCCAATATACCGTTTTTGATTAAAAATTAACTTTATCCATAAAGGACAGCTTTTTTATAAACGGTATATCAGCATTTTCCATGTCCCTTACTGGTCTGTCAAATAAATTTTCACATCATCCGGTCAGATCAGGCTCAACTGCATCCCGGCCTCTTTTTTGGATGACTGATCAGCAGGCAGGTCAATCTGCCCCGGTTTGGGAGACAGTCCTTTGCCGGTCAGACCCGGCTCCCGTGCCAGAAGCTGGCGAAGCGGTTTCATGTCGGGAAGCCCCAATGCATCAGACAAAGCCTTGTCAATTTCGGCACGCACCGGATCAGCGTCAAGTCTGGCAAGGGGCATGAGTTCCTTTTCACACACGGCATCATATGCTTTGGCAAACTGGGTGACAACTTCATCCGGCAGGGCTCGCACGTCCAGCACCGGCATGTTTGTCCATGCCGGTTTTTTGACTTTCATCCAGACGCCTTCTGTGGTGACCCGGTGCGAAAGCATCAGCAACAGTGAAGGGGAGGAATTCAGCCACAGCAGCAGGGACTTTTCCTGCTCTGGAGACAGTTCGGTTTTTAATGCCCACCACGTATTTCCCAGCACCGGTTCATCAAATCCGATTCCAATCATACGATGCGTTGTTGTCCTTGCACGTTCAATCAGCAAGATACGCCCCGCGTTCTCGGCCACTTTTTCACAGTCTTTGAGTCTCCTCCCATTGGCGGCAACGGATCGCGGGACCAGATGGGAGTTGCAGGTCTGTTTCAGATTTACCACCTGTTTGGCATCATGGTTCCAGAATGCGGGATAGGGAGACCAGTCGGTTTTGGAAACTGTGAAGGCATCGTGAATATCGCGCTGATCATATCCCAGACTGCCCAGTTCCCCCAGTCGGCACAGCAGCACATCCATCGGTTTTTTGCCCGGCACTGCCAGTTTTCCCTGTTCCAGATGCACAGCAGTGCGCAAAGTCCATGTCTGTGCAAACTGCACACCAATCCACTGATCGTCACCCTGTGCAGCAGGCAGTGACACCACTTCGGCAAATTTGCGATCTCCGGCTCCGATCACGGAGACTGTTCCGGCAGAATCGGGACTGCATTCCCGTATCCCGGCGGCCACGGTCAGTGCCTCATAAATGGTGCGGGGGTTATTCCAGAGATTCACATAAAGGGTTTCACCGGGAGGCTCGTTTTCCCCGCGTTTGCGCGCGATGAACATGAGTTCAGACAGGTTCGTGTTCTCGGAAAAATTCGGACGATCCGAATCATGACTTACCATCACCACCTCAACATGGTAGTGATCCGCCAGCAGTCTGCGGCTTGCTCCCCAGGCTTCACCGGTTGCAAGTGCCGCAGGCAGAATAAATGCCAGTCGTCCGCCAGCACGCAGATATTTGTCGGCCAGTGCCAGAAACACGCTGCCAAGTCCGGCTGTCACGGAACACGGCAAATCTTTGGATCGTTTTTTCAGTTCGGTCTGCAGTTTTGCCCGCTCGTCATCCGGCAGACTGCCAAACAAAAGGTTGTCCCCGACTGACCGCACAAAGGGGGGATTCATCACACACAGATCCATCTCAGGGATTTCCGCTGAGGTGAACTTCTCCCCGCGGACACCGGCCTGCCGGATCTCCATCTGGGTATTGTCCAGGGAAATCTGGGTGCGCACATGTTTCTGATCAATGAAATCAAGACTGCCCAGACACAGTGAACGGTTTTTCACCCCCATCGGCATGACAAACAGGTTCATGCTGCGACAGGTGACATCAGGCGCAAGCATTCCGAGGGTTGAGGCCGTAAGATGAACCGCGGATGGCAGCACATCATAGCCGTAGAGCACTTTCTCCATCAGGGTTTCATGCAGGCGTCTGAGGTTTTTTTCCGCCAGGGTTCTGCCCTTCTGCACCCGTGAGACAACAAACTGATCCGTAAGTGCCTGAGCAGCGGCCATGAGCAGGGTTCCTGTGCCGCAGGCAGGATCAGCCACCACAAAATTCTCCAGTTTTTTTGGGGATCCGAAATCCTGTCCCTGCCATTTTTGTGCAAAAACGAGTTTGAGCAGGAGCGTGGCAGAGGAGGTGGCTGTGTAATAGGTCCCAAGATATTTGGCATGGTGCAGGAGCCAGTGATAGATACGCCCCATCAGATCGTGCCGGAGTGCAGACTGGTTGGCACATATCATCTTAGCCTCGGCCAGAAGCATGCGGATGGCCGATATGGCGTTATGGGATATGGGTATTTCCTGAAGAACAGCCTCGCCGATCTGAAAGACGGGAACATAGTCTATCTTTGTCCAAATCTCATGCCAGTGAGACTTCATGCTTTCAACCGGATCAATATGGGTATCATACGCACGGAGAGAGGCAATGCTGCCGTTCTCTCCGCCTATGGCAAGCTGTTCCTGAAATATCATGGCATTGGCAAGTACCAGGGATGCAACCTTGGTGGCTGTGATGCGGCGGGCGTTCCGCTCCTCCCCGGTTTCTCCGCTCTTTGCCGGCATACCCAGCAGGACCGAAAGCCGGTCGCAGGTTGCTGACTGCCCGATCCAAAGAGCGGCTATGCCCTCAATTCTTTCGGAAAGTCCGCGGGCTGATTCCGCGACAATGTCATCTTTGCACAGGGATTCATGCACCCGGCGCAGGGCTGCGAGGATTTCTGAAGGTGAGGACTCTGCCCACTCTGTCTGCCCGGTTTCAGAGATGATCAGAAAACGCAGGGGGGAAGCCGAAAGGATTTCCGCAAGCTGCGGAGTGGAGACAGTGCGGAGTTCTTCGGGATATACCAGCGCCACGGCAATATGGCATATGCCGGTCTCCACCCGGCGGAGCGCATCAGACAGCACAGCCTTTTCTGCATCGGGTGTGCCGGAAAACTTCCCTTCGATAATGACACGAAGTCCGCCAAGCGTGAACATGACATCCGGTCTGTGCTTCCCGGAGCGCTGAACGGTTTCCGATTCCGCAATCACCCCGTGGTGTGCAAGAATCATGGCAAGCTGTGTGTTGACGGATTCCTCTCTGTGACGCTGGGGATGGGGCATCTGCTGTCTCTCTTTTTAGTCTCTGATGTTGCGATTGACTGTCATACCGGCAAAATTCGGCATCCGCAACTTTTTGGAAATACTGGATTCCGGCTTGCGCCGGAATGACGCTCAAAAGGAATGAGTGCCTGATTTATGAGATATGGGCTTTCAGAAAATGTTTTTGGAAAGTCACAAGGGTGAAGATAATATTTTCATATATCTTCGACCGATAACGTACCCAAAATAATTTTCCGGAAGACTGCGGCCGCGAAGCATCAGTTCTTCTTTGAAATACCGGCTGATCTCCTGAGAAAAAACCTGCAGCACGGTCAATCTTGGTTTTGCAGAACATCTGAACAGTTGACAAACCAAATTTGGTGGTGGGTCAAATCCGTTGATCTGAAATCCCCTCCCTCAGGGGAGGGGAGTGTTTTTTTCTGCATCATCAACCGATTTGACCCACTATCCCAAATTTCTTAAAAAATTTGGTTTGTGCCCGATAAAATTCAGTGCGGTGGCATACTACAGAATATACAGCGCATCATCAAAGGCTGATATAATCTGTTTTTCCCATCCGTCTTTGCGGGGCATGCTGATCATATCCGGCGGAACCACCCGCACAATTTCCTCCAGTGTGGTGATTTTGTTCAGAGTCAGGTAAAGACCGTTTTCCTCCATTGTGGTCATGCCTTTTTTGCGGGCCTGCATGAAAATTTCCCCTTCCGGGGCCTGCCGGAGGATCAGTTCCTTGAGAAAATGGTCCACATTCAGTATCTCAAAAATCCCGATCTGTCCGGCATAACCGGTTTCACCGCATTTTTCACATCCCCGGCCATGATAAAAGTGCATTTTGGATACTTCCATCACATCAATGTTGAGACCGGCCAGAACTCTCGGTTCAGGAACATATCTTTCCAGACAGTGGGGGCAGTTGCGGCGTACCAGCCGCTGGCCCACAATCCCGCCGATGGCAGATGCAGCAATATGGGGGTTGATCCCAAAACTCACCAGATGGGTGAGAGCAGACACGGCCTGACTGCAGTAAAGAGAGGAAAGCACCATATGTCCCCGGAGAGAAGACTGGAACATGAGATGGGCTGTTTCTGAATCCCGGATTTCACTGATCATGATAATGTCCGGATCCTGCTGCAGAGCGGCACGAAGTCCGGAAACAAACGTGATGTTTTCTCTGGGATTGACCTGCATCTGATTGATCCCCGGAACATAATATTCCACCGGATCCTCAATGGTCATGATGTTGTTTTCCTCGGACCGGAGATAGCGGAGCGTGGTATAGAGGGTGGTGGAGGTTCCGCTTCCCACAGGGCCTGCAATGAGAACAATGCCGTTGGGACGGGACAGCAGGGAATAGTACAGACTCAGATCCTTTGGATGCATTCCCAGGCTTTCCAGATTTCTCAGTTTCTGAATCTTTTCCATCATCCGGATCACCATTTTTTCCCCGTAAACCGTGGGAACAGTGGAAAGACGGAGATCCACGACATGATCCCCGATCTTCAGGGTCACGCTGCCGCTCTGGGGACGTTTGAACACCGCGATGTCCATCCGTGCAGTCAGTTTCAGACGGGCAATAATGGCCGGATAGGTGTCTGCCTGAATTGTGTTTATGTTCCGCAGAAGGCCGTCAATGCGGAAACGGATCAGCGCATCATTCTGCCTGGGTTTGATATGGATGCTGCCTGCTCCTGACCGGATGGCATCAGAAAGGATTTTGCTGATGATGCGGATGACTGCCGGAGATTCCGCCGTATTTTTCAGTTTCAGGGTGTCAGTGCGGACAGCGTCCTCCTCCAGAACCTCAATCCGATCCGGTGGATGAGCTTCTTTAAGGCCGAAAACATCTTCCTGACCCGCTATCTTTTTTTTCAGAAAGCCTTCGATGCCTGATGAGGACGCGATCATGGGTTCAACAGAATTGCCGGTCATGAATTCCACATCATTGATGGTGGACAGATCCAGGGGATTTGTCATGGCAATTCGCAGTGCGTTTTCGGATTTTTCTATGGGAACAATCTGATATTTCATGAGAAAATCAGGAGGGAAAATTTTCAGCAGATCATCGGAAATCTGTATCTTTCTGATATCAACGCTGGGGACGCCCAACTGTCTGGAAAGCGCTCCCATCATGTTTTCTTCAGAAACCAGCCCGCTTTCCACCAGAATGCTCCCGATGCGTTTTCCCGTGACCGACTGTTTCTGCAGGGACTGTTTCAACTGCTCCCGGTTGATCAGCCCGGCATCCATGAGAATATGGCCGATCTTCTTTCGCGTCTGTTTCTGCTGGCCTGCCTCTTTTGCCCATTCTCTGTCCATTCCCCCTCCCCTGCGGCGCTTTGCCTGATGCAAATCTGTATTCCTGAAACAGCGTTACAAAAAAAGACGAATCTGAAATCGCTGTTTATTATTTTTAAAAAATCAGAATGTTATGTTCCTCCGGGAAGGAAACCTGAAATTCTGTCTCCGGAAGGACGGTGTGTTCTGTTTGTGATTATCCAAAATCCGAACTGATCATGCTGCGGTTTCATCTGAAATATACCCAAAGTGAAGGCGGTGTCAATCGGAGAATGCGAAAACAGGAAAATTCGGCAGATACAGATTCGGGTATCCGGGATAACAGAAGAAAGGCGGCAGAACAGCGCACAGGCACATTAACACTGCCGGATTCACTTCCAATCAGAGCATTGCTCCCGTGAACAGTTCCCTCAGATACGTCAAACCCTTTTCAAATGTGGGATCATCCATGTTCATAAAGGATATCCGGAAATATTTCCGGAATTCCGGGGAAAAGGAGAAATCCTCTCCTCTGCGCCACGGAACATGCGGCAGATGAATGTCCTTTTCCGATCTGATCCAGATGTTGTAACCGGACTGGCCCGGAGAAACATTCAGTGCGGGATATGCTTCGATCAGATTGGAGATGCGCTGTTTTCTTTCCCGGATTCGTGCATGAATTTGCTGAATGTAATTTCTGTATTCTCCTGACCGGATAAATATCCGGGCAAATTTCTGCATCAGTCCGGCTGAGGCAATATCCGAGGTGTATTTGGCGTAAAGAAATCTGTCATACAGATCTTCCGGAACCCTCATGAATCCCAGCCGGATGCCGGAAACAGTGGTCTGGGAGAGAGATTTGATATAGATGGTTCTTTCCGGGCAGATGTCGGTAAACCGCGGCACCGGATGGGGCATAAAATCCGAGAGATAATCATCTTCAATGATATAAAAGGGACTGTTTTGGGCCATGCGGGCAACCGCCTGTTTTTTTTCCGGACAGCAGGAAATGCCCGCGGGATTGTGCACCGATGGCATGGTGTAAAACAGACGGATTTGTCCGGACAGCTTCTGCTCCAGCACCTGCAGATCAGGCCCGTCCGGCTCCAATGGAACAAAATGCCTGGCTTTGAAAAGAGAGATTGCTCCCGGATAGGTGGGATCCTCGAACAGAATGCTCTCGGATATCCGGGTGGAAAAAACCTTGGCTGTCAGATCCAGCCCCTGCTGCGCGCCGGAAATGATGAACATCTGCTGTGTGGGAACCCGGTAGTATTCACTGAGAACCCGCAGAAGTTCCGGATCTCCTTTCACCGGAGGCAGAGAGAAAACACCGGCCTTTTCCCGGTCAAACATTTCTGAAAAAATGGCTCCCGCGGCTTCATGGGGGAAAAAGGATTCGGAAATGTAATCGGTTTTAAAATCAAAAACATCACCCCTGCTGCCGATGTTTTCCGGAAAACGCACAAAAGAACCGCTGCCCACAATATTTTCCAGAAAGCCCTCTCTTTTGAGTATCTCATAGGCCTTCTGCACCGTCAGTTTGTTGCATCCGAATTCCTCTGCCATTTTGCGGACAGAGGGTATTTTCTCACCGGGCCTGTATCTTCCCGCGGCAATCCGGGATCGGATTTCCGCGGCAATGCTTTGATAAAGAGGCAGTGAAGCCGGGCCATTGGCAATTTTCATATCAATATCTGACATTCTGATGAAAAGTCATCCCGCGGATTTTCCCTTTTCACAAAAGGAGGATTAATGCCAATTCGCCATTGAAAATATATTTTAATCTCATTCCCGCGCTCTGCGCGGGAATGCA
>CAZDIU010000083.1:6951-17428 GCA_964505535.1 uncultured Desulfobacterales bacterium | reverse complement strand
TCACCTCCCGGAGGGACCGGTCTAGGAGTTCCCGGAGAAAAAGTTTGGGAGACAGGATATCCGGAAGATGAGATTTTCTGCTGCTTCGCAGGATAAACCGCATTGCGGGGCCGCTCATCATGGAGGTCACCATTGCCATGATGACCAAAGCCACAAAAAGTTTCTGATGGATGATACCTGCCTGCAGGGCCAGGAGTCCCACAATGATTCCCATTGCACCGACAGAAACCATTGCAAATCCCACAGTCCAGGATTCACGGGCGGACATGCCCCCCCATCTTGCGCCCAGCATACCGCCTGCAAGTTTGCACACACAGACAATTACCAGCACGGTCAGCACAAGGGCAAGATCAAAATGGGTCAGAAAATTGACCCTGAGTCCGATGCCTGCAAAGAATACGGGAGCAAAAATAAAAGAAACAAAATGATCAATGGTGACACGGGTGTGCTCGCGCAGGTGTGATGAATCGCCAATGGCCGCGCCCACAAGAAATGCCCCGAAAATGGAATGAATTCCAATCCATTCGGTAAATGCGGCTCCGAGCAGGGCCAAAGTCAGGGCAAAACTCAGTTCCCCGGCAGGCCATCGGGTGTATGCCTGCACAAAAGGCAGTACCCTGTGAATTATCTGGCGTCCCACCGTGAGCATGGCACCGGCAAAGGCCAGTGTCAGCGCAATGGTCAGCACAATGGGAATGCCGGTTCCGGATGCCCCGCCCATAAGTCCCAGAATCACAGCAAACACAATCCATCCGACAAGGTCATTGAAAATGGCCGCGCTGATGACCACCATGCCCAGATCGCTGCGGTACATATCCATGTCCATCAGGGTTTTGGCAATGATGGGCAAAGCGGAAATGGATATGGCAATGGCCAGAAACAGGGAAAATATCAGGGGATCCGCATCCGGCTGGCGTCCCAGAAGACCGGGAAAAAACCAGGCTCCTGCAAAACCGAAAAAAAAAGGAATGACAATGCCGGATATGCCGACTTTCACCCCCACACTGCCCTGCTTCCAGATGGTGGACAAATCCACCTCAATGCCTGCAACCATCAGAAACAGCACAATTGCCAGCGTGGATATGGTATCCAAAGCAATTGCGTTGGGGCCGTGGGGGGGAAAGAGAAATGCACTGAATTCAGGGGCAATCGTTCCCAGAACCGTGGGACCGAGCAGAACGCCCGCAAGCAGTTCTCCCAGCACAGAAGGCTGGCGCAGCCGCTGTGCCAGTTCCCCCAGCATTCGGGCCAGACCCAGCAGAATTCCCAGAGAAAGAAACATTACCATTATATTCTGTGTTGTCAGATTTTCCATTTTTTCGCACACTCCCTGCCTTTACTGCAGCAGTCCCCATTTCAGACTGAGAAAGACAGGACTGAAGTTCCCTTATACCGATTCCCCATTGAAAACATGCTTTGATCCGGTTCCGGCCCAGATCCTAAATCCCATCATGCCAAGCGTGAAAGACTGATCCGGAGTCCCAAACTGAAAGTTTGGGAGGGAGTTTTCATTTTCTGCCAAATTTTCAGTTTGGCACTCCGAAAATTCCCTGACCAGACGGCATTGACGCAAAGAGCGGGAACAGGGCATATGTTGTATAATTTCAATGGAGAATTGCATTGTGCCGATTCGCCATTGATTTGATGCAATCTGCACCTGTTCCGGAGGAGTGCAAAAATTAAGCGGAGCGATTTTTTGCACAGATGCAACTGCTGAAAAACTGACAATATTGGATCAAATCAATGGGGAATCGGTATAATACCGAATCGCCATTGATTTGATCCAATAAAAGCATGTTTTCAATGGGGAATCGGTATTGCTCCAATACCCTGATACTGCGGGGGCAGGCACTTGCCTCAGATATGCTGAAGTATCCGCAAACTGAAAAATCAGTGCCTGCAGAATTTTTGCACAAACGCATCAAAATCCGATGCCTGAAACAGAGCGGCAAACCGTTCCCCGTGTTGGCTGTGCTTCCGCCAGAACGCGATGCAGGTTTTCACAATTTCCACAGTCTCCTCCTGGCTGAAAATCCCGTGAAGTTCACGGCCCAGGCAGGGATGTCGTCCCAGTTTCCCGCCCAGAAGAACCCGGAAGCCTTTTTTGGCTGCTGTCAGGGTTCCGGACGGACACACATTCACACACTGACCGCAGCGAACGCACAACGCCATGTCAGTGGCAGGTTTTCCCTCTTCACTGTCCAGCCGGATGCTGTTTTCCCTGCAGGTTTCCACACAGTTGAGGCACTGGGTGCATTCTGCTTCCGTGACTTCGGGAACTGCGGCCCCAATGATGCCAACATCCCGGATTTGGGGCTGGGAACAGGCATTGGGGCAGTCTGAAATGCTGACAGAGAATTCATGATGATATTTCAGGGAGCCTTTCACGCGGGATCTGAGAAATTCCGGAAGATTTTCCTTTTCCAGCAGGGTTTCAATGCGGTGGATCAGAACCTGGGAATCACAGACGCTGTTGGGACAGCCGCCGGAACCGAAACAGGCTTCCGCACGGTATCCCCTGATTTCCGATTCCATGCCGGACAGAAAACGGTGCCGGGTAGCGTTCACTTCCGCTAGGGTGACAACTGATCTGCCGTTTTCCGCAGCCTCTTTTTCCACTCTGGCACGCACTTTTTTCCGCACGAAAAAAGGCACTTTGCCAATGGCCGCTTCTGCTTCCGCTGTCCATTTCATATCACAGACTTTCCGCAACAGACACAGTTCTGTCCCCCAGCATGTTCACATAGGAACCCAGTTCATTGTCATACCATCCGTAGATGACAGCCTGGGTGATGGGGATGCGGATGACCGTGTTTTTCATTGCCCCCAGCAGAGTTTTGTCCAGTCCCGGCACATTTTCCAAATCCATGGTCACTTCCGCAGTCCGGGTATGGGTTTCATGCCCCTCAATCACAGCCGCAGCACGGGGCGAGCCGATGATGTCGCAGGAAACATTCTGTTTTTCCGTATAGAGGAGATAACCTCTGGCATCTTCTTCCGCAGTCTGCCGGTAAATCTCGTTGATGGTTTCCCGGCGGATGGTTCCGCCGGTCATTTCATCATGAAAATTCACCACCAGAATGACCAGAGATCCGGTACTGGTGGGAATGCGCACAGATTCGGCAATGAATCCGATTTCCTCCATCTCCGGGATGACCAGCCGCAGGGCCTTTGCCGCGCCAGTGGAGGTGAGGATGATGTTGTTCATGATGCTCCGGCTTTTGCGCAGATCCGTAACACCTGCCTTGGGCAGCCGATCCAGCACGGCCTGGGAACCGGTGGCCGCATGAATGGTTGCCATGGAGGCCGAGAGAATTTTTCGGGGCCCGAAGCGGTTGATCAGGGGCTTCATCATATGGGCCAGACAGGTGGTGGTGCAGGAGGCATTGGAAATGATTCTGTGACGCCGGGGATCATAGTCCTCATGATTGATTCCCATGACTGTTGTTACAGCATCTTCCGGCATGGCCTGTCCTTTGTCCCTGATTTTGAACGGAGCGGAAACAATGACCTTGTTCGCACCTGCTTCCAGATGGCCGCGCGCGGAGCCTTTGGGATGATCTCCCGGCAGAGTGGGATCCAGAAACTGGCCTGTGGTATCCACCACCACTTTTACCTTCTGATCGGCCCATTCGATCTGTGCCGGATTCCGGGAAGAGCGCAGAAACCGCACCTTCACTCCGTCCAGAAACAGGATTCCGTTTTTTTCATCCAGCCCGGTGATGACCGGTTTTGCATTGAAACCGTGCAGATAATTGTGCACCCATCCATATGTGGAATCCCTTTCCAGATAATGGGCAATGTCTTCCAGAGAAGTACCCACTTCCCGTCCCAGATTCACCACGATTTCACTGAAAAACTTCCGGGCAGCATGATGCCACACAGTGAGTTTGCCAATGCGCCCGAATCCGTTCACGCCGAGTTTCATGCCCTTGCCTGATGTGCTTTCCATGCTGTTCTCCTTTTTTGAAAATATTTTCAGAAAAAGCGATTGTAAGGGGTTTTTGGGAGCAATTGATCCGGAGTGCAAAAAATCCGTTTTTGCACTCCTCGGCAGGCAGCCACCAAAATCTGTTCAATCATACCAATTCCCCATTGATTTAATACAATACCGCCGCTTTTTCAGCGCCGGATGAACCCGCGGTTCCCTTCCCTCCGGGAGGGGTGCCGGTTCAGCGGCATTGGGAAAAAAATGACTGAACTGTATAAACTCAATGGCGAATTGGTATCAGCAGAAAAATACGGAACTGCCATAAAACAAAAAGGACAAACAGTTATTGATGAATTGCGGTCTGAAAGTCAAGGAATAAATAGACTGTCTGTTCCGGACATCATGAAATCAGACAATCTTCATCCCCTGTTTCGCCTTGGAGCGGACAGACAGACACCGTATCCCGTACCAGAGCAGAGCGATCAGTTCCCGCACATGCCAAAACCACCAGCGGACAGTACCCAGGGCTGATCTTCCCTCTTTTGTCCCGTTTCCGTCTGCCCGGATTCCGAAACAGCGGAAAATGAAAACCGAACGGGGAATGTGAAAAGAGTCTGACACAATCAGGGCTGATTCCCACTGACTGACCCGCATGATCCGGGCACAGCAGGCCGCGCTTCCAAAGGTTGAATCCCCTTTTTCTTCCGTGATGATCCGCTCTCCTGCAACACCCTCGGCAACCGCTGTCTGCCTCATGACCACAGCCTCTGCGGGCGGATATTTCCCCAGTCCTCCGGTAAAAATCAGATAATTGGCTTTTCTTTGTTTGAAAAGCCGGATGCCGTGCAGCACTCTCCTGTGAAGCGCGGGACTGGCCTTTCCGCCTCTCCGTACAGCAGCACCCATCACAATGATTGCATCATATCTCATATGTTCCTCAAATCCGGGTGACAGAATTGGCAACTGCTTTTTGCCGGGTCAAATCCCTGATGCTTTTTTGCAGGATATTGAATCATTTTCCGCAATTTTTGGGCCAGGTTGACCCGGTGCCCATTTTCATCGCACATTGCCACAATGAAGAAGGCAAATCAAGTGAAACCGAGCTTGCATAAAACAAGTTGCCTAATTTTTTTGGTTCTTCAATATCTTTTGTGGAAACACCGGATTCCGGCTTTGGCCGGAATGACGGTCAAAGAGTGATTTTGGGATACCTGCTGAAAACACAGGCGAAGATTCGCTGATGAATGACAGAACACGCGGTATTGCAAAAAATTCGTTTTTCAGATAGAAAGTGGAAATCCGGTTGACAGGGGTGTCCGTTTTTGCAAACAATCAGAAGAAAGGATGGAAACATGCTGGAAATCAAAGGTTCTGTGGGGATTGTCACGGGCGGCGGAGGCGGCATCGGGCTGTGTCTTGCCAAACACTGGGTGAAAAACGGAGGCAAAGTGGTGATCGCGGATATTTCCGAGAAACTGCTGACACAGGCAGAGGCAGAGATCAAAGACATGGGCGGCGAGGTCCTTTCGGTTCCCTGCAATGTCTGCAAAGAGGAGGACTGTGCCAGACTGGCTGACGCAGCCATTGAAAAATTCGGACAGATCAATCTGGTTGCGCCTTTTGCAGGAATTATCCGGGACGGGATGATGGTTGCTCCGGACAGGCAGACCGGAAAGGTTGCAAAAAAAATGTCTTTGGGTGATTTTCAGATGGTCATAGACATCAACCTGACCGGCGTTTTCCTTACTGTGCGGGAATGTGCGGAACGCATGATCAACCATAACTGCCGGGGACTGATCTGTCTGATTTCCTCCACAGGCTCTTTGGGAACCGCAGGCCAGATCAATTATTCCTCCACCAAGGCAGCCATGTCGGTGATGCCCAAAGTCATCACTGCCGAATTCTTCCGCCGCGGTTTGGCTGACAGAATCCGGTGCGTGGCTGTTGCACCCGGATATGTGGGAACCGATATGGTCAAAAACATGAATCAGAAGGCTCTGGAAAAAATCACAGGCGAAATTCCCATCGGCAGACTGGTGGAGCCTGAGGAAGTGGCCACACTGGTGGGCGACATTTACCGGAATGAAGCCATGGCCGGGGATGTGTATTTTATTCACGGCGGTCTGCGTCTGGGTTCCAGAGGATAGCAAAAAAAAAATTTCCAAAACTCCAAAACAGCCAAGACCGGCAAATGCCCGGTCTTTTTTTCCTTCCCTGATGAAAACCTTATGAAAATCAGGCAGATTGTCTGTCTGTTTTTCATCCGGACAGTCAAATCCTCCGGGGCAGCTTTTTTTTTGAAAAAAACAGGATGCCATTCTTGACAAAGGCAAAAGAGGTTCTATGTTTTAATTCAAAATTGACCGGTTCTTCGGTAATCTGTTAATTCTTCATGATTTTTTATATATCTGATTTTATATGTCTGACAGAGGAGGTTTGTGCAATGCCTATCTATGAGTATGAATGTGAACAGTGCGGGAAGGTGGAGGAAGTGTGGCAGAAAATATCGGATGCGCCGCCGGCCGGGTGCAGTAACTGTTCAGGAAAACTTCATAAACTCATGTCCATGAACAGTTTTCACCTCAAGGGCGGGGGATGGTATGTAACCGATTATGCCACCAAATCCAAAAACACTGCCGGAACGTCAGCCAAAAAGGACGAAAGTGCAGGCACAAAAACGGACGGGGCAGCGGATACATCCGGAAAAAGCGCAGACAATACTCCTTAAACCATGTCTGAAGTGTCAGCCGTTTCAGGGCGAATTATTCTTATGTGATACATGCAGAGTTCCGGAAAAACAGTTTCACTGTCTGAGGGATGAAACTGCCATTGTGCGCAGATTCATCTTTGCACAGGTGAAATGATTTTCCGGAACTTTCTGTTTTTTTGTATAAAAATCTGCAGGAGGCAGATATGCCCGCAGAGAAGGGGAGTTTTTTTCTGATGCAGATGGGAAGCGTCTGTGTCTTTTTGTGAATGCAATCTGCTGTCATAACAGATTGTTTCGATAAATCAGAAAAAAATTTGCCCAAAAAATGAAAAAAAATCATCTCAGGGTCTTTACAAAACTTTGCAGGTGGTTATTGTTTCGGAACATAAAAGCAAAAACCAATATATCATTTTAAATTCAGCATAATAAAGGAGAAAAGAGTATGAGCATGAGACTGAGACCGTTGCAGGATCGCATTCTGGTACAGCGTATGGAAGAGGAAACCAAAACCAAAGGCGGCATTATCATTCCGGACACTGCAAAGGAAAAACCGGCAGAGGGCAAAGTTGTTGCTGTGGGAAACGGCAAAATCAATGACAAAGGCGAAAGAATTGCCCTGGAAGTGAAAGAAGGGGATCGGATTCTCTTTGGAAAATACGCTGGCACGGAAGTCAAGATTGAAGGTGAAGAATATCTGATTATGCGGGAAGATGATGTTCTGGGCATTATCGGATAGGGACGTTTTCAGAATTCATCTTCATTCAGGGAAATGAAACCTGTGTTCAGGTTTCGGGTGCCAGGTGTCAGGGAACAGATGCTCAACACTGAAACCCGAACACTGAAACCTTTACATTGGCAATTTTCAAATCCCTTTACAGTTTAAAATTTCAGATACAGAATTATCTACGGAGGATTATTACGATGGCGAAAATAATCAAATACGATATGAAAGCCCGTGAAGCCATGCTCAACGGGGTGAGAACCCTGGCTGATGCTGTGGTGGTCACTTTGGGACCCAAGGGAAGAAACGTGGTGATTGACAAATCCTGGGGTTCCCCCACAGTCACCAAAGACGGCGTGACCGTTGCCAAGGAAATCGAACTGGAAGACAAGTTTGAAAACATGGGCGCGCAGATGGTGAAAGAAGTTGCCAGCAAAACCAGTGACATGGCAGGTGACGGAACCACCACTGCAACGGTTCTTGCCAGAGCCATCTACGAGGAAGGCCAGAAACTGGTCGCGGCCGGCAACAATCCCATGGCCCTCAAACGCGGCATTGACAAGGCTGTGGAAGTGGCTGTCAAAGAACTCCATGCCATGAGCAAGCCCACCAAGGATCAGCGGGAAATTGCACAGGTCGGCACCATCTCCGCAAACAATGATGAAACCATCGGAAACATCATTGCAGAGGCCATGAACAAGGTCGGCAAAGAGGGCGTCATCACGGTTGAAGAAGCCAAAAGCATGGAAACCACATTGGATGTGGTGGAAGGTATGCAGTTTGATCGCGGCTATCTGTCCCCCTATTTTGTGACCGATTCTGAAAAAATGGTGGTTTCCCTGGATGATCCCTATATCCTCATCAATGAGAAAAAAATCAGCAGCATGAAAGACCTGCTGCCGATCCTTGAGCAGGTCGCCAAAATGGGGCGTCCCCTGCTCATCGTTGCCGAAGATGTGGAAGGCGAAGCCCTGGCCACACTGGTTGTGAACAAACTCAGAGGCACACTGCAGGTGGCTGCGGTCAAGGCTCCGGGATTCGGTGACAGAAGAAAAGCCATGCTCGAAGACATTGCCATTCTGACCGGCGGCCAGGTGATTTCCGAAGACATGGGCCTGAAACTGGAAAACATGACCCTGACGGATCTGGGCAAAGCCAAACGCATCAGCATTGACAAAGACAATACCACCATTGTTGACGGTGCAGGTTCCCGGTCCGCACTGGAAGGCCGTGTGAAACAGATCCGTGCCCAGATTGACGAAACCACCTCTGACTATGATCGCGAAAAACTGCAGGAACGTCTGGCTAAACTCATCGGCGGCGTGGCAGTGATCAATGTGGGTGCTGCCACTGAAACCGAAATGAAAGAGAAAAAAGCCCGTGTGGAAGATGCTCTGAATGCCACCCGCGCTGCAGTGGAAGAAGGCATTGTTCCGGGCGGCGGCGTGGCGCTGGTGCGCTGTCTGAAGGCGCTGGAAGGTGTTGAGCTTCCTGCTGAGGAAAAAATGGGCGTGAAGGTTGTGATGCGCGCCATGGAAGAACCCCTGCGCCAGATTGCCAACAACGCTGGCATGGAAGGCTCTGTTGTCATAGACAAAGTCAAAAACAGCGAAGGCGCATTCGGTTACAATGCAGCCACAAATGTGTATGAAGACCTGATTGCAGCAGGTGTCATTGATCCGACCAAAGTGACCCGTTTTGCTCTTCAGAATGCAGGCAGCGTGGCTTCTCTGATGCTGACCACTGAGGCAATGGTCGCGGACAAACCCGAAGAAAAATCTGACATGCCAATGCCTCCGGGCGGCGGAATGGGCGGCATGGGTGGAATGGGCGGCATGATGTAACAGCCTGACCTGTTTCCTCTTTATATATACAAAAGCCTTTATGTCCTGTGTGGCATAAAGGCTTTTTTATGTTTTGCATGAAACCGGAATGCCAGAATTCCTGCTTTTGGCGGAATGAAGCAGCGGATGTTAAGAGCGTCAGCATAAATTTTCGGGAGCGGTGTTTTCAGAAAAACCGGATTTTTCCGAAAAATCCGGTTTTTTTTGCAGGTCACAGATTCAAAATTCTGAAAAAGGAAAAAAATATGTCTCTTTTTACTGTGGATACAGAAAAATGTGTGCGTGACGGCATCTGCGCGGCAGAATGTCCCATCGGGATTATCGCTTTTGACGGAAAAACCGTTCCCGAACCCTGCCGGGATGCGGAGCAGATGTGCATCAACTGCGGTCACTGTGTGGCCGTATGTCCCACCGGTGCGCTTTCCCTGAAAAACATGCCGGCAGAACAATGTCCGCCTGTCAGAAAGGAACTTGCTTTGAATGCAGAACAGGCCGGGCATTTTCTGCGTGCCAGACGTTCCATTCGGGTGTATAAGGAAAAGACAGTGGATCGGGATACACTTTCCAATCTGATACAGATTGCAGGTTTTGCTCCTTCCGGACACAACGGGCAGCCTGTGCACTGGCTTGCTGTGCATGATACCGCAGAAGTGCGGAAAATGACTGCGCAGGTGGCAGACTGGATGCGGCATATGACAGCAGAAAAAAATCCACTGGCCGGTCCCCTTCACCTGGAACGGGTTGTAACAGCATGGGACAAGGGAAAAGATGCCATCTGCCGGAATGCTCCCCATCTGATTATCGCACATGCGCCCAAAGCTGACGGATCTGCTCCTGCTGCCTGCACCATTGCCCTGACCTATCTGGAACTCGCGGCAGCACCTTTGGGACTTGGCGCATGCTGGGCAGGATATTTCAACCTTGCCGCAAATCTTTGGCCGCCTTTGCAGGCAACCCTGGCTCTTCCCAAAGGAAATGTCAGCTTCGGAGCGATGATGATCGGATATCCGAAATTCAAATATCACCGGCTGCCTCTGCGGAAAGAACCGGATATTATGTGGCGGTAAATGAAGGTGTCAGGTTTCGGGTGTCAGGTGTGAGGTGTCAGGTGTGAAGTGTCAGGTGTGAGGTGTCAGGTGTGAGGTGTTCGGTGTCAGGTGAAACCGAACACTGAACACCGAAAACCTGACACCTGATTAAAGGTGTCAAGTGTGAAGTGTCAGGTGTGAGGTGTTCGGTGTCAGGTGAAACCGAACACTGAACACCGAAAA
>CAZDIU010000083.1:0-6851 GCA_964505535.1 uncultured Desulfobacterales bacterium | reverse complement strand
CCTGACACTTTTTTTATAATTGCTTTCATGCAGAAAAGTATATATATTTAAAGATATGCCATATTCCGGGCTGAACCGGAACAGGCAGGAAATTTTCAGCAGATACGAATACCTTATTTCAGGGAGGAAAGAAAATGATTGTTGAACCCAAACAGACAGTGAAAAATCTTCAGCGCCAGATGGAAAAACTCAGGGAGTATCTTTGACCTGGCCAGCAAGGAAAAACGGCTGGAGGAAATCGAAAAAATTATTTCCAAAGAGGGATTCTGGGACAATCCGGAAAAAGGCAAAACCATTCTCAAGGAACGCTCTCTGATTACAGACAGCATTGAGACCTTCACCCGCCTGCACAGGGAACTGGAGGACAGCGCTGTTCTGCTGGAACTCTCGGTGGAAGAGGATGATGCGGAAGCAGCGGAAGAGGCTTTGGGTCAGATTCAGGAGATGGAAAACCGGATTCGGCAGTATTCTCTGGATTTGATGCTGGATGGAGAAAATGATCAGAACAATGCCATCATTTCCATCAACGCGGGCGCAGGCGGAACCGAGGCCCAGGACTGGGCCGAAATGCTGTTTCGGATGTATAACAGATGGGTGGAGCGCAAGGGCTTCAAAAGTGAACTCATTGATCTGCAGCCCGGTGACGAGGCCGGAATCAAAAGCGCAACCTTCACTGCTGATGGAAAATACGCTTACGGTTATCTCAAATCAGAAAAAGGGATTCACCGGCTGGTGCGGATTTCGCCCTTTAACGCGGGCGGCAAGCGCCATACCTCCTTTGCATCCGTGTTTGTTTATCCGGAACTCGACAATGAAATTGTTGTGGAAATCGAAGAAAAAGATCTGCGGATTGATGTTTTCCGTGCCAGCGGTTCCGGCGGCCAGCATGTGAACAAAACCAGCAGTGCGGTGCGCATCACCCATCTGCCCACCGGAATTGTGGTGCAGTGCCAGCAGGAAAAATCCCAGCACCGCAACAGGGACATGGCCATGAAAGTGCTTCGCTCCCGGCTTTATGACCATGAAAAGCGCAAGCAGGATGAAAAGATGCAGGAAGTCAACGATGCCAAGGATGACATTGCCTGGGGCAATCAGATCCGCTCCTATGTGCTTCATCCCTACCAGATGGCCAAAGACCACAGGATTGGCATGGATATTGGCAATGTTTACAGTGTGCTGGACGGCGAGATTGATCCCTTTATTGAGGGCGTGCTGATGTCGCGGGCAGCCTCCTGATCTGTCCGAAAAACGGATTGGCAGACAGCGGTGTTTTTTGACCGGCAGCCTTCCTGAATTCAACAAACCGGATTTTTTGAAAAAATCCGGTTTGTTATGAAAGCAGGGCAACCGAAAGTTTTCGGATATTGAACAAACCGGATTTTTTCAAAAAATCCGGTTTTTCTGAAACACTGCATCTGAAAATTTATGCTGTGTGAATCCCCCTCTGATTGAGCCCATCCGAAATCAGGGGCAGAAATGTGCAAAGCGGTGAGAGAAAATATATATGAATCCCCTTGATCTGATTGATGAATTTTACAAACCCGGCTCCCGTCTGCATCAAATCATTGTCACGCACGGCAGACTGGTGGCACAGCGGGCTTTGGACGCGGCCCGGCAGGTTTCCGATCTGAATCCGGATCTGAAATTTATTGAGGAAGCCGCGATGCTCCATGATATTGCCATGTTCATGACCAGTATGCCTGAAATGGGATGCTATGGTATGCACTCCTATATCTGTCACGGAATTCTGGGCAGGAAACTGCTGGAGGAAAGAGGGCTGCCCCGGCACGCACTGGTCTGCGAACGCCATATCGGCACAGGCATCATGATTTCCGATATTCAGAGACAGTGGCTGCCCCTTCCCCTGCGGGATATGCAGCCGCAAAGTCTGGAAGAGGAGATTGTTGCCTATGCGGACAAATTCTATTCCAAAAATCCTGAGACCGTTTTCCGGGAACACAGCACGGAAGATGTTCTCCGGAAACTGCAAAAATACGGTCAGGAAAAGGTGGAAAAATTCAGGCAGTGGGATCAGCGTTTTGGCAGCGCATTATAATGAATATACAGAACAGAGCCGGACAAAGGAGAAGGGCTATGAACCACACAGAATGGAATCCGGGAAAACTGATTGAACTGTCAGGCTATTACTGGAAAACCTGCACTCTTCATGCAGCAGTGAAACTGAATGTTTTTTCCCTCATTGGCGAAGAACAGATGACCGGAGCGGAAATTGCCGGTAAATGCAGTGCGGATGAGGATGCCATGACCCGGCTGCTCAATGCCCTGTGCGCAATGGAACTTCTGTGCAAAAAAGAGGAAAAATTTGCCAATACCCCCGCGGCTCTCTCCTTTCTCTGCAAAAACTCTCCTGCATACACCGGTTACATGATCATGCACCATCATCATCTGGTGGAATCCTGGTCCCGGCTGGATGAGTCTGTCAGAACCGGAAAAGCAGTCCGGAGCAGAGCGGTTCATGGGGATGAGGAAACACGGGAAAGTTTTCTGATGGGCATGTTCAACATGGCCATGAATCTGGCCCCGCGTCTGGTTCAGGCCATTGATCTTTCCGGCTGCCATCATCTGCTGGATATGGGCGGAGGCCCCGGAACCTATGCCATCCATTTCTGTCTTGCCAATCCCCGGCTCCGTGCCACTGTGTTTGATCTGCCCGCGACAGAACCCTTTGCCCGGAACACCATTGCAAAGTTCGGGCTTTCGGAACGAATTGATTTCAGTCCCGGAAATTATCTGGAAGATGAAATTCAGGGGAAATACGATGCAGTCTGGCTTTCCCATATCCTTCACGGAGAAGGGCCGGAAGCCTGCCGCATGATGGTTCGCAAGGCCGCAGATGCACTGGAGCCGGGCGGCATGATATTCATCCATGAATTCATTCTGCGCAACACTGCTGACGGCCCCCTGTTTCCTGCGCTTTTCTCCCTGAACATGCTGCTGGGAACCTCCGAAGGCCGTTCCTATACTGAAGGAGAACTTGCGGAAATGCTGGAGGAGGCAGGGATGAAAGACATTCACCGCATTCCTGCCCAAACGCCCAATGATTCAGGAATCCTTGCCGGCAGGAAGTGAAACCGGAGAGAAAACACATGAATATTCAGGCAGCGATTATTGATCAGCAGCCAGTTTCCCCTTTGCTTCTGCCAAAGAATGATTTATCGTATTGCAAAAGGATTTTTTATAAGGATGGGACTTGCTCTGATGGACGGCTTCATCATGAGAAAAGGAGGGTTGTCAAATGGGAAAAGTAATAGGGTATATCATCATCGCGTTTACCATTGCGTTTGCGCTGAATTATTTCGGCGTGGTGCATATTCCTTTTCTGGATCTTCCGCAGCAGGAACAGGTCGGGCAGGAAGAGGGAGGAAAGGATTATGATGAACATGTCAACCGGGGACGGGATGCCACAAGAAAGGCCATAGAAGACATGGACAAGAACAGTCAGTGAAATGATTTTCAGTCTGATTTTGCAGCATTTTCCTGCCAAACCACCTGTGAAATGACACTTCCGGAAAATCCCCTTGAAGAGAGAAAACGGAAGATTTTCTCCTTCCGTTTTCTCCCATCCCTTTCCCTGTCAAATGCGGCTTTTTTCTTTTCAAGAACATTTCGGGCAATTTCCCTTTCTTCCTGACTTTCCGCATAATCAGAAATCAGACTTTCCGCCAAATCCCCGTACAGTCCCTTTTTTCTCATCTCTGCACGGATTTTCTGCGCTCCCCATCCTCTGTTTTTCAGTTCACGGAAATACTGCCCCGCTGTCTGCCTGTCATCAAGATAATTCATCCGTTCACATTCGGATATGACCGCCTGGATTATATCTGCGTCAAAACCCCTTTGCCGGAGTTTCTGCCGGATTTCAGCACAGGCATGGCTGCGCCGGGCCAGAATGCGGATGGCCGTGTCCATTGCCTTTTTCAAATCCTGAGAGGATGTGTCTGCCTGCCTCATTTTTTCCCCTTTGCTGCATTTTCGGCATTTTTTCCGGCAGAAATGGTGCAATGCCGGGCAGTGCTTCGCTTCTGCCCCCAATGGGCTGTATGAAAATAATCTGTTACAAACCCTAAGGGTTTTGAAAACCCTTAGGGTTTCCGGGCAGTAAAACTGTACAGGTTATTTTTTTACAACCCCTAAGTCCTGCTGTAGGTTGCATTGAAGACAGTGTCTCCCAGCCATTTCCGGAACGAGGGATTGTCACTGAAGAGTTTGAAGAGATCTGTGTGATCCGCCAGCAGATCCACCATGACCCGTCCCAATGCCCTGTCATGCTCAATCCGGGCATTCTGTCTGTCCGAATGTTTCATGGCATTCTGATACGCGGCATCGGACGCGACTTTACCCGGAATTTCTTCGCTGATGACTTTTCGGATTTTGTCCGCGTCTTTCCATTCAATATTGCCGAAAAGATCATTGAAGGTTTGGATGATGCGGCTTAAGGGATCGATTTCCGGGTCTGCTTTTCCGCCGCCCCCTTCCACAGGAACCGGATCAATTTCCGCATCCTCATCCGCAAGACTGATATTTCGGACAGCCTGCACTTCGGCCCGGTAACTGTCCATGTCAACGGTTTCCAGAATTCCTCTGGAAAGGTCGTCTTCTGTGGGCGCAGGCAGTTTGGGGATGAGAAAATTCAGGAAGATGGAAAGTTTTTCCCATTCCGCGCTGGTATATGGAAGGATGGAAGCCAGAAAAGAATAGGTGCGGACAAAGGCTTTGGCCCGGCCTTTGAAATCCGCCTGACCGTCTTCATTCAGATCGCTTCTGTATACGGCAGCACAGGCATCCAGAATCGGGTCCAGTGTTTCCCTTTCCGCGCCGGACAGACACAGTTCCACCACTTTGTCAATCTGTTCCGGGGAATACACCTGATACGCGTCCAGAGCCGATTTCAGATCATGGAGTTTATTGGGATCGGTTTCTTCGCTGAGAATGGTGGTGCGGTAATAATCTGAGAAGGCT
The DNA here is from genome assembly GCA_964505535.1 of uncultured Desulfobacterales bacterium. Lineage (GTDB taxonomy): Bacteria > Desulfobacterota > Desulfobacteria > Desulfobacterales > Desulfococcaceae > JAABRU01. The sequence goes on along the minus strand of CAZDIU010000083.1, from coordinate 1,874 downwards.
TCCTGAATCACTCCGGCTTCATTGCAAAAATCCAGGACAAAGGTATCATGCTTCCGGGGATGGGCACGGTTGAGGCGGGAAAGGGTCTGCACGGCTTTGATGCCTTCCAGGGGCTTGTCCACATACATGGTGTGCAGGAGGGGTTCGTCATAACCGGTGAGGAATTTGTCGGCCACAATGAGGATGCGGTAAGGGTCTTCTGCAATCCGGTCTTCGATCATGCCGGAAGGGAATCCGTTCAGGGTGGCCTCGGTCACTTTCTGCCCCCCGTATTCGTGTTCGCCGGAAAAGGCCACAATGCTTTTGCAGGGCAGTTTCTTTTTTTTGAGGTATTCGTTTACGGCATGGAAATATTCAATGGCCCGCAGAATGCCGCCGGTGACGATCATGGCCCGTGCCTGTCCCCCGATTTTCCGGCCTCCCATGACCTGCGCGTGGAAATGATCCACCATGATTTCCGCTTTTTCCCGGATGGCATGGCTGTGGGATTCCACATATCTGCGGAGTTTTTTCTGCGCCTTTTTGCTGTCAAACAGGGGATCGTTTTCCACTGTTTTCATGATCCGGTAATAACTGGCCACCGGCGTATAGTTTTGGAGCACATCCAGAATAAACCCTTCCTGAATGGCCTGTTTCATGGTGTAGGGATGAAAGGGACGGTGCTTCACTTTGCCGTCCGGCTGGGGGTCCGGTTCCCCGAAGATTTCCAAAGTTTTGTTTTTGGGGGTGGCAGTAAAGGCAAAATAACTCGCGTTGGTCAGCATTTTGCGGCTTTCCATCAGTCTGTTGATTTTGTCTTCCGTGCTTTCTTCTTCCTCCATGACAAGATAGGGATTCGGATTGTCCGCGAGGCTAAGTCCGTCAGCAGAAGAACCGGACTTTTTTTCAGCCAGTGCCATATTCATCTTGGTGGCCGCACGCCCGCCCTGACCGGAGTGGGCTTCATCAATGAGAATGGCAAAGGTGTTCTGCCGATGCTCATCGCCGATTTCTTCCAGAATAAAGGGGAATTTCTGCACTGTGGTAATGATGATCTGCTTGCCTTCCCGGATAAAACGCCGCAGGTCTCCGGAGCGTTCCGCATGACCCACCACGTTTCCCACCTGTGCAAAGGATTTGACTGTATCCCGGATCTGTTTGTCCAGCACCCGGCGATCCGTGACCACAATAACGGAATCGAATACCGGTTTTCCCTCTTTTTCCAGCCCGACCAACTGGTGCGCGAGCCAGGCAATGGAGTTGGATTTTCCGCTGCCTGCGGAATGCTGGATCAGGCAGCGTTTTCCCACTCCGTTTTCCTGTGCATGGGCCAGCAGTCTGCGGACAACGGTCAACTGATGATACCGGGGGAATATCTGTTTATACTTTTTTTTCCCGGTTTTTTCGTCTTTTTCCTCCACAATCTGCGCGTAGTTTTCCAGAATGTCCGTAAGCCGCTCTTTGGTGAGAATCTCCTTCCAGAGATAATCCGTTGCCAGCCCGTGCGGATTGGGCGGATTTCCGGCTCCGTGATTATATCCTTTGTTAAAGGGCAGAAACCAGGAGGCTTTTCCTTTGAGATGGGTGCACATGCGCACTTCCTGGTCATCCACGGCAAAATGAACCATGCAGCGGCCAAACTGAAACAGCAGTTCTTTGGGATCACGGTCATGCTGATACTGCTTTACCGCATCCGCAACCGTCTGTTTGGTGAGTCTGTTTTTCAGTTCAAAGGTGGCCACTGGAAGGCCGTTGATGAAAATGGCCATATCCAGCGCCAGTTGGGTTTCACTGCTGCTGTAGCGTAATTGCCGGGTGACGCTGAAGATATTCTGTGCAAAGCGTTCTTTGGCTTTTTCATTGTTCGCGGTGGGGCTGCCGTAAAACAGGGTAAC
>CAZDIU010000082.1:0-17486 GCA_964505535.1 uncultured Desulfobacterales bacterium | reverse complement strand
GGTATTTATAATTTTGAATTGAAAACAAGAGGAAATGACTTTTGAAAGAGGTCTAATATAATAAAGATTGGTTTTTATCTGGGGCAGGAATTTTTATTGTCAGTTCTTTGATTGCAGTAGCGTCCTCACTATTAACACTATATACAAAATTCAGAAGTGACAGAAAGAGCATAAAGATTCTTTCTGTCCATACAAAATTGAACAAATACAAAATAGAAGATTCATTGCAAAAAGGAGAGCTTGCTGTTTCTTACAAAGGAAAGTTATATGATAATCTTTGTCAATATTTAGTGATAGTTGAAAATACAGGACAAGTCGCAATAGAGGGACAAAAGCTGCTTCTTAAATTCCCGCCAGAATGCGTAAAAATTGACTTTTCAATAAAACGCAGTTCGCAGATTATTCAACTTGAACAAGAAACTTATCCCACTGAAGATGTCCAAGAAGAGTTGCACAGTTTTCAACGTTTGGAGCCATCGGATAAAATTACAATTTCATATATGCTTAGGGACATGGAAAATGCTGATATACCGTTTATAAAAAAGCTGTCCTTTATGGATAAAGTTAATCTTTAATCAAAAACGGTATATTGGGAAGTTCCGAGTCCCTTAACACAACGGATAGTGAAAATATAGATATTCAACCGCGAGGGGTTGATGGAGTGAGATATAATCTTAAAGGATATGAGGGTATATCAGAACTCCAGAATCTAATAGTATTTTTTGCAATATTCCTTATCTTGGGGATAATACCCTTTATTGGAGAGTTGTTGCAAGCTTTGGTGGTGCTGATAGCATCGAAAACTATCATTCATGTTGTTAATGAACTTTATGATAAGGATAGAAAAAAGAAATCTGTAGAAATAAATAGCATAGAGATGACTGATACATCTGTTCTAAGTATAAGACAGGAGTAACGGCCAACAATGCACTGAGCGGTAGTTTTCTGCTATTGAACTTGTTGTTAATTCTGTCAATGCCAAAAATTTAATTTTTGATAATTTCTGATGAATAAACAACATAATATAAGAAACATAAATTTTGTCGGCAATCATATGCACATTGAAATTGACGGCAAGGCATATGTATATCCCCTGAATGAAATCTCCGCATCACTGGCAAACATCGGAGGCGGAAAGAATGATATACGAAATCTCTCCGTCAGGATACGGCATACACTGGCCCCTGCCGGATGAGGATATTTCCATTGACGGGCTTTTGGAGGGTTGTTCATATGCCTGAAATGAAAAAATTAATCATATATTTCACATTGACAAAGTAACAGTTTTTTCAAGATAACAATGCAGGAGCAAGCAATGAAAAAAACCGCATTTCTTTTTCCCGGTCAGGGGTCTCAGGCTGTGGGCATGGGACAGGATTTGTATGAGAAATATGAAAGTGTGAAAGATCGTTTTGCAATGGCAGAGAAAATCACGGGCATTGGCCTGAAAGAACTCTGCTTCAACGGCCCGATGGCTGATCTGACCATGACCGTCAATCTGCAGCCTGCGGTAACGCTGATCAATCTGACCTGTCTGCATCTGCTGAACAGAGAAGGGATTGCGCCCGTGATTTCCGCAGGTCACAGTCTGGGGGAATACAGCGCACTCTGCGCGGCAGGCATTGTTTCCGAAGAGGATACGATGCGGCTGGTGTTCAAACGGGGTGAACTTATGCACCGGGAGGCGGAAAAGCACAAAGGCGCAATGTCCGCCATTGTGGGCCTTTCCATTGCCGAAGTGCGGGAAATTGCGAATGAGGCAAAATCCGAAGGCACGGTTTCTGTTGCCAATCACAATGCGGAAAAGCAGATTGTCATTACCGGATCACCGGAAGCCGTGAAAAAAGCAGGGGAACTTGCGGCAGCAAAAAAAGCCAAAGCCATTGGCCTGAAAGTGAGCGGCGCTTGGCACTCCGAACTGATTCGCGGCGCGGAGGCGGAATTCAAGGCCTTTGTGCAGGAAATTCCGTTTCATGCGCCCGGAAGCAAAGTGATTCACAATGTCAATGCCGATACTGTGTCCTCTCCGGAAGAAATCAAAGACATCATGGTGCGGCAGTTGTGCTCCCCTGTGCGCTGGTATGATTCTGTGCTGAAAATGATGGCAGAAAAAGTGGAAATCGTTGTGGAAGTCGGGCCGGGAAAGGTTCTCACGGGTTTGGTGAAAAAAATCATTCCCAAAGATTATGCCTGCGAGGTGCACAATGTTTATGATTTGCCGAGTCTGGAAGCCTTTCTGAAAGTCATAAAATGAAAGAACCGGAGCCGGGCAGGATGAGAAATCAGCAGATGGGGAAAATGTGTTAAGCGAACAGAAGAAAAAAACTTGCTTTTTCTGAAAAGATGTTTTAGGATGATTAGATCACCCTGCCGGAAAAGGCGGGGTGATCTGTTTTTGGAAGTCGGGAAAGAAGCAATTCCGATGCAACAACTTATTTTTCATATAAAATATCAGATTTATCATCAGGGAGAAAAGAAAACATGGATCGTTCACAGATTACACTTTACAGCGGCGGGCATAAGGGAGCGGAAACCGAATTCGGAAAACATGCAGAATGCTGGGGCCTTCAGGAAGTCAATTTTTCCTTTGAGGGACATATGGCGGAACGCACCCGGAATCTGCACATTCTGACCCCGGAAGAACTCAAACAGGGCGACATCAGCATGGAAATTGTTTCCAAACGCATGGGACGCACCTATGCCAAAGCAGACAAAATCCGCAAAGTGATTCAGTCCATTTTTCACATGGTGAACAACGGATTCCATATTTTTGCCATTGGCTGGATTCAGCCGGATGACACGGTCAAGGGCGGAACCGGCTGGGGCGTGGAACTGGCCCGGCTGTTCAACCGTCCGGTAAGCGTTTACGATCAGGATCGCAAAGCCTGGTTTTCCTGGCAGAACAAACAGTGGGTTGCGGATACGCCGGTAATCAGCGACAGAACCTTTGCAGGAACCGGAACCCGGAACCTGACTGAGGACGGAGAAAAAGCCATTCACGATCTGTTTGTCCGCTCTTTCGGGCCTGCGGATAAGAAATAAACGCAAACAGGTGTATGACCTGTTCAAAGTGACGGCACAGGCTGCAAGTCTGTGCCGTTTTTTTTCCAATCCCGTGACGTAAAATCCAAGGGTTCCCAGGGAATCTTCGGTTAATGGCATATCCGGAAGACGATACCGTGTTGCAGTAAAGCAATTCTCTGCAGAAAAACAGGATTTTCCCGAAAAATCCTGTTTTTCTGAACACTTCAGCCCATATCCTTAACTTAATGGCATTGGGGCAGGGGGAGGTTGAATCCGACTGAAGACGGACAGTTCCGCCCCTCCACGTAGGAGAGGAGTCGCTGGTTCACCCGGTGCTGAAAAAACGGCGGCATTGTATCAAATCAATGGGGAATTGGTATAAGCCCTGCAAGGGCGGACCATACACGGAAATATATTTTTAACACATTGAATTAATAGGAATTTGCAGGGCTTATCAATATGGATGCCTGGACAGGATTTCCCAGACCGAAGGCTTGGAGCTAAAAATTTTTTCAAACAAGCTCTTAGACGGAATCTGCTGCTTTTACCCCGTAAGCAATTGTTCCCCTGGCCGGGACAGGGTTTTTCTCCTTTTCCTCCAAAGCAAGGGCAGCAGGATTTTTTTCATAAAAAACCTGGGGTTCATATGTCCATCCCTTTTTCAGACGCATCGCCTCCCTTTTCATGGCAATAATCAGATATATTCCGAACAGGGGCGCAATCCACCGGGTTTTCCATCCGAATTCCCTGTAAATATCCTTCAGCAGACTGCGGATTTTCTCTTTCATGGGGCGATCCCGCCAGTACCATTTTTCCATGGCCCATACAGCGCCTGCATAACCTGTTTTCAGGGGTTCCACTTCCCATGCAAAACGATCGCGCACACGCGGATCCGGATGATTTTTGTATTTCTGCCATCCGGTCAGCAGCACCCGGATCAGACGGAAGAGGCTGGGCCCGTTGACGGCAAAATCCCGATCAAACGCATCCGCAAGGAATTTTTCCTCCTGCCCGTTTTGGATATGCCTGTGCCGGTAACTGAAGCGGTACTGACCATGCGCATCCGCAAGAGGGAATTCGGATTCAGGGCAGAGGGTTCCGTCTTTTCTGTGCTGTTCATACAAAGGCGTTCCCGGATTGGGCGTATACAGCATGAACTGGTGAAAAACCGAGTTGTGACTGACTGCATGATCAATGACCTGCTCCATGTTTTCCGGTGTATGATCTTCCATGCCGATAATGGATGAACCCAGCACCCGTATGCCGTTGGCCTGCAGTTCCGTGATCAGTTCCCGCGTATCCACGCCCGAAAGTTTGCGGTACTGACTTGCCTTTCCCTCCACACCCATCCACACCCAGGCGATCCCCATTTCCACAAGCTGTTCCATGGTGTAGGATTTCAGCACTCTCGCGGAACTGAACACATACAAAGCCCAGCTTTTGCCCTTTTCTTTTATCAGTTCCAGCAGACGCAGCGCACGTTTGCGGTGGTAAAGAAAATTTTCATCCAGGATGAAAAAGGAGCGGACATGGAGATTTTTTTCCAGCCCGCACATGACAGAAAAGAGTTCATCCCCGGTTTCATAAAAATTGATGGATTTCCCCTTGCCGCCGAACAGAGCCGATGTGGAGCAGAAATTGCACCCCATGGGACAGCCCACCGAGGGAATCAGTATTGCAGCCGTATCTCCGGGTTTTTCTGTCAGGGAATGTCCGATGATCCGCGTACCGTAAGCAGAACAGGTTTCCGTGTGACGTATGGGAGCATTTTCATCCTGACCCAGAAAAGAGCGGAACCAGCGGATGCCTTCCCCTTTGACAATGTGATCCGCATCAATTCTCTCCTCCAGTCCCGCCAGATTCGCAATATGCCCGCCCACTGCAATGACCGCGCGGGGCTGATACTGACGCACCAGTTCGCACATTTTTTTCACTTTTTCCACATTGGGGATAATGGCGCTGATGCCCACAATGTCATAGGTATTTTGCCGCAGTTCCTGGGTAAAGCGCTCCAGACTGGGAAAATCCAGAAGGGTGCAGGGCGCACTGATATTGGCCTGTATCATCATCAGTCCAAAGGAGCGGTGGAACATTCGCAGGGAAAAAGACCCCTGCATCCGTGTCACCTGGTTCTGATAAAGCTCCATGGGGTTGATTTTCCGGCTGCCAAAAGCATCATCCTGCGCATAGGGGCCGAACACACTGGACAAAAGGATTTTTGCACGAATTCCCAGAGGATGTTTTGCCTGTGCTGTTTGCATATTTTTTTCTCCCGTTTCAAGTTTCAGATCACAGAAAAGAAATTTTTTCTGTTCCCGAATATATGCTGCCGGGAAAAAATAAAGACAAGTTCAATCACAGGCTTTACACTAGTTTTACAAAATGCTCAGACGCGGGCAATGGGACTTTTGATACTGACAGAACCTAACCCCCCCTGCCCCCCTTCCCTGAAGGGAAGGGGGAGATTTTCCGTTTTTTCAGCATTAAAGATCCCATACCCAGACGCGGGTTTTATCTTCCACTGCCTCACAAAATGAGTGCAGAAAAACCGGATTTTTTGAAAAAATCCGGTTTTTCTGTGCAGTTGAAATCGTAAAATTGAATCTGACAGATACAGTTTCTTTGTGCCCTTTGTGCCGTCTTTGTGTCCTTTGCGGTTAAAATTCGTCAGAACGCTGCTCAGGAACGCGATCTGTCATCGGGAAAATCAAACACCACTTTGTACTGGCCGTTTTCATCCTCCGCGAGTTTCAGACGTGCCGAAAAAGCATTGCCTTTTTTGGACAGAAAGCCGAAGAGCACATCTGTAATGCCGTCTTTGAGCAGTTGAGCGGCCATCTGGGGGGAAATCTCTTTCTGTGCCATGTTTTTCCAGATCACAAATTTGCACCCCCCGTCTGGCTCCCGCCAGTTGGCACAGCCGTATCCTTTTTGTTTTTCCACAATCTCGCCGCCGCAGGCCGGGCAGTGTCCCAGAAAGATTTTTTCTGGAGTTGCCGGATTCGGACCATTGCCGGAATCCGCACCGGGTTGGGGAGCAGGATTGTCCTCAAAAACAAATCGCACTCCCCACTGCCCGTTTTCCTGCATGACTTTCAGAGAAGCGGAAAAGGGATTGCCCTTTTTGGAGATGAAATTGTCCAACGGCCCGATTTTTTCTCCCTGCAGCAGTTTTTTTGCCATGTCCGGTGTAATCAGTTTTTTGGCAATTTCCTTCCAGATGGTGAATTTGCATCCGCCGTCCGCATCCCGCCAGTTCTCGCACCCGTAAGCCCGCTGGGTTTCCCGCACATTGCCGCCGCAGGCCGGACATTTGCCTATCACATCCGAAGACGGTGGATGAGTTTCCGGAGGAGATTCCACTGCCTCCAGCTTCACCTGCCACGCGCTGTTTTCCTCCACCAGCCTCAGTTTTGCGGAAAAATACTGATCATTTTCGTTTACAAATCCGGCTATGGGGCCTGCCTCCTTTTTGCTTATCAGTTCCGCAATCACTGAGGGTGGCAGAATTTTTCCGGAAATGACTTTCCAGACCACAAAACGGCATTCCCCGTCCTCTTTGCGCCAGTTGGAACAGCCAAATCCCCGTTTTCCCTCTATGATTTTCCCCCCGCAGACCGGGCAGGTTCCCATGTCCTGTATGTTGGCAATCTGTTCTGTCATCTGATGAAATTCTCCCACTGTCTGTTGTATGAAATTCCGGATTCCCTCCAGAAAGGATTTGTCTGATTCCTGTCCCTGTGCAATGCGGTTGAGCTGCTTTTCCCATCGTGCGGTTTCTTCGGGTGAGGTGAGAATCGCGGCGGTTTTGAGATTCCGCAGTGTACTGACAAGCAGGCATCCTTTGTCCGTTGCAATAAGATGCCGTTTTTCCCGCCGCGCATATTTGCGGCTGAGCAGGGTTTCAATGATCTGCGCTCGCGTGGCCTGGGTTCCCAGCCCGGTTTCCCCCCGGTAAACCTTTTTCAGTTCTTCCTCACTGACATATTTTCCCGGACTGCTCATATCTTTCAGCAAAAGAGCTTCGGTATATTCCGGCGGAGGCTGTGTCATTTTTTTTTCCATGCGGGAGTCTGTCACCCGCGCGGGATCCTCTTTGGCAAGGGCCGGAAGCTCATCTGCATCATCTTCATCATCCTCTTTTTTTGCTTTTTTGTCTGTATCCTCTCCGTAAACAGATTTCCATCCCTGTCTGAGAATGATTTTGCCTTTGGTGCGGAAATTTTCTTTCTCAACCTCTGTGATGATTTCGGTTTCCTCAAATTCGCAGTCCGGATAAAAAGCTGCGGCAAAGCGTTTGAGAACCAGATCATAGATTTTTTTTTCCTCATTTTTTGCATTTTGCGGCAGCGGGGCAAGGGGAATCAGGGCATGATGATCCGTGAGTTTTGCATCATTGAACACCCGTTTGTTGGATGCCTGAATCAGCTTTTCCTCAATTCCTGCAAAGATCTTTGCATAGGATGAGGCCAGTTTTTTCACAATCTGCTGTGTCATGGACACATTTTTGCTTCCCAGCACCTGGGAATCTGTGCGGGGATAGGAAAGGCATTTTCTCTCTTCATACAGGGACTGCGCGGTTTCCAGAGTTTTTGCCGCAGTGAATCCGAAACGGGTATTGGCCTCCCGCTGCAGTTCCGTGAGGGAAAACAGCAGAGGCGGAGCCTGCTTCTTTTTCTGCCTGGTCACTTTTTTCACAGACCCGGTCTGGGCTGTGATTTTTTCCTGTATCTCCTTTGCCTTTTCCTCTTTGTCAAAGCGGTTTTCCCTGCCCCTGAACCAGGTACCCCGCCAAGTTCCTTTTTCATTGGCAAAAAAAGCCCGAAGCATCCAGTAGGGTTGGGGTTTGAAATCTTCCCTCTCCCTGCGCCGATCCGCAAGCAGAGCCAGCACTGCGGTCTGCACCCGTCCCACGGAAAACAGATCTTTCATTTTCACTGTGGCCGCGCGGGAACAGTTCATACCGACCAGCCAGTCTGCAATCTGCCGTGCCTGTCCTGCCTGCCAGAGACGGTCATATTCGCCTGCATCTGCAAGAGAAGCCATGCCTTCTCTGACCACCTGCGGCGTCAATGCCTGACTGGTCCAGAACCGCTGTATCTTTTTCTTATCCCGGAAATCCGAATGCAGCAGAACCGTGCGGGCAATGACCTCTCCCTCCCTTCCCGCGTCAGTTGCCACCACCACCTTTTCGACATCTTTCTGGGAGAGAAGATGTTTGACAATATTTAACTGTTTTTGGGTTTTTTCAATGGGTTTGTAGCGGAATTCCGCAGGCAGAATGGGCAGGGATTCCAAGTTCCATTTTTTCCATTTGGGATCATAGTCTTCCGGCTCCAGCAGTTCCACCAGATGGCCCAAAGCCCAGGTGATGATGAACTGCCCATTTTCGATATATCCCTCTTTTTTTCCCTGCACGCCAAGAGCTGATGCAAAATCTCTTGCCACCGAGGGTTTTTCTGTGAGTATCAGTGTTTTCACGATAGGGTTTTTCCTGTGCTGCGCTGCCTCAGTTTCTTCCGATTGCCAGAAAGCATTCTTTTCATTTTTCCTCCTTTTGCAGACTGTCTGCAACTCGGCGGAGGCGTTCCGGAATTTCCCATTTGTCCATAAGACGGGCTGTCTCTTTCGGCACCAGTTCCCGCCAGGAAATGCCCTTGATCATCCTCTCCCGGACATCTGCCGCGCTGATGCCTTTTTGCTCCGGAGAAACCTCCCACAGCACATGGGTTCTCACTCCCAACTCCCGAAACCGGGCCAGTTTTCGTCTGCCCCATTCATCATAAATGGAAAGAAAAAACAGCGCGTCCATTGGCACATAATAGCGATAGCGGTCCGGCATATTGATGGGCAGGGGAACCACGGAAAATTCATCGGGCTTCAGTCCTGCTCCGATCAGCACGGCCTTTGTCATTACATAGCGTTCATAATAGGTCAGGGGATTTGCCAGAATCTCACTCCGTTTTGGATCGCTTTCCTCCGCAAGGGTGAGAAAAGGGTCAGGATTGGTGATGCCCACCACCAGATGACGGCACAGAGCCCTGCCTGCCATGAGATATTTCAGATGATCCAGGTGAAGAATCTGAAATCTGCCGTGAATTACACCAATATCCTCTGTCATTGTGTTTTCTCTTTTGCAATCCACCCTTTGTCCGGAATGAGAGGAGGTTTTGTCAATCAGACCTTATCGGAAACAGAACAGAACAGGCTTCCGGTCTGTCCATGAAACAGGGCGGAAATCAGTCCGGGTTTCAGGGTAAGTTGCATTTATAATCGGAATGCCTCATAATGACCGGGCCAGTAAGGCTGATCATCCGGTGTGTCCATAATCCCCCGGAGTTTTGCCCGATCCGTGTGGTTGAGGATCAGATACATCAGTTCCTGCCCCCGCACATTTCCCAATGCCCCTGCAGCGGCACTGACTTCATCAAAATGCCGCACCGCATCCTTCCGAATTCCCTGGCCGCAAAAGGTCATGGGAACCGGTTCTCCGGAATGGACAAGGGGGCCGGTGCTGGGGGTGGAATGATCCGCCGTGATGATCAGCAGCACGTCCGGATTTTCCAGAAGAGGCGCTATGGCTTCCCCAATGCCCCTGTCCAGAGATTCGATGACCTTTTTTTTGTTTTCCGGATTCTTTGTATGCGCGGCCTCATCCGGCGTTTTGGTGTGAACATGGATAAAATCATATTCATTGAGCAGATTGCAGGCCATATGCAGCCGTTGGGCCAAATCTTTTCCCGGATCATCCGTATCCCGGACTTTTCTGCTTTCCATTCCGACAAAGGCCGCAAGTCCGTGATACACAATTCCTGAAGCAAGGGAAAGCCCTTTCAATCCCCATTTTTCATAAAAAGGCACAACTTTTTTCATCTGCCCGGCCCGCTGCGTCACCATTCCGTTGAGACAGGGTTTGCCTTCTTTTTTCCGGGCAATGTTGACCGGATGCTCCCGGAGGGATTCCCACAGCCACAGCAGATGGGAGCGCAGGGCGCAGATTGTGTTTGCCGTCTTTGGACTGTTCTCAAATCCTTTCCAGGGTTTCAGGGCAGACAGCGCCCGTCCGTCCACAAAGGGGGCCGTGTCCGTGACATGCCGATCCACTTCCCCGCGCAGGGTGAGAATGCCGTAAAGTCCCTGACTTCGGGTAAACGTGATGCGAATTCCCCCGCTTTCATATTCGGAAACGAACCGGGCAAGGGCCTCGGCCTCGGCTGCTGTGGCAGGAGGCTGGTCTTTTTCCAGAAAAAGAATTCCGTCCTTTTCCCGCAATGTGACAAAACGGGCAAGCACGGCCACATCCGCTTCGGTCAGCGCAATGCCGGAAACAAGCGCGTCCAGAACGCATCTGGCGGGAAAATCGGAAAGATCGTAGCCGAACATGGCAAAATGCGCATTTTCACTGGGAAGAGCCTGACCCAAAACAGCGGCATGAAACAGACCGCTGCATCCGATTTCTGCCAGTTGATCCAGATGCGGTGTATGCGCGGCCTGGAGAGGAGTAAGATTTCCAAACTGAGCAAAAGACCGGTCTCCCAGTCCGTCCAGCAGGAGAAGCACACATTTTTTCATGCTGATTTCCGTATAAATGTAAGGGAACTGCCGGGTTTCAGTCCGGTGTTCCGCAGAAAGTGATGATCAGGCGGAGATCCGTATCCCTCAACTGCCCGGAACTCTCATCAGACAGACTGCTGTCAGACAGTTGCTGTATCACTGTATGTTCCAAAAATAAAGCAGATTTTGGGGATTGCCGGACAAAGCGGCAAAAACTCCCCGCCTCTGAAGAAGGGGAGTTTTCTGCATCAGGCATATCCCTTTTTGCCGGAAAAGGAGACAGGAAAAAGAGGGGTTATGAAAAACATAAGCAGGTCAGCATAAATTTTCGGGTATAACGTTCTGAGAAAAATCCGGTTTTTGGGAAAAACCGGATTTTTTACATTTTATGACTGTTCCGCTGTTTTGGATGAAAGCACCGGGCTTCCCGCAGGCGCACCGCAGATATTGGGAACAATGCCGGTTCCGCCGTGGGAGAGAATTTCAAAATCCGGATACGCGGTTCCGCCGTGTTCCGTGTAATCCAGACCTTCGAGTTCCTCTTCCGGAGAAACCCGCAGTCCCATGGTCAGATGAATGATTTTGAACATGGCAAAGGCCAGGGCAAAGGTCCAGACAAAGCAGGAGGCAATTCCCAGCATCTGCACACCAATCATTTTTGCCGAAGTGCCGCCCGCATTGAAAATGCCTGCTGCCAGCGTTCCCCATGCACCGTTGACACCGTGAACAGAAACCGCGCCGACCGGATCATCAATTTTCATTTTATCAATAAAAAGAACGGAAAAGACAACCAGAACACCGGAGACCGAACCGATGAGGATGGCACTGCCCGGACTGACATTCGCGCAGCCTGCGGTAATGCCCACCAAACCTGCCAGCGCGCCGTTAAGACTCATGCCCACTTCGGGTTTGCCGAATCTGATCCAGGAGGTAATCATGGCCAGTGCTGCTCCGGCTGCTGCGGACAGATTGGTGTTGACCGCGATCAGGGCAATGGATTTGTCCGCTGTTGTGGTGGAACCTGAGTTGAAACCAAACCATCCCATCCAGAGAATGAACACACCCAAAGCTGCCAGGGGGATATTGTGACCGAGAATGGGTTTTACCGTTCCGTCTTTGCCGTATTTTCCCATGCGGGGACCCAGCACAATGGCTCCTGCCAGTGCTGCCCAGCCGCCCACGGAATGAACCACTGTGGAGCCTGCAAAATCAATGAAGCCCAGTTTTTCCAGCCAGCCTCCGCCATTGAGCAATCCGCCCCATGCCCAGCTTCCGAATATGGGATAAATCAGCGCGCTGACCACAATGCTGTAAACAATATAGCCGGTGAATTTGGTGCGTTCCGCCATTGCGCCGGAAACAATCGTCGCAGCGGTTGCTGCAAAAACCACCTGAAACATCCAGAAAACCAGCACCCAGGGATCACCGTCCGGTGAATAATCGCTCAGGAAAAAACCTGAAGTTCCGAACCATCCGGTGGAAGATGCCCCGAACATCAGTCCGAATCCCACTGCCCAGTAAACAATGGAACCCAAAGAAAAATCCATGAGGTTTTTCATCATGATATTGATGGCGTTTTTGGCACGGGTGAAACCGGCTTCCACCATGGCAAATCCGGCCTGCATGAAGAACACCAGAACTGCGGCTATCAGTGTCCACAGGTAATTGGCATGGGTCTGCACCAGATCAATCGCGGCTTTGTTGGATTCCGCTGTGGGCGGTTCATCTCCGGCCCATGCACTGACCAGAGCGGCTGTCAAAAAGGAAAGGGCAAACAATACTGCTTTCATGATAATTCCTCCTCGGTAAGGTTGGTTAAAACAATAAACATGGAAATGCTTCCAAACTTTTTTGGCTGTTTGCGGATAGATAAAGCAAGCCCTGTGCCATACACGGAAATTTTTTTGTTAACCTATTAAATTTAAATATAATATCCTGTATTAATCCTTTTCCTGAAAAAGAATCAATATTACATTTATGTATTTAAAAAGATATAAACATGACAATTATGTATCGGTATCTGAATTTGGTGGCAGCCAAACTTTCAATTTGGCACTCCGGAAATTTCGGTGATGCAGGATCAGAGTGTCCTGTGCGGGAATGCAGAATATTTTTTGACACAGGTACACAATATGGATATGATTATACAGAAATCAGGCACCTGTACAGCGGAGAGCATATGAATCTTTGCCCGGACACATCCAAAACCTTTCTGTGGATGGAACTGCCCCTTACGCCTTATGAAGAAGCAGCGGAGATGCAGCGGCAGATTGTTGGAGCCAAAAAGGAAAAACGGCTGAAAATGGATGCGGTGCTGGTTCTGGAGCATCCTCCGGTTTTTACGCTGGGCAGGAACCGGGGACGGGAACATCTCATGGTCTCCGAAAAATTTCTGGCAGAAAAAAACATACAGGTGGTTCAGACAGAACGGGGCGGAAATATCACCTTTCACGGCCCCGGACAACTGGTGGTGTATCCCATTCTGGACATGAACACCGGCAGAATGGGCATTCGGGAATATGTGGAAGGGCTGGAGAAAATCATGTCCCTGACCGTGGGGGAATGGGGAATTGACGCACACGGAGATGCACAGAACCGGGGACTGTGGATCGGAAACCGCAAACTGGGCAGCATCGGTGTGGCCGTCAAACACGGCATCTGCTTTCACGGGCTGGCACTGAATGTGAACATGGATCTTCTGCCTTTCACCTGGATCAATCCCTGCGGTCTGTGTCATATTCAGATGAGCAGTATGGAAAAAGAAAGCGGAAAAACCATCAGCATGGCAGAGGTGCGGGCTGTATTGAAAAGGCAGATGATCGGATTTCTGCAAAAGCAGGCAGTGGATGCTGATTTTCATGATATTTTCTGAAAATTCCGTGCACAGCGGAAGATGATTCGGAAATATAACCAAATGTCATTTGAACTTGTGGTTTATATATGCTAATCATTCCGAAGCAGTTTCAAACCAGTCCCTGCAATCCCATCAGCCGGACGGACGGGCCGGTATGCAAAGGAGCTGCCCCATGAAAAGCATAAAAAACAAAATTCTCATCAGATTCTCCTTTTTCAGTTTTCTGATTCTTCTGACCATCGGCATTGTGATTTCCATCAAACTGGATGCAGGTCTGTCCCGTCAGGGAGAAAAACTGTCCGGCAGACTGCGGGATTTGATGATCCGGAATCTGGCAGCGCATCACCATATGGCAAGAATGGCGATTGCCCGTATGGGAAAGGAAACAGAACTGGCAGCAAAGGATTTTTTTTCCCGTCCTGGAACAGGTTCGGACGGAATGACTTCTGATGCGGCCATGTTCAGGGAGTTGGCCGATTTTGCTGTTTTGTATGATCCGGAGGGAAACTGCACCGCATTCCGGCCCGGAAAAAAAGAAGGGGCAGATGCAGCGAAAACAGGGGAATATCTTACTTCCTGGGAAATTCAGCAAAGCATCCGGGAACATCTGAAGAAGGATGCGCAGACAGAAGAGTCCTCTGTCATCACTTTCGCGAAACATGACAGAGCCTTTATCGAAACACTGGGGCTTGGAGAAAAATATCCGTCCGGAGATCATTTTCTCAGCATTCTTTCGGCTGTGCCTGTGCCAGCATCCTCTTCTGCGATGTGTCCGGAAAAAGGCTGTCTGGCAATTGCCGGAAGAATCCTCAATCAGCATGTGCGTCCCTTTCAGGAAATCCATGCGGCCACCGGTTCGGCAGTGGCTGTTTTTGCCGGAACAGACGCTGTGGCGGATGCAGGATTTCTTCGCGGACAACATGCCGGTCTGCGCCTCAGCCCTGAACAGGCTGCCCGGATTGCAGGCTCCTCTCTTCCTCTTCCCCTTTCTCTGGAAACAGGCGGAAAAACCTTCCATATCATTGCATCTGCACTCAGCAGCGCGGATGGCGCGTATGCAGGAGCGGTGTGCGTGGGCATTTCCGAAGAACAGGCTATTGGAATTGAAAAGGATTTTCTCAGTGAAGGGCTTGCCTCCGGAAAAAATCTGTTGCTGTCAGTTGCCGGTATCAGCCTGATCTGTCTGGGCATCTTTATTGCCGTTTCCCTGGTGATTGCCACAGAAATTGAACGTCCCATAAACAAAGTTATCTCAGGGATTTCCGATGCGGCCTCCTCTCTGGCTGCCGCTTCCGATCAGGTTTCGACAATGGGGCAGCATATGGCAGAAGGATCATCAAAGCAGGCTGCTGCCGCGGATCAGGCTTCCATCTCCCTGAGTGACATGGCAGATGCCATCAAAGAAACATCCGGGCTTACCAGAGGTGCCGGTGAACTGATGAATGACAATATCAAGAAATCCGTGAAAACCGTGATGCTGCTGGTGGAACTTACGGAACAGATTGCCACCATTGAAAAGGACAGCGACCGTATCGGCGATATCATCAAATCCATAGATGAAATCGCGTTTCAGACCAATCTTCTGGCTTTGAACGCGGCTGTGGAGGCCGCGCACGCGGGCAGAGCCGGAGCCGGATTTGCCGTGGTGGCGGATGAAGTGAGAAATCTGGCCATCCGCAGCACGGAAGCTGCAAAAAACACACAGGAACTGCTGGATACCACCATCCGCCGGATCGCGCAGTCCGCCGGCGCGGTCAAAGACATGAACCGGGATTTTGAGGGCATTATCAAATCCTCCACAGTAATGGGAGACAAAACCGAAGCCATCACCAATGCCAGCAAAAATCATGCGCAGGTGCTCCGTCAGATCAGTGATTCTGTATCCGGAATGAATCAGGGGATTCAGCAGAATGCGGCCAATGCCCAGGAACTGGCCAGCGCATCTGAGGAACTCAGCGCACAGGCTGAACAGTTGAAGGATTTTGTGGGAACCCTGCTTGCGATGGTGGGGGGCAGGAAAAAATGAACCTGCGGATTTTTGTCACCGAGGGGAAGGAATCCGGCAGGCTTCGAAACCTTTTTGCGCATGCTTCCGGAACGGAAACCGGTCTGTTTTCCCTGTGTTTTTTTCAAAATGCCCCGGAACTGGTGCAGGGTTTTCAGCAGGAGTTTCTGACCGGACGGCCTGTGCCCCTGTGCATTCTGCAAATGTCCCGTGAGGAGGGGGAAGAGACTGCCAAAAATCTTTTCCATATTGATCCGGAGATCGCCATCCTCCTGATTCTTCCCTCTGCCGCTGTTCCTCCCCGGAAAAAAATGCAGGCAGGGGAAAAGCGCCTGTACTGCCTTTCACCCCCGCTGGGGGATGACGCTGTGCATGCTTTGGCGGATTCCCTGCTGATGGCATGGAATGACAGACAGAAACTGAAATCCGCAGACAGGGAATGTGAATTCCGGGAAAAAGAGGAATATCTGAAAACCATCATGGACGTTATACAGACGGCTGTGATGATCATTGATCCCAAAACCTTCAAAATCATTGATGTCAACCCCTGCGCGTCCCGAATGCTTGGATGCGGGAATCACGAACTGATTGACCGGGATTTTTATGAACTCAGAGACAGGGAAGGAAACACTTCTGATCCCCAGCAGCGGATGTTCAGCGATGAATATGCCCTGAAAAGAGAGGATGGGAGGGTGATCCATGTCAGGCGGACATCGGCCAGGGCCAAAGTGAAAGGCCGGGAATATCTGGTGCAGAGCATGCTGGATATCACCGACATCCGGCGGCTGATGAACAAAATGGAAATCAGCATTGATCTGGCCCGGCATCTGCTGCATCTGGTCAACGGACACCCGCGCCGGCACACGGAACTTCCGGAAAACCGGGTATTGTTTGCCGAAGCCCTTTCCTTTCCCTGCCACAAGGAAGGCGGGGATCATTTTTTCGTGCGCAGTTTTGAGACCGATCCGGCCAAGACCGTTCTCAGCATCAAAGATCAGTCCGGTCATGAAGTGGGCTGTGTGCTGCGGAGCATTCTCACGGATTTGATCCACCACAGTCTTCTCACCCGTTTTGGGGACAGAGGGCCGGATTTTGTCATTTCCCGGCTCAATGAGGAAATCTGCCGATCAGGCATGTTCCGTTCCCAGGATTTTTTCACTTCTGTCACTGCCCATATGAATCACCGAACGTTGGAAATGACATATGTATCCGCAGGCCATCCCCGCTTTCTTCTGATACGGGGAAACAGTGTCTCCGGACTTCCGGAAAGACAGGGAGCCGGAAAAAATCTCTTTATTCCCCTGCGTCCGGAAACGGTTTTCTCGGCAGGAACCTGCGCTCTGCAGGCCGGAGACAAACTGATTTTTTACACTGACGGCCTGACGGAAATGCCCCGCACCAACGGCATGGGATTCATCCCCTTTGACCGGCTTGCGGAACTGACAGCAGACATTGTTCGCGGGGAAACAGAGATTTCCGTTGCGGATCTGATGCGGAAAATCACGGAAAGGGTGTGCCGCATGAGCCGGGTGGAACTGCGCCTTTTTTCAAAAAACACATCGCTGGATGACATTACCCTGCTGGGAATGGAAATTGAAAATGCGGACAGGTGCATGGAACGAGTCCTGCATCCAGAAAATTCAGATGCTCTGTATGAAACAATTGCGAATTTATACCGGGAAATATCCGGAGAACTGTGGATGCGGGGATATGAAATCTCCGGATTTGGCATCCGATCCGTATTGGCGGAAAGCATTCTGAACGCCTGGCGGCACGGAAACTGTGAGGACAGCAGCAGGGCCATAACGGTACGCTGGCGCTTTGGCAATGATTTCCACTTGGAGGTGATGGATGAGGGAAGAGGTTTTGATTTCGGGAATGTCCCTGATCCCAAAAGCGGAGAATTCTTTTACCGGGATTCGGGCAGGGGAGTGTATATCATCCGGCGGTATGCGGATACCGTGCAATGGAAGGACGGCGGCAGGCATCTGACGCTGTCCTTCCGCAGGCACAGTGAGGGGGCAGCGCAGGAATACGATCGGCAAACCG
>CAZDIU010000081.1:0-17527 GCA_964505535.1 uncultured Desulfobacterales bacterium | reverse complement strand
TCCGGAAAAATCCGGTTTTTTTATACCTGAAAACTTTCGGTTGGGTACTTATTTTTTGATAGTGGGTCAAATCGGCTGATGATGCAGAAAAAAACACTCCCCTCCCTTGAAGGAGGGGCCGGGGGAGGGTGAAAACTGCCTGTTTTATCCCCCTCCCCTGCCCCTCCCGCCGGGGGAGGGGATTTCAGATCAACGGATTTGACCCACCACCTATTTTTTTAATATATAGCCTAAGATGAAAATCGGAATCCAGTTGTTTCAAACAGTTCTGGATACCGACTGTTATCGGTATGACGGTGATGGGCGTGTAATATCAGTCACTTCCATGAATTTACAGCACCGGAGGATAAATTATGACAGAATATGCAGAAAAAATCCTTTCCAGACGGGAATTTATGCACCGACTGCTCCGGCATTCGGGACAAGCCGGTGCTGCACTGGCCGGAACCGGTCTGTTTTTTTCCCTTCCGGCAGAAATCAACGCCGGTCTGTTTTCCAAGTCAGCAAAGACAGAGAACTTTCTTCGGGATGCACCGGCAGCGCGCTTCTGGATATCGGCAAATGCCAAAGGAGTCAACTGCCTGTCCTGTCATACAGAAGCAGAAAAAATCAGAGAAAAACATGCAGGAATCCATTATGCGCACAGCAAACCCATCCTTCAGTGCCGTCTGTGCGCAAAGGAATGCATCATTGGCCCAGGAGAACGGGGAAAATGCAGGGCACGGGTGAACGCGGACGGACAGTTGCGAAGTCTGGTATACGGCAGACCGGTTTCCGTGCATACCGATCCCATTGAAAAAAAACCATTTTACCATTTTTTGCCCGGTTCCGCAGCGTTTTCCCTGGCCACTGCGGGATGTCCTCTGCAGTGCAAATTCTGCCAGAACTGGGAAATTTCCCAGGCAAGTCCTGAAGATTTTTCCCCTGACTTTGTTCCGCCGGAACGCATTGCCCGCGCCGCTGCGGACAGAAAAGCTCCGGTTATTGCTTACACCTATAATGAACCGACAGTTTTTGCAGAATACCTGATCGATATAGCCTCTGCTGCCAAAAAACAGGGCGTGCGCAGTGTGCTTGTCAGTTGCGGCTTCATGAACCCGGAGCCTTTGGATGAAATGTGCGATGTGCTGGATGCCATCAAGATTGATCTCAAGGGCTTTGACAAGGATTTCTACCGAAAAGTTTGCGATGCGGAACTGGAACCGGTGCTGCGGAGCATCCGGCAGATTGCAAAACGCGGGGTTCATCTGGAAATTGTCAACCTGGTGGTTCCCACCCTCAATGATTCCGATGAGATGCTCAGGCATCTGATCCTTTGGGTGAAAAACGAGGTCGGGCCGGATGTTCCCCTTCATTTCACCCGTTTTCATCCGGATTACCAGATGCGCAATCTGCCACCCACACCCACGGCAACCCTGGAACGGGCTTTTGCAATGGCAAAGGCGGAAGGGCTGAACTATCCCTATGTGGGCAATGTGCCGGGACATCCGGGCAACAATACCTGCTGCCCTTCCTGCGGAAAGATCGTAATTGCGCGCAGTGCCTTTTTTGTGGGGGAAATGCACCTGAAAAACAGATGCTGTGAATACTGCGGTGCAGGTGTCGCGGGAGTGTGGAATTGATCTCAGGGAGCTGAAATCTGATCTGTCATTTTCCTCCTCCCCTTACCCCTCCGGCCGGGGGAAGGGAATTTTTTACTTAAGGAAACAGCATTGGGTCACAGATTCAAAATTGGCAACGCAGCAGTTTTTTTTGAAAAAAGGTTTTTGATCTGAAATCTTTTTCATCCAACTGTGTGAACAATGCGGGAGGCAGGTACAAGACGGACTTTTTTTTGCAGTTCCGGCAGTTCTTCGGCCAGCACTTCGCAGGTGACTTTGTGGGGATGACCGATGCCCACGGCCTCTCCGCAGGTTTCCGCAATACGGACAAGCAGCCGGATTTGTCCGCGGATGACTTCAGGTTTCTGAACATGATCCAAAAAAACATCCCGCTGGGCAAAGGGGATCTGCAGAAGACGCGCGGTGGATGGGCAGACGGTATGCTGGGAGGTGAAACTGTCAATGAAAAACAGTTCCCTTTTTTTCAGTTCCGCAAATATCCGGTACATCAGGGAAGGCACTGTGGTCAGCCGGGATCCCATATGATTGTTCACGCCTTTGATCCCTTTGATGCTGTCGAGGTTTTTTTCCAGTTGCGCTGCAAACTGTGAGGGGGACATGGAAGTGATCAGCGCTCCGGGGCCCGGGTGGACAGCAGGATATTCCACCGGTTCCATGGGAAGATGGAGCATTATTTCCATGCCTTTTGCCTGAATCTTCTGGATAATGCGTTCCCTGTAAGGACTGTGCGGAAAAAGAGAGAAAGTCAGTTCCCCGTCCAACTCAAGAAGACGATCCACCATCTCCGGATCATAACCGATATCATCAATGATAATTGCCACTGATGGCTCAGGGAAGCGGCGTTCCGCATCCGGATCACCGGTCTTGGGTTCAGGGATGCTTTCTTCCTCCGGGTAGATTTCATACAGGGGAACCTGAACATGCAGATCCGGGCTGAGAGCCGAACACTCTTCTCCCCGCTCCCTTGAACATCCGGAAAACGTAAGCGCAAGCACAAAAAAGAGTCCGGCTGCCGCAAGGGCCGGACTCCTTCGCAATCTGCAGAGAAAATGGCAGGAAATCAACCGCGTTTTTCCGTAAAAATCTCATATCCCCTGAGAATTTCAAGGGCCCGCATCACCTGGTTGTCATCCTGCAGTGTTTGAAGAGAAAGGGGACCGTAACGGCTTTCGGTCTGCTGTTTTATATCCCTCTTTCTCTCTTCATCTGTCTGGTTTTCATCCTCCATCGGGGTGAGGGCGTCTGCATCCGATGCTGTTCCTCCATCCAATGACTGGTCCCCGTCCAAATGGTTTTTCAGATCTTTTTCCTTGATACGCTGATCCTCAACCACTTTGTTGTCTGTGGATATCTGTTTCACTTCAATGTCCGGGACAATGCCCTGGGCCTGGATGGAACGGCCGTTGGGAGTATAATAACGGGCAATGGTGAATTTGAGACCGTAACCGTCCCTGAGCGGTTCCACTGTCTGCACCGAACCTTTTCCAAAAGAGGTGGTTCCCAGGATAACGGCACGCTTGTGATCCTGCAAAGCACCGGCCACGATCTCGGAGGCACTCGCACTGCCTCCGTTGATCAGGACAACAATGGGATAATCCCGTTTTTTGCTGTCAGGATGGGCAGTGAAAACTTTGGTGTGTTTTACCTGCCTGCCTTTGATGGAAACAATATCCCCTTTGTTCAGGAAGAGATCTGACATCTCAATGGCCTGGTTCAGCAGACCTCCCGGATTGTCCCGCAGATCAAGCACCAGTCCCTTGAGGGAGGAATTGCCGGTTTCCATGGCATTCAGTGCGGCAGCAAGATCCTGGGTGGTATTGTCCTGAAAATTGGTGACCCGCACATATCCGTAACCGGGCTGGAGAACGATGTAACGCACACTTTCAATGGGAATGATGTCCCGCACCAGTTTGAAATCAATGGGATCCTTGACACCTTCCCGCATGACGGTCACAACCACAGTCTCCCCTTTGGGACCTCTCATCTTTTTGACAGCCTCCCAAAGCATCATGTCTTTGGTGGATTCTCCGTCCACTTTGATGATAACATCACCGGCCCTGACACCGGCTTTGTGGGCAGGTGTTCCTTCTATCGGGGCAATGACGGTGAGCAGGTTTTTCTGCATGGTGATGACAATGCCGATTCCGCCAAATTCTCCGCGGGTGTCAATCTGCAGTTCCTCAAAGGCTTCGGGAGGAAGCAGTTGGGAATGGGGGTCCAGACTGTTCATCATGCCCTGAATGGCCTTGTGGATCATATCCTTGGTATCCACTTCGTCCACATAGTTTTTTTCCACCAGATCAATCACATCGGAAAATATCTTGAGACCTTTGTACGTTTCCCGGTCTCCGGCACAGATATCCCGGTAAAATCCCGATCCCATGATTCCCAGCATGACTGAAACAACGATTGCCAGCAAGAGTGTTGCACGTCCGTTTTTCTGAGGCATCCGAATTATACTCCTTTTGTTATCCATTTTTGAGCCATTTCAGCGGATCAACCGGTTTTCCATGATGCCGCACCTCAAAATGCAGTCCGGGGCCGTTCATGGAACCGCTGTCGCCCACAGTTCCGATCATTTCACCTTTTTTTACGCTGTCCCCTTTGGTTTTGAACATTTCCTGTGCATGTGCGTAAAGAGTGAAAAAATGATCGCCGTGGTCAATAATAATCATATTGCCATAACCTTTGAACCATTCGGCAAACACCACTTCCCCTTCCTCCACCGACCGGATGGGTTCACCCCTGCCGGTTTGGATGTCAATGCCGCTTTGAAAATTCATCACGTTGAATTCGGTATTTTTGTAAGGACCGAAAAAGGAGACTATCTTACCCTTCACCGGCATATCCAGCATCCCTCTGAATGCAGGAAAAGAGGCAGGACTGTCATTTTTTTTGCGTACAGATTCCAGAGCCTGAAGCGATTTGACCTTTTTGTCCAGTTCTTCGGCTGCCTGTTTCAGTGCCAGAAGAGAGGCTTTGGTCAGTGTTTTTTCCTTCCGGATTTCATCCAGCAGATGCTGACGTTTCTCTTTCTGAAGGGCCAGAAGCCCAACCTGTTTCCGGTGTTCCGCTTCCAGGCTCAGATATTCAGACTTCCGGGCGTTCAGATTCTCTGTCACTTCACGGGACATGGCCTTATGCCGCTGCAAATCGGCAAGAACACTTTCATCATGATGCAGAATTCTCTCCATTGCTTTTTTCCGCTGAAAAAAATCTGTCAGGGAATCTGCGCTGGCCAGCATATGCATCCGTCCGAGGCAGTGGAGTTTGTAAAGTCCGATCGCCCGCTGTGCGGCGTATGCCTCCCCGGTTTCGATCTGCCGGTTCAGTTCTTCACGGGCTGTCCGGGCCTCAGCCAGTTTTTTCTCCACCGCGGCCAGCTTCATCCGGATCCCGGTTTCTTTTTTCTGTGCCTCGCTCAGGGATCTGTCCAAATGATCCAGTTCTTCGATCTGATTTCTTTCCTTCCGGATGACCTCTTCGAGCCGGTTCTTGCTTTCATTCATCTGCGTTTTGACCTGCGCAGCCTCTTTCTTCAGTTCCCCGATGCTTTTCTCCTTTGCCCAGAGACTTGGAATCATAAGGACAAGACACAGGGTTCCGGTGAGAGAAAACAGAAATCCGGTCTGGCAGCCGCGCGGCTTTTTTGTTTCCGGCTCAGTCCCATGCCGGAGACACAGGGACAGCATGCGGATAAACCTGTCCATTATTTCAGAAACTGTCTGAGTGAAATGAAACATCCGATCCACCCCACAAACATGCTTCCGGCCAGAATGCCGCCAGCCAGTTCTGCCGGAAGAAAGTGCAGATGAAAAGAATCCGCGGGAATCCATGCCGCTGTGCTGTGCGTGACAAGACGGAGCAGACAGAACAGCCCCCCCAGGCCCATGAGACCGCCCAGCATCCCCATAAACAGTGCCTGAATATAAAAAGGGTCCTTGATAAATCCGTCCGAGGCTCCCACCAGACGCATAATCTCGACTTCTTCCCGGCGGGAATAGAGCACCAGCCGGATTGTATTGGCCACAAAAAAGACAGCGGCCAGAAAAAACAGCCCCCCCATCGCATAGGCCGTAAGCCGGAACAGATGGAGAACATAGATGAATTTGTTCAGCCACTGAGCGCCGTACTCCACATCTTCCACACCCGGAAGAGCGGCAATCTCTCTGGCAGCCGGCTCAATGGCGTCCCAACTCTGTAAAGCGGTATCCATCTGGATTTCCAGCGCGTCCGGCAGAGGATTGTGGCTGAGTCCGTCAGCCAGGGAAGCCTGAGGGCCCAACTGCTTTCTGAAACGCTCCAATGCCTCGGCCCTGGGAATAAAGACAGTATTCCTCACTCCATATATCTTCCTGATTTTTTTCTGCATTTCCCCAACAGTTGCCTCAGTTGTCCCGTCTTTCAGATAGACCATGATTCGCAGATCCGCAAGCCAGAAACGGAGCAGCGCGTCCGCATTGACGAAAAGCAGGGTAAAGGCACTGAAAATGAGTACGGCCAGGGCAATGGTGATGACCGTGACGGAATTCAGAAAAAAATTGGCTCTCAGATCTTTGAGTGTTCTGTGGATAAAATAAATCATCGGAATCAGGTGTCAGGTGTCAGGTGTCAGGTGTCAGGGAATCAACACTGAACACTGAAACCTGAACTCCTGTCATGTTCAGTTATGTCTGCAATTATCGTTCCGGCATCTGCTGCGGTGCAGAGGGAATGACCGCACAGCTTTCCACCCGGCCATCCCGGAGAATCACCACTCTGCCGCCTGTGCTGCGGATCAGTTCCATGTCATGGGTGGCGATAATGACTGTGGCCCCCAGTCTGTGATACTGCCGGAGCAGCCGTATAATCACTTCCGCGGATTCCATATCCAGGCTTGCTGTGGGTTCATCTGCCACAATGATTTTCGGATTTCCGGCCATGGCCCGTGCCACTGCCACCCGCTGCTGCTCCCCGCCGGAAAGACTGGGGGGAAGTGCATTTGCCCGATCTTCCATGCCCACGGTTCTGAGCAGACTGCTGACCTTTTTTCTGATCATGCTCCTTCTGGTTCCCACCGCCTCTGCCACAAGCGCGACATTCTCAAATACGGTTTTGCCGGGAATCAGTTTGTAATCCTGAAACACAATACCGAATTTCCGTCGAAAAAAGGGAATCCGCCTGCGGGAAATCCGGGAAAGGTTCAGACCGTCCGCCACAATGTATCCGGCCGATACCCGTTCGCCCATATACAGAAGTTTCAGCAGTGTGCTTTTGCCAGCGCCGCTGGGTCCGCTGACAAAAAGAAATTCATTGTCGAAGATATCAAGACTCACATCTGTCAGTGCACTTTTGGCGCCATAGCGTTTGTGCACATGCAGAAGTTGTATTATTGCACTTTTGTCTTCATATGTCAAAAGGCATCTGCTCCTGTGTGAAGGAATCCCGGGAAATTCTGCCCTGATTCCCGGTTTCTGTCAAATCATGAATTGACCGGAAGGATTTTACCTGTTATACAGATATTGGTTCGGGAGTGCCGCAAACCGGTTTTCCCTGCCGGAGCCTCCGCTGAAAATCCCATTGACAGGCTTCTTCCATTCCGGCGGAGGCTTCTTTTTTACCTGATTCTCCGCACAAAATCAACAACAGTATGGATTTTTTTTTAAAATGAATCCGTCCGGATTCAGGAGGGCATTTTTTTTTGACAATGGATACAGATATTCTGCTTACCGGGACAGTGATTTTTTTTGCCAGAATCTGTGATGTGTCGCTGGGAACCATCCGCACAATTGTCACAGTTCAGGGCAGAACCGTTGTGGCATTTATGCTCGGCCTCTGTGAGGTTACCATCTGGATACTGGTGGTCAGCACAGTGGTGAACCGCATATCCCAGACCCCTGTTCTGATAATATTTTACGCGCTGGGATTTGCCACCGGCAATGTGGTGGGCATCCTGGTGGAGCGGAAACTGGCCTTCGGCTATATGGTGCTGCGTGTCATTTCCTCTCAGAAAGGCAGTCAGCTGACCACCCGGATCAGGGAAATGGGACAGCCGGTCACGGTGTTTACGGGATACGGAATGATGGGGCCGGTAAGGGAACTGTATGTGGTGTGCAGACGCAGGGATATGAAACGGCTGCTGCCGGCCATCAATGAGATTGATCGGGAGGCCTTCATTATTACCGAACAGGCCAGGGATGTGAACAAAATTCTCAAACCCATCAGTACAGCCGTTACGGGCTGGCGGGCGAGTCTGAAAAAAAAATAATCCGCAGATCGGAAAACCTCCTGTCATGTGCAATCGTGCACAGGCAATTTTGATTTAAAAAAATCAACAAAACACAGACCGGATATGTTGAAATTTCTTTAAGGTCATACCGAATCGCTGTTGAATATGCCATTACGCAGAAGATTTCATGCTTATACCGATTCCCCATTGAAAAGATACTTATAATTAAGCAAAAAGAGGTTTTTGTGTATTACAGCATTTTTCACTTTGACAGAATACAGTCGTCATTTCCGTCATGCCGACGAAAGTCGGCATCCAGTCTGGATTCCGGCTTACGCCGGAATGACGGTGTATGCTGTTCAATCAAAAAACGCTGTAAAAAAACCGGATTTTTTTAAAAAATCCGGTTTTTCCGAAAAAAATTATATTTCAGATCAATGGGGAATTGGTATTATACCAATTCGCCATTGATTTTTTAAAAAATCCCCTCTTGAGAGGGGGCAGGTGTGTGTCTGTTGATGAATATTGCAGAATCGGAGACTGTATGATATATTCTCTCCAAAAAGAGAGCATTCTGTCCAACCCTTGGGCAAAACAACGGGAAGGAGATATGTATGTATTTTGAAAAACAGGGAAAAGAAAATACTGAACAGACCCTGCATCTGGCATGTGCACGGGGGAAGGAACTGGGGATCAGCGAAGTGGTGCTGGCCTCCACAAAAGGGGACACAGCTTACAAAGCCCTTGAGATATTTGAGGGTTTCAAAATCGTGATGGTCACATACCACTGTGGTTTCAAAGAGCCTTTTAAAAATATTCTGCCGGATGAAACCAAAAATGATCTGATCAGAAAAGGTGTGCGGGTGGTGGCCGCGACCCATGCCCTGTCCGGAGTGGAACGCGCGGTTGCCAAAAAACATTCCGGAATTTATCCTGCCCTCCTGATTGCTGACACGCTGAGACTTTTCGGACAGGGAGTCAAAGTGGCTGTGGAGATTTCCATCATGGCAGCGGATGCAGGTATGCTGAGCGGAAACGATATTGTCGCGATTGGCGGAACCGGAAGAGGAGCGGATGCCGCCCTGATTCTGAAGCCGGTGAACCAGTCAGATCTGTTTGATATGAAAATTCGGGAAATTGTCTGCAAACCCAGAGATTTTTAAAATCAGAGCGTTTGTTAGCAATGTTTTTCTGAAAACCCTGAGGGTTTCAGCCGTTCCGGGGTTTCAGGGAGGCAGCCATGTTCAAAATTTTTAAACGGATTACACAGCAACCGAATATTGCAGTTGATTTGGGAACAGCCAACACCCGTATCCATACATGTGAGGAGGGCGTGATAACCGAGGAGCCTTCCCTGGTGCGCAATATTCGTCAGGAAAAGAATTCCGATGCCTACCTGGCGTATCTGAACAGCAAATTCTGCTCTTTCCCTCTGCACGGGGGAGTGATTACAGATATCAATTCGGCTGTCAGACTGCTCACCCCCATGTTCAAAAAAATCAGCAGGGGGATACGGAAGCCGGTCTCTCTGGCCTGCGCGCCGACCGACACCTCGGATAAAGAGAGAAATCTCCTTGCGGAAGCCATTCTCCGATCCGGTGCATCCCATGTGGCCATCATACCGGAACCCTGGGCCGCTGCCATCGGAGCTGATCTGGATGTCACCATGCCCTATGCGCAGGTGCTCATAGACATTGGTGAAGGCGTGACAGATATGGCTGTCATACGGGAAGGGCGTCTGATTCACACGGCTGCCATACGCATGGCCTGTGCGGATATCCATAAGGCCATACGCAGGGCTGTTGTTTCACGGAACAAAGTGTATCTGTATCCCGCGGAAATTGAAAGACTGACGCGGGAAAGCGATTCAGATATTCCCCTGCAGACAGTTTCGCAAAAGCGGATGCGGGTAAAGGGGATACACATTGCCAAACGGCAGGAGGAACACATTGAAGTAAACCAGAGAGATATTCTCACTGCCATGGATCCGGTGATTTCCGCTATCCTGAAAATGATCAGGGAAAACCTGCGCAAACTCCCGGACAGTATATCTGCGGAACTCACAGAGTCCGGCATCTGCCTTACGGGCGGCGGTTCCTGCATAAAAGGCGTGAATCAGCGGATAACCGCTGAAACCGGTCTGAATGTGCTCATTGCTCCTGATCCGGTTCATGCTGTGATTAAAGGAGCGACCCGAACCCTGCTGTACTGGAAGGATCATGAATCCTGGTGGAATCATATTGACTGGCCCCTGTTGCGTGCCGGGTCAGGAATTTCATAATCAATCCCGGAAAAGTCCGGCATAAAAAAATTTGCCCCCGCATCTCTGCCTGCATCTCTGTATGACATGGGAAGAAAAAAATCTCGTAACCGCGGGGCTGTCAGCATTGCCGTCAGGTTAAGACCGTCCGGGAGAGCCAAACTGAAAGTTTGGCTCTTTTTTTATGAATAATTTCAGTTTTCCGAACTTTCAGTTCGGACTCCGCTGTGCTTAAACTGACGTCAATGGGGCTGTCAGATATCCGAATATATGATTTTCCCGCCCGCGACAGTCAGGACAGCCTTTCCCCTCATCTCCCATCCTGCAAATGGGGTATTGCGGCTGCGGGACTGAAAATTTTCCGGTTTCACTGTCCAGACTCTTTCCGAATCAATGAGGGTAATATCCGCGGGCATTCCAACCTGCAGACCGCTTTCGATGCCCAGTATCCGTGCCGGATTTTTTGCCATTTTTTCAATCAACTGTGTCAGTGTCAGAACCCCCTCCCTTACCAGAGCCAGACTCAGAGACAGCGAGGTTTCCAGACCGATGATGCCATTGGCCGCACGGTCAAACTCCACTTCCTTTTCCAGCACGGAATGGGGGGCATGGTCAGTGGCTATGGCATCAATGGTTCCGTCTGCCAATGCTTCGCGCACGGCCTGCCTGTCTTTTTCCGTGCGCAGGGGCGGATTCATTTTGGCATGGGTATTGTCTAGACCCACAGCCTGATCCGTAAGGGTGAAATAGTGGGGTGCGGTTTCGGCTGTGACACGAACGCCCCGCAGTTTGGCATCCCGGATCGCGTGAACAGATTCCGCAGTGCTGACATGCGCGATATGCACAGGAACCCCGGTCAGTTCGCACAGGGCAATCTCCCGCATCACCGCAATGCTTTCGGCCGCGTTGGGAATGCCCGGCAATCCCAGCCGAGTAGCGGTTTGTCCTTCATTCATGGCTCCGCCTTCGGACAGATCCGTATCCTCGGAATGGGAAATCACCAGCAGACCGAGTGCGCCCGCGTATTCCATAGCCCGGCGCATGAGCTGGCTGTTTTTCACAGGTCTGCCGTCATCTGTAATCGCGACAGCCCCGGCTGCCTTGAGTTCCCCGTATTCGCACAGGGCGTCTCCGTTCAGTCCGCGCGATACAGCCCCTGCCGGAAACACGCGTACGCCGTTTGCTTCAGCCGCCTTTTTCAGGATATATTCTGTGATCTGCCCGTTGTCATTCACCGGTTTGGTGTTGGGCATGGTGCATACAGCCGTGAAACCGCCATGCGCTGCAGCACGGCACCCGGATTCAATGGTCTCTTTGTATTCCTCTCCCGGTTCCCGGAAATGCACATGCATGTCAATCAGTCCGGGACAGACAATTCTGCCGGACGCATCAATGATCTGATCCGGTTCCGGCCCCGCAGATGCAGGAGAAATATCTTTGCGGATTTCCGCAATCTTTCCGTCTGCGATCAGAATGTCTGCGATTTCATCTCTGTAACCCGGATCAATGATCCGGCCATGTTTAATCCGTATCCGCATTGCGTGCTCCTCCCGAAACCAGATATAAAAGAGCCATCCGCACGGCCACCCCGTTGTTCACCTGATCCAGTATGACAGACCAGGGGCCGTCAGCCACATCCGGCGAGATTTCCACACCCCGGTTCACAGGCCCCGGATGCATGATCAGCACATCCTTTTTTGCATGTTTCATACGGTTCCGGTTCAGGCCGTACAGACTGGCATATTCCCGTTCTGTGGGAAAAAGAAACCCTTTCTGCCGCTCCTTCTGAATCCGGAGCATCATGATCACATCCGCTCCTTCAATGGCTTCATCCATATGATGGGTCACTGCGGTTCCCAGGGATTCAATTCCTTTGGGAATCATGGTCGGGGGGCCGGCGACCGTCACACTGGCACCCATTTTTGTGAAACCCGCGATATTGGATCGGGCAACACGGCTGTGGGAAATGTCTCCGACAATGGCAATTCGCAATCCTTCAAAACCGCCTTTTCTCTCTCTCACGGTCATCATATCCAGCAGGGCCTGGGTGGGATGCGCATGGGTTCCGTCTCCCGCGTTGATCACCGAAGCCCGCAGCAGCGGGGCCAGCAGGTGGGGCGCGCCGGATGAGGAATGGCGCATCACAATGATATCCGCGTTCATGGCCTCCAGATTCTTTGCTGTGTCAATCAGGGTTTCGCCTTTGACAATACTGCTGGTACTGGCAGCAATGGAGATGCTGTCCGCGCTCAGCCGCTTGGCCGCAATGTCGAAAGATGTCCGTGTGCGGGTGCTGGGTTCATGAAAAAAAAGAATAACCGTCTGTCCCCTCAGTGTCGGCACTTTTTTCACAGGCCGCTGGGAAATCTCCTTCATCCGGTCGGCTGTATCCAGAATCATGGTGATTTCCCCGGCAGACAGTGATGCCATATCCAGAACGTCTTTTCGGCTGAACTGCATATTTCACCTGTTTATTTGAGTAAATCCCCAATCCTGTTCCAGCGGACGCTGTGAACCAGATCCTGCTCTTTGTCCCAGGACCAGTAAATGATGAATGCCTTTCCCTTTATTGCGCTGCGTTTCACAAATCCCCAGAACCGGCTGTCATAACTGTGATCCCGGTTGTCTCCCATCACAAACAGGGAATTTTCCGGCACAGTTATCTGTTTCATATTGTCCCTGGGCTGAATATTTGCGGGAATCATCCGCTCATCTGTGAATACGGCCTGCTGATATTCCGCTGGTTTTCCGTTGACAAAAACTTTTTTGTCCCGGATTTCAACGGTATCTCCTCCCACAGCAATGACCCGTTTGATAAAATCCTTGTCCGGATCTTCGGGAAATTTGAAAACCACTATATCGCCCCGATCGGGATCATGCATGGAGATAAGCGTTTTCTGTGTGAAAGGCATCCTGATGCCGTAAACAAATTTGTTCACCAGGATATGATCTCCGATCTGCAGAGTTTCCTTCATGGATCCGGAAGGAATTTTAAAGGCCTGCACCACAAAAGTGCGGATAAACAGCGCAAGAACAATGGCAATGAGGATCGCCTCTATGTTCTCCCGCAGCGCACTCTTTTTGACCGGTTTTTCTTTGCTGTCTGTGTTCTCTGTCTTTTCCGATGTCATGGCAGTAATATCCGAACGCAATCTGTTCTGATTCCTTTCTGTGTGAGTTGTCTGGTTAATCCGGCAGCACAGTCCGGGGAAAACGGCAGAAAATATGCTGATCTTTTCTGCCATTCACACCCGGAATATTATGCCGGAGGTCTGCGGCACTGTCGGCAGTGAGTCACATCGGTTGATGGGTGACAGAGAAATTCTCCCCTTCCCTGATGGAGAAAATTCAGAATCAACCGGTTTGAACCCAGTGTCAAACTGTCATTGTGTTTCCGCTCATCTGGATAAATTCTGCAAAAAGTCTGAGGGGTCTGTCAACTAAATTTTTTTACATCAGAAATCCGCAGAGGACAGTCCTTTGTTAATGCCAGTTGGTCAGGAAACCATACCGATGGATTATTTCAATTTTGTCTGATAATGAAATTTCGCCGGGGCTGGAACCCGATTCCCCCTCAGGAACATCCATACCAAAATACGCATAATACCTTTTCCAATAATCAGGAATTTCCCCTGTTTCCTCATCTCTGAAAGACATTGGGCGTTCTGGAAAAAACTCAGTGCCATTGTTGGCATATTTAAATGCGTCCACAATCAGTTCACTGCAATAATAAGCATCCTCTCCTGTCAGATAAAGCCTGTCATAGGGCAGTCCTCTCAGTTTAAGTGCTTTTTCCTTTGCTGCCGGAATCAGTTTTCTGTATGCAGGTTTTAATCGGCCCACAAAAACTCTCGGTCGCATTTCATGGTCTTTTGCTCTCATGAGAAAAACACTTATCGGATTAATCCGCACCTCCGGAGGAAAGGCTTCAATGATATATTTCTTTTGTCCAATTCTGACAATCATTCCCATGTGGGAAACTTCTGCGCCGTTAAAACCGGGAGTGACACTTTCAATTGCTGAAGCGCCGCTGCCCGCCAAATCCTGAAAAAACAAATCACCATCTTCAGGTTCAAAATCATAACCTGGTTCCAGCATGCTGTTTCCTCTCTTGAAACTGACATACGCATAGCCGGTGAGCAACTTTGCGGCCTGAATCCGGCTGAAACGGTTGTTGGGTGTCCTTATACAAATTATCCTAAAATGCAGCGCTGAAAACAATTCCCAATTTTTTAGCTTTATCAGCCAGTTCCATTTTTATGGCATGGAAATATTCATCATCCAGAAAATCCTCTAACTTGTTCTTTTTATATATCTTATCCGCATAATTATAATTCATTCGGTCAATATAAAGATAATCCGGTTTGGCTTCCAATTGGTCAATTATCTTTTCCGCTCCGGGGAGAATGGGGGCGATCATTGCATAAGTTTTTATTCCGGCTTTGTGCAATTGATTTAATGCCTTGATCCGTTCGATTATCTTTGGTGTTCTTGGTTCAAACAATTGTTTAATATTTTCATCTGCCGTTGCCATTGAAAAACCGACATCACATCTTGCATTTTTCAGTAATTCTGTGTCTCTTAAGACTGACGGTGATTTTGTCTGTATTATGAACGGCCAATTGTTATCAGCCAATACCTTTAAACAACCTCTTGTTAACTCATATTTTTCTTCCAATGGCTGATATGGATCGCAAACACCGCTTATCCATACCTGATCCGGTTTCTTTTTGGCGATTTCCTTTTGTAACAATTCCACTGAATTTATTTTTACATCAACAAAATCACCCCAAGGCTCTTTATGTCCGGTAAATTTTTTCATATATCGGGCATAACAGTAGGAGCATGAAAACTGACATCCAACATATGGATTGATTACATATTTATATATTTTTGAGTCTGACAGGACAGACTTTGATCTGATCTCTCTCACTGTCATTTTTTCGCCTGTGCCCCTGCTTCAGATCACCGGCAGCAAAAAGCAGAGAACGGGCAGTCGCTGTTTGCTGTTCATGTGATTGCAATATGGTTCGGTTATTCTGCAAAAAAATCTTCTGAACCTATCCGAATATTATTTTGATAAGAATTCATGAAGATGAAAGAATCCTTTCAACCCAAAACATACAGAGTCCCAGGCATAAAAAACCCCGCCAGTATCTGTCCCTGCGTTCCCACCGCACGGTCAGTCTCCGGAATTTTGTCTGAAACCATGCAAAGGTGCGTTCCACCTTCCGCCGATCAACAGGTGCTGACGGCGGCCTTCCGGCCGGAGACCGCCGATCCGGCCATAACCCGCTCGGAATCATGGGGGAAATGCCGCGCCTGCGGATTCTGTTCCGCAGAGTCATATCCTTTGCCGGCCTGCAGGGCCCGCGGCCGTTTTTTTCAGTCTTCCGGCCGGACCGGTACGGATTTCAATGGCGTCCAAAAGTATTTCAGTCTGCTCTCTTTCATTTCCCGAAGCTCCGGCTGATGTCACGGACAGGGGCATGCCGTTCCCGTCGGCAGGGGCATGAACTGTCAGTCCTTTTCCTTTATATCCGTGGTCAGTGTCATCCCCACCCCTTTTCCGGGTACGAACATGCCATCGACTGATGCACGGTGCCACCCAATCAGATCTGAAAGTTCAGCAATGCCGCACAGACGGAAAAAAATTTTCGGATAACGGGCCGGTTTTTCAAAAGTGAGCATTCTGTCCTCCTGCAGTCGGTATATTTTCAAAATCTGTTTATCCCGGACGGGATGGTGTGTCAACCCCAGTTTTGCAGGAGGTACATTCATGCTGAAGACAGCATTTTTTTCATTGCCGCACAGAAATCTGCTGAATGACGGAATTCCGATCCCGGAAAGTCCGGATGCAGATGAAAGAGAATGTCTGCGGGTTTCGATCATCAGTGACAGAAGATACCAAAAAACAGCATTTCAAGTCCTGTTTTCACACATATTTTATTAAGAACAACCCAAGTTGCTACCTATGAAAAAACTCAATAATATCAGACATCGGATTTCTTGCAAAAATATCATGATTTTTTATAACATCCTGTTTATATAATATTTATAAATTTATAGGTAGCAACTTGGGTTAAGAACAGGGTCTCTGAAAAAATGGAATCTCATGATGCTTCTCCTTTGCATTATTGAATTTTTTAAAACACAGTTGCCAAAATGCAATGCAAATGTAAAGAAAAATATTATGATTAACGGATCTTGCGTTCAGCAAATCAGATCAACCCTTATCTGACATGTGTTCACAGCGACATGATTAATTTTGGAGAAAACTTTAAGTAATCTGTCATTTTTCACAGTATATGAACTGACGGTCAGAAAGAGTTATCTGTAACAACCCGAATTTTATATATACCAGACGATTCTGAAATTGCAAGAAAAAAGTCAGATGAATCGAAAAAATGGAAATCGGGGTTCAGGACAGCCCTGCCCCCGCCGGGGAAGGGAAACTTTCTGTTTAAGGAAACGGCATTGAGTTATACCGAATCCCCATTGCTTTGATCCGATGCTGTCAGTTGTTTGGATTTTGCAGAGGGATACTGTTCGGAATCTCTGTGTTCCGCATTGGACAAAACCAATGGCGAATCGGCATTATACCAATTCTCCATTGAAAAGATGCCTGCAGGCAGACAAAAATGAGGTTTCCATGTGTTCAGAAAAACCTGATTTTTCTGAAAAATCCGCTTTTTCTGAAAAACTTTATGCCAGAAAAAGTTATGTTTCAGATCAATGGCGAATTGGTATTGCACCTGAATTCTGCACAGAAAAACTCTGTGTGATCCTGCGGTTAAAAAATCCGACTGCCTGTCAAAAAAGAGCCTCTGATCTAAAATTCAATCCCTTTCTGCGCTGTTATCCCTGCTTTGTAATGATGTTTCACCGCCTTCATCTCTGTCACCATGTCGGCCAGTTCCACCAGCCCGGCCGAGGCATTCCGGCCCGTAATCAGCACATGCACATCTTCGGGCCGCTGTCTGAGAAAATCCAGCACATCTTTCTCGTCCAGCATACGGTATGCAATCAGATAGGTCATTTCATCCAGAATCACCAGCCGGTAATTGCGGGACAGAATCTTTTCCTTGGCCAGTTCCCATGCCTGTCTTGCCAGAGCCGTGTCTTCAGCCAGATTGTCTGACTGCCATGTAAATCCCCTGCCCATGATATGAAATTCCATGAGATCGCCCAGACGCTTTGCTGTTTCTGTTTCCCCATATTTCCAACTGCCCTTGATGAACTGGATTACACATACGTTTTGTCCATGTCCCGCAGCCCGGAATGCCAGCCCCAGAGCAGCAGTGGTTTTGCCTTTGCCGTCGCCGGTATGAATCATCAGCAGATTTTTTTTCACAGACATGTCTCCTTTTGCTGTTTCCATATCTAAGGGACATGGAAAATGCTGATATACCGTTTATAAAAAAGCTGTCCTTTATG
>CAZDIU010000080.1:5450-17679 GCA_964505535.1 uncultured Desulfobacterales bacterium | reverse complement strand
CACCCGGCGCTGAAAAAGGGGCGGTATTGTATTAAATCAATGGGGAATTGGTATTGCAAGTATATTTTCAATGCGGAACCGGTATGAAAGGGGCTGCCGCAGCATTGTCATCAGGTTAAGCGAGGGGGAGTCCGAACTGAAAGCTCGGAAGACTGAAATTATTCATAAAAACAGTGCCAAACTTTCCGTTTGGCACTCCCGGACAGTCTTCACCTGACAGCAATGGGCAGCCACAGGGAATTGTCGGGCTGTTTTCTGTATTCTCACCGGGAACGCATGTCACCGTATGCCATGAAACGCTGGTGAAAGGAGAAGGCTTCGTCAAGCATATGGGGTTCATGACCGCCCTGGGTGCGGACCGCCCGCTGGTAATAATCCCAGAGCATATCCCGGTAATCCGGATGCGCACATTTTTTGATAACCTGTTCAGCCACCTGCCGGGGCGTGAGGGGACGGGTATCCACCAGACCGTATTCTGTCACCACCACATCCACGGAATGCTCATTGTGATCCACATGGGAAACCATGGGCACAATGGAGGAGATTTTTCCGTCCTTTGCCGTACTTGGCGTGACAATGAAACTGAGCAGACCCGCGCGCAGAAAATCTCCTGATCCGCCAATGCCGTTCATGAGTTGGGAACCCATGACATGGGTGGAATTGACATGGCCGTAAATATCCACCTCAATGGCTGTGTTGATTGCGATAACCCCCAGCCGCCGGATGACTTCCGGTGCATTGGATATCTCCACGGGCCGCAGGATGATTTTTTCCCTGTACCGGTACAGTTCGTTGAACAGACGCGTGCGCGCCTTTTTGGAAAGCGTGAGAGCGGAACCGGACGCTGCACGCACCTTTCCCATGTCAATGAGATCCAGCACAGCATCCTGCAGTACCTCGGAATAAATGTCCAGGTCATTGAAAAAACCGTTTTCCATAACATAAAACCGCTCAGCACGGCATTTCCCACATCTCCCACCCCGGACTGCCAGGGAAGAAACCGCGGCAGACGGTCTTTTGCGATTTCATGCTGGACAAAATCAAGGATATGCGCTGCAATGCTTTTTGAAACCTCATCCGGTTCCGTGAATACCGGGCACACATCCTCTTCCCGGCTGTCCAGGATGGCAACCACACGATTCGGATCCATCTCAATAAAGGGTTTGCCGATGCGGTCCGCTGTCCGGTAGATGGGGATGGGCATACGGTAGGGCGGATCATCGGGAATGAAAATATCATGGATGCCTTCCAGTTCCGGCGGTTCCGAGCAGATTTCAATGATAATCTTCTGTGCCTCTTTCACATAGGTGGGGGTATTGCCAACGGACATGGAGGGAATAAGATGGCCTTTTTCCGTAATGCCAACGGCTTCCACAATGGCCACGTCAGGATTTCCCCAGTTGCCCGCGCGCACCTGGGCAGACAGGCGGGACAGATGATCATCCTTGAAAAGAATCTCATTGGCATTGATGTGTTTCCGCATGGATCGGTCGCTCATGTAGGGTCTGCGCCACCGCACCACACCGGCTTCGGCCAGAATGCCGTCCACCGATGCTCCTGTGGACGCGCCTGCAAACAGATTGATCTTGAAACGTTCACCGGACTGTGCGCGGCGGACAAGTTCCCGCGGAATCAGTTTGGGATACCCCGCGGTAAACCCGGAGATGGGTAGTCGGTCTGCACGAACTGATTTAAATATAACTATTTTATATTATTATATTTTTTAAGAAATACTGATTATTATCTATACATAGTAAATACAAATAGTTATACGATACATCCATGATACTGTTTGTGCTGTTTTTAGCTAATATGCTGATTTATAAAATAAAATAATCAGCATAAAAAGTCCCACTACCCCGGAGATGAACAGGTTGGTGCCATCCTGAATATGGGCTGCGGCAGTGGCAGGATCAGAGATTCTGTCATGCAGGGCTTTAAAACGGATTCTCTCTTTCAGCATATCTGTTTTTCCTTATGTTTTTTTCTCTATCTTCAGTATCCTCTCTGTGGAGGCCTGTATCAGGATTTTGATATTGTCCTTCAGAACCCCTTCCATGTGCGCAATGATTTCGGCAAAAGTGGCAGGCGTGATATCCCGGATTTTCTCCAGATCAGGGAACAGGGTCAGGTCGCCCGCGATAATCATCTGCCGGTTTTCGACTCCCATCTGAGACATGATATCCCTGATTTCATCCACATCTTTTGTCACATTCATCAGGATGGAGGTCAGGGGGGCAGTTTTTTGGCCAATGCCCGGAGGGATTTCATTGAATTTTACGGAAAATCCCCCCTTTTCCAGCAGAAAGATGCGCTGAAGGGCCTGCTCACCGGTGAAACGTCCCTGCCGGGCATACAGAAAACCGCCATTGTCCACCACGATCTCGGCGTCCATTTCCTTCATCCGGATCGTGGCAGTCTTCATCCCCATTTCCATACTCTGCAACAGGTCAGAAATTCCCAGATCGGTCAGTTCCCCTTCCATGTGCCCCTCATGGGAAATTCTCCTGTCCATCCGCCGCAGCACCGCTTTGATGCGGGCCAGAAGCTCGGATCGGTCAAAGGGTTTGACAATATAATCATCCGCGCCCAGTTCCAGACCCTTTGTGATGATCTCCTGCCTTTTCAGGGCAGTCAGGAAAATCACAGCCACATGGTGTCCGGATTTGTCTTTTTTGATTTTTCGGATCAGTTGAAAACCGTCCATCCCCGGCATCTGAATATCCAGCAGCACAAGATGGGGTTTGCGCTCCTCCAGCATTTTCAGCCCCTGTTCACCATCAAGCGCGTGGATTGCATCATAACCTGATTTTTTCAGGTAATTTCCGACAATCAGGTGATGCGTGGGATCATCATCAATGATTAAAATCAGATAGTCAGCCACATTTCCCCTCTGCATGCTGTTTTTTGTCAATACAGCAGTGATGCTGCAAGAAAATTGAAACTTGCTGATATAACAGATGCAATTAACAATTATCAGGTTTCAGTGTCCGGGTTTCAGTGTTCAGGTTTCAGGTTTTGTCTGTTTTGTCAGATCTTTCCTGATATCTGACACCCGGAACCGGACACCTGACACCTGAAACCCGGAATCTGACATCCGCTTTTAAGAAGTTCCGCTTTCCTGAGTTCTCAGGCTGCGCGGCAACTGTCTTTTTCCCCTGTTTTTCCCAAAAGTAATTCCCAGTCCTGATCCACCATTTCCTGTATCACATGGTAATCCCTGTCTTTCAGATGTCTGAAACGTCCCTGCGGAGCCATATAATCCCTTACCGGAAGGTCTCCTTTGTGATTGATTGTGTAACGGACTCCGTCCTCCACCTCATACAGGGGAAAGGCATTGGTGCGCACAGCGAGCCGTGCGATTTTGATGCAGTGTTCGGTCGGGACACGCCATCCGGTCGGACAGGAGGCAAAAACATGCAGAAAACGCGTTCCGCCTTTCATTTCCTTTGCTTTGCGGAACTTGCGGATCATGTCTTCGGGAAACGCGATGCTGGCAGTGGCCGCATAGGGAATGCGGTGCGCGGCCATGACTTCCACAATATTCTTTTTCCGGGTGTGTTTCCATCCCTGCCCAGGTGTTGTGGTGGTGCGGCTTCCATAAGGGGTGGAGGAACTCCGCTGCACGCCTGTGTTCATATAGGCCTCATTGTCATAGCAGACATAGATGAAGTCTTCATTGCGTTCGGCCGCGCCCGAAAGTGCCTGAAATCCGATGTCAAAGGTTCCCCCGTCTCCGGCCCATGCCACCACTGTGGTTTCTTTGTCGCCTTTCCTGTCCAGCGCAGCCCGCAGCCCGCTGGCTGCCGCGGCAGCGGTCTCAAATGCGGTGTGCAGAATCGGCACATTGAGGGAAGTCTGGGGATGTGCACCCGCGATAATGGCCCAGCAGCAGGCCGGAATGACCATGATCGTCTTTTCCTCCAGCGCGCGCAGGGCAAACTTCATGGCCACAGTGGCCCCGCATCCGGGGCATCCCACATGGCCGGAATGCATATAATCTTTCTGCGGCAATTCGCTTACTGTCATTTGTGATCTCTCCTGTGAATCTGTTCCGTTTGTCATTGCTCAGCGCTTCAGTCCCACCCACACACTTTCCTTTTCCGGAGCCGGGCTTTCTTTGGTCATCTGAAATATCTGTGTGAGAATTTCCGGTGTCACATCCCTTCCGCCCAGCCCGGTGATATAGCCGAAAACCGGGGGACGGCGATCATGATTGTATAAAGCCGCACGGATTTCCTGTGCAAAGATTCCGCTTGCGCCAAAGGAGAAATTCCGATCCAGCACAGCGATCTTTTTTGCATTTCCCAGCATCTGCCGAATCTGTTTCTGGGGAAAGGGACGGAACATTTTCAGTTTGAGCAGTCCCACTTTTTCGCCTTTGGCGCGCAGATCCGCGATGAGCGCACGGCAGGTGCTGGCAGCAGTTCCGGCCATGACCATAACAATTTCCGCATCTTCGCAGTTGACCGGATCCACTGCGCCGTATCTGCGGCCGAATATGCTGTCGAATTCCTCCTCGGTGCGGGCAAATGCGTCCGGAACCATTTCCATAGCCATCTGAATGTCATGGCGCATTTCCATATACACGGGCGGCGGAGCCATCTGGCTGATGGCCCGGGGATGGTTTGTGTCCAAACAGATTCTGGGAACAAAAGGCGGCAGAAACCGATCCGCAGTTTCCTGATCCGGCACATCCACAGGTTCATAGGTATGAGAGAGAAAAAACGCGTCCAGCACGACCATGACCGGCAGATTTACGCTTTCGGCCAGCCGGTATGCCTGCAGGGTGGTATCCAGCACCTCCTGGCCGTCTTCGCAGTAAAGCTGAATCCATCCTGTATCCCGCTGGGCAAGACTGTCGGTCTGATCCATCCAGATATTCCAGCCCGGCCCCAGCGCCCGGTTGACCTCAGCCATGACAATGGGCAGACGCGCACCCGAAGCCCAGTGCAGAAGTTCGTGCATCAACGCCAGTCCCTGCGAAGAGGAGGCCGTAAAAGTGCGCACGCCGCCGGACGCGGCTCCGATGACTGCGGCCATGGCGGAATGCTCGCTTTCCACGCAGATGAATGTTGCATCCATCTTTCCCTCTGCGCAGAATTCCGAAAGCGCCTCCACAATATGCGTCTGGGGGGTAATGGGATACGCGGACATCACCTGCACCCTTGCCAGCCGGACTGCCTCGGATACCGCATGGCTTCCTTCCAGAACCTCTTTCATAGAATTTCCTCCTCCAGGGACATGGCATTGCGGGGGCATTCGGTCACGCAGATGCCGCAGCCTTTGCAGTAATCATAATTGATGCACCGGGTTCCGTTGATGAATATCGCGACTTCCGGGCAGAACACACGGCAGTTGTCGCAGTCATTGCATATGCCGCAGTTGAAGCACCTGCCGGCCTCTTTCAGGGCTGTTTCCCGTGCAAAGGTCTTTTCCACTTCTGAAAAGCTGCGGGAGCGTATCTCCGGAGCAATGATTCGCGGATGCGCACGATTGGCATTGGGAAAATAGTCTGTATTGATTTCCCCAAAGGAAACTGTATGCGCACTGTGCGTTTTCCTATCACCGGAAAGATAGATTTCCATGGAAAGTGCATTGCCCTCTCCGACCCGGCAGGCATTCAGGGTTTCAGCAATGGCCCCATATCCTTTTTGGAAAAAGGTGTCCAGTGCAATGGCAGCAGCTTTGCCGGATGCAATGGCATCGGTCACACTTTTGACAGGATTGGTCAGATCGCCGCCATAGACCACAGGCCGTTCCCTGTTCCAGAAGGTGCAGAAAGGCGTTTCCAGCACATCCGGGCTTTTTCCGGGAGGCATGCACCAGTCCTCATCCGTTTTGGCTCCAATGGCTGTGAACACCTGATCCACCTGCATGGTTTCAGAGAGTCCCGGTTCCGGTATCACACTGACCCGGCCTGCCACTTTGTCGGATATGCTCATTTTCTGAAGGCTCAGAAGCAGTCCTTTTCCATTCTTGTCTATGCGGACTGGTGAGAGCAGTTCCCTGATTTCCACACCCTCTTCCACAGCCATATTCACTTCATGGGCAAACGCGGGCATGTCCTGTCTGCGTCTGCGATAAACCAGCACAGCCTTTGCCCCCATGCGGGTCAGGGATCGCACCACATCAATGGCGGTGTTGCCGCCGCCTATGACTGCGGCAGTGCCTTTCATTTCCCCGCATATGCCGCTGCGCACCTCATGAAGAAACCGCAGCCCATCCTGTGCATGATCCTCTCCGGGGATATGCAGACTCAGGGATTTGCCGTATCCGCACCCCATGAAAACCGCATCATACTGTCCTTTGCCGTTTTCGATAAAATCTCTTGTGAGCCGGGAGCCGCAGAATATCTCCACACCTGCATCCAGAATCCGGGAGATTTCAATCTTGAGAACATCTTCCGGCAGACGGTACCAGGGAATTCCCCAGCGGAGAACCCCGCCAAGTTCGGGCTCTGCTTCAAAAACAAAGCATTTATGTCCCAGACGGGTGAGAAACCACGCAGCAGAAAGACCTGCCGGGCCGGAACCGGCAATGGCAATGCGTCTTCCGCGCGCCGCGCGTTTTTCCGATTCCGCATCATCCCCGTAAA
This sequence comes from uncultured Desulfobacterales bacterium, assembly GCA_964505535.1. GTDB lineage: Bacteria > Desulfobacterota > Desulfobacteria > Desulfobacterales > Desulfococcaceae > JAABRU01. The sequence continues at coordinate 11,081 of CAZDIU010000080.1, read as the reverse complement.
AGGGATGGGGAATCGCGTATGCCTCCCGGATGGCCATGTCTCCGATAAAGCGTTCCAGACGGTTGATGGACAAGGGCTGATCCAGATCTTTGCGGTTGCACATGCCTTCACAGGGATGAAAACAGACCCGTCCGCATACAGCCGGAAAAGGGTTTTCCCGCAGAATCGTCTCCCACGCGGCAATGAACATTCCCTTGGCGGTGAGCATCTCAATGCGGGGAATGTCTTCCCCGGCCGGACATGCCTGACTGCACGGGGCTGTTTTTTCGCAGTATTCCGGACGCACAAAACGCCAGAATCCGGTTTTGTTCACTGTGGTCGGCACTTCAGAGCGGGATATGTATAAGGGGATTTCCCCGGCAGTTTCATGTTGTTCCAATTGCTTTGCACTCCTCATCATACATTTTCAGGTTTCAGGTTTTTAAACCGCACACTTTCATATGCCTGCTTCGCAGCCTCAAAATTTTCCTTCTGCCGGGCCGGAATTTCCTGCAGGATGACCTCTTCCAGAGCTTTCATGGGCGGATTTTCCATAATCCGGGCAAAGGCTCCGATCATGGCCGTGTTGATAATGGGCTGTGTCCGGGTTCCCAGTCTGTGGGACAGGGCAATGCCGGAAGCATCCACCACAGCCAGACGGAAAGCGGAAAAACGGGGATCCGCCTGAATATCCGGGGTAAATTCCGGGATATTGAGCAGTATCCATCCGCCGGGTTTCAGTCCCTTTGTCACATCCACCGTATGCAGCAGTTTGGCATCCTGCACCACCACATGATCCGGCTGATAAACATTGCTGCGGATCAGAATTTTTTTGTCATCCAGCCGGAGATAGGCCTCCACCGGCGCACCCCGGCGTTCCACGCCGAACACCGGAAAGGTCTGCACATAATAACCGGCCCTGAAAAAGGCTTTTGCCAGTACGACCGAGGCCACCACAGTTCCCTGGCCGCCCCGTCCGTGAAAACGGATTTCCTGCATAGTTTCTTATTTACCTTTCATTATTTTTCTCGGTATGAACCGGATAATAAACCGGATATGGCCGTTGCTTTCGATCCGCATTCTTCCGCCCAGGTAATTCTCCACCAGACTTTTGACCAGATCCGGGGCCGCAATGCCGGTGTCGCTCAGATTGGTTTCATCTGTCATCAGGGTGCTGAAACTGCTGACAGAAAGTTCGAGATCATCCTCTTCCGTTTCTGTCAGGCGGATCTGAATATGGGAAAAGGTTTTGTCATCTGATGCGGTGATAAAGGGCCCGGCCAGCAGTTCGCTGATGATCAGCCCAATGGGAAATGCCTCTTCCGGATGAAGCAGAATCTCTGCTGCCTCCACATCCACCAGAATTTCCCCGGAACGGATCCGAAAGGTCTGAAAAATGTTTTTCACAACTTTTCTGAGATAATCTTCCGCTTCAATGAAAACATCATAGGGGGGCCGGGAAATGGTTTCATTAACCAGTGCCAGAGTGTTGATCCGGCTCCAGCTTCGGCGGAAGATGTTCAGGGTGCGGGTGTCGGAAATATACTCGGCCTGCAGATTCATCATGTCTGAAATCAGGCGCAGATGGTTTCCGAACTGCCGGTGGGTCTGCCGGACAAACTGCTCTTTGTCCCGAAGATCACATACATTCTGCACCTGGGATTTTTTCAGTTCCTGATAGAGTTTTTCCAGTTTCCGATCACGGATCCGAATGCCCTGGGAAAAGGTTTCGGTTCTTCGCCGGATGGTGGCGGCCAGAAACTGCATGATGGATTTGGAAATGGGATTGGATCGGGTGATCCGCTCAAAATCCTCACGGGTCACGGAAAGCAGTTTGCAGGGCTGCCGCGCGATCACAGTCGCGCTTCTGGGAGAATCATCAATCAGCGCCAGTTCCCCGAACAGATGTCCCGGTCCGCATACCGACAGCAGTCCCTGCTCCGGTGTGCTGTAATTTTTCCAGATTTCCACACTGCCTTCATGCACGATAAAGAGATAATTTCCCGTATCTCCTTCCCTGAAAATGATTTCCCCGGTTTTGAAAGCGGTTTTCCGGCATATACTGCAGATAACCGAGATATCCCCATCCGGCAGAGACGCAAAAAAGGGGATGCCTCTGAGAAAATGAAACAAATCTGACATCAACGATCAATTCCCTGTATATAAGGCCGAAGTATCCCGGCCTTTTCAGATAATACCGAATTTATAAAAATATTTTCAATGAATTGGAATCCGGACCCGCGCGGCATTCTTTCAGCATGATTTATCAGCAGCGGTCCAAAGCCGCTGACAATGCAGAAAAACTGTTTTCCCTCTCCTGATGGAGGGGCAGGGAATGGTGAAAACAGAATATCATTTCAAACTGTTATCTCTCCTCCACCCCGGCCCTCCCCTGCTGGGGGAGGGGGATGCATCAGCGGATTTGATCCACTGCCGATTTCTCCGCGGATGATTCATACTACAGAAACGAATCTCTTTGCAAGGTTTCATGAAAAGTATATATTTCTTGGCATGGGGCAAACCTGCCGCCTTTTTCCGAAACCGGGATGGATGATACATTTAATAAATTGATATTATGGAAAAATTGTGGATTGCATACAATTTTTCCCAAAACCTGCCGCCAGACGGGGCCGGCAAAGAGTTCACACAGAAAAATTCTGTGTGACCCGGGGAGACTCTGTGCTGCTCTGCGGTTAAAAACAGCATGTCAGCAGAACCTGAGGCTTTGTCAACTTTGATTCTATGCGCTGAAATGCAGACAATAACCGGATTTTTTGGAAAAATCCGGTTATTGAAACTTACAGATTCAATACTGACAGCGCACTGATTCCCCGCCCAAAAAAGATATACACCCATAACATATTATGTTATGATACAGCATAAAAAATATCCGCAGGACAGGAAAAAGCAATGAGTGATGACTATGACAGTCCCTGGAAGGAAATTCTGGAACAGTATTTTGCGGAATTCATGGCCTTTTTCTTCCCCTCAGCCCATGCGGGCATTGACTGGAGCCGGGGATATGAGTTTCTGGACAAAGAGTTTCAGCAGATTACAAAGGACGCAGATCGGAGCAGGCGATATGTGGACAAGCTGGCGCGGGTCTGGTTAAAGGATGGATCCGAGGCATGGGGGCTGATCCACACAGACATTCAGAACCGGCCGGAAAGGGGATTTCCGGAAAGGATGTACATTTACAACTACCGGATTTTTGACAGATATCGGCGTCCGGCCGTGAGTTTTGCCGTGCTTGGCACCAAACCGGGGAAGCGGAAGGTTGATGTGTATGAGCGGAATCTGTGGGGATGCGAACTGAGGTTCCGCTTTCCGGTGGTGAACCTGTCTGACTGCGCCGGACGCACAGAGGAACTGAAGCAAAGCGGAAATCCCTTTGCTGTCGTCGTTCTGGCCCATCTGGCCGCGTGTCAGACCGGCAAAAAGGAGAATCGGCACAGCCGGAGGCGCGAGAAGCTGGAAATTGTGAAACACCTTTACAGAAAAGGCTTTTCCCGGCAGGATGTCATCAACCTGTTTCGGTTCATTGACTGGGTCATGGCTCTGCCGGAAAAGGAGGAGAATCTGTTCTGGGAAGAACTGTCTTCTGTGGAAAAGGAGGAAAAAATGCCGTATGTGACAAGTGTGGAACGGATTGGTTTCAAAAGAGGCGTTCTGGAGGGAGAGAAACGGGGAGAGAAACGGGGAGAGAAACGGGGAGAGAAACGGGGAGAAAAACGGGGAGAAAAACGGGGAGAAAAACGGGGAGAAAAACGGGGGGAAATAATCGGCCAGGTGAACCTGCTGGCCAGACAGATAGCCCGGAAATTCCGATCCACCATAACAAAGGAATCTCCAAGACTGAAAAAGCTGGATGCAAAGGCTCTGACCCGGCTGGGTGAGAAACTTTTTGATTTTCAGACCCTTGACGAGGTTCATGAATGGATTGAAAAATATGCGGGGGAGAAAACCGGGACCTGACCTGGAGTGTGTGCATACCCCGATTTTTGGCAAAAATCAGAGTATGCACACCATCTGTGTTTTCAGTATCCGGGCACCGCTCTGTTTTTTGCCTGCCCTGCCTGGCACGGTCATACCGGCTTTCGCCGGAATGACGCAGAAAATTTTTGCGGAACGGGAAGATTACCAATACGGGCGCAACGACACTGCTGAAATTTCCATGTTTACCGAGCCGCTGAGCGGAAAACGCTGTGTGAGTGTGCGCGAACGGAGGACGGCAAAGGACTGGGCTCCGGAGGTCAATGACCTTCCGGAAAATCATTATCCCGAAGCCGATTATATCCGGCTCGTATGTGATAATCTCAACACTCATAAGACGGCATCTTTCTGCGAAGCATTTCCGCCGGAGAAAGCAGGAAAATTGATAAACCGCCTTGAAATTCATCACACACCGAAGCACGGAAGTTGGTTGAATATTGCCGAGATTGAACTCAGTGCAATGACAAAACAGTGTCTTACCCGCCTCCGGACATCGGAACATTGCGGCATGAAATCAGGATATGGGAACAGAAACGCAATGAGAAGCAGAAAGGTATTGACTGGCAGTTTACCACCGAAGACGCACGCATTAAACTTAAACGTCTTTATCCTGTATTCAAATCATAAAATCAAAATTGACAATGCAGTAGTACCCATCCGAAAGTTTTCAGGTATAAAAAACCGGATTTTTCCGGAAAAATCCGGTTTTTCTGAAAACTTTACACCCGAAAGTTTATGGAGCCTTGCGTAAGGGAAAATATTTTCAAAATATGCGGATTTTCCAAATTCAAATACAGAAAATACCATAAAAATATATAGTTAGAAATAAATTCCCATGAGAGATGAGCCGGTGAAATCCTCTCAGGGTATTGACAAATCAGAGAAGAGAAATAAAAATGTATGATGATTTTCCTCATTTCCGCGTTTCCTGTCACCGTGCCGGATCTGCCCTTTTTCTGAAAACAGAAAAAAGCCAGACAGTTCCGGCAAAGTATGTTTGGAATTGCCGCAGATTCGCAGGAAGGATGTTCATTTTTCAAAGGAGACAAATCATGAAGAAAAGAGATGGGAAAAAATGGCTGCCTGTCTGCATGTGCATGACAGTCATGCTGCTGGCCGCTGCGCTTTGGGTTCAGGAAGCCTCAGCTTATGTGAAAACTGCCAAATCCTCATACCTGCCCAGTGAATCGATTGAGATTGTGTATGAAAATCTTCCCGGCAATGCCCAGGACTGGATAACGCTGGTGGAGAAAGGGCGTCCGGACAATCAGTACGGACAGTGGTTTTACACGCGGGGAGCCAGGTCCGGTCGGCATACCTTCAAGGGTGTTCCGGAAGGCGAATATGAAATCCGGGTCTATTTCAACTGGCCCTCCGGCGGTTACAAGGTGCAGAAACGTTATCCTGTTTCTGTGCGCAGGGCTTCACAGCCTGTTGCCTCCGGTTTTGACGTCCGGACAGCCAAAGAGTCATATGCACCGCAGGAAGCTATAGAAATTGAATTTTCCGGACTTCCGGGCAATGCCCAGGACTGGATTACTTTGGTGCATAAAAACAGACCGGACAATCAGTACGGAGAATGGTTTTATACACGGGGCACAAAATCCGGTCGGCATACCTTCAAGGGTGTTCCGGAAGGCGAATATGAAATCCGGGTCT